>DASSKC010000072.1:0-31118 GCA_035690885.1 Oleiagrimonas sp. | reverse complement strand
AACTGAGTGCGCATGCCGAGACCACCGGATCAGTCGAGTGGGGCAAGTATGGTGCCGCCGGTCCGACCTTCAGCAGCAGCGACGGTTTCTTCACGTTTCGGCCCCGGGGTCGCCTGATGGAGGACTTCACCACGACGTGGGGCTCCGGGTATCCCGAGCGCAACATCAGTGGCGCGCGCCTGGAAGCGGCCAGGCTTGGCATGCAGGGCACCATCGGCCAATTCGGTTACCGGCTTGCCGTCGATTTTCGCGGTGGCGACACCCACTTGCGGCAAGCCTACCTCAACTACACGACGCGCCTGTTCGGCAACCACAAGACGCGGTTTTATGTCGGCAATGTGCTCAAGGACATTGGTGTCGACAGTGGCAGCCAGTCCGCGATGGTGCCTTTCATGATTCGCAACGCGGCGGGAACCGTGGGCGAGCCGGTCAATGGCTACTTCGGGCTGGGCGCGCAAATGCGGGTCTATGGCTCGAACTGGCATTACAGCCTGTCCATTACCGGCGATACACCGGGGAGCTCCAGCAGCGGCGACTACTCCGATTCGGTCGCCTATGTCACCCGCGCGCACTGGAACCCGATCAAGACGGGCAGCGGATTCGTGCACGTGGGTGCCTGGTACTACTACGAGAAGATCGGCGCGGGTGTCGGTCGGGTCAACGACACGCCGGAAATCGCGGTCAAGTTCAATCGCAACCTGCATGTGTCGGCCAGTTCCATACACGACACCACCCAGGATCATGCATCCGGCTACGAACTCGGTGGCGTGTACCGCAATTTCTGGGTGATGGCCGAGTACGCCAAGCGCAGCATCGATTCAAGCAGCGAGCCGTCCGTGCACCGGCATGGATCGTCACTGGGCGCCGGTTGGGTGATCACCGGCGAGAAACCGGGATTCTCCAGCCACAGCGGCACCTGGCACTGGCTGCATGTCAATCGACCGGTGACCGCCGGCGGTTGGGGTGCCTTCGAACTGGTGGGCCGTGTGGACCATTACGATTTTCATGGCGGCGCGCCGCGCGGTGGTGATGGCAAGAGCTACACGCTGGGCGTGAACTGGTACCTCAACGAGTGGTCGCGGGTGATGATGAATTACATCCGCTGGTACACCAACAACCAGGTCAGCCACGAAAAGGGACCTGATTGGGGCAACTCGCTGGGCATGCGCGTGCAGGTGTTGTTCTGACCGGCATTCCGGCCGGTCATGCATTCACGAGCCCCGGCTTTCCGCGCGTTTCAGACTGTCGTCGACGATTTGCGATGTCACCACGTCGCTGCCGACGTTGACCGTGGTGCGGGCCATGTCGAGGATGCGGTCCACGCCGATGATGATGCCGATGCCTTCGGCCGGGACGCCGAAGGTGACCAGCAGGCCGGCGATCATCGGCAGCGAACCGCCGGGAATACCCGATACCGCGACCGCGCTCAATACCGACAGCAGCATCATGATCAGCTGCGATCCGAGGCTCAGGTCCACGCCGTAGATCTGCGCGATGAACAGCACCACGCAACCCTCGAACAATGCCGTGCCACTCATGTTCATGGTGGCGCCGAGCGGAAGCACGAAGCCGGAGGTGCTCGGGCGCAGCTTCAATTCTTCCTGCGCGATGGCCAGCGAGGTCGGCAATGTGGCGTTGCTGGAGCTGGTCGAGAACGCCGTCACCAGTACCGGGCGGATGCGCTTGAAGAAGGTCAGTGGCGACTGGCGGGCGAGAAACTTGATCCACAGCGACATGGTGCCGAACAGATGCAGCGCCAGCGCCACCAGACAGGCGACCACGAACACCGACAAGGCGATCACCACATCCAGACCGACCTTGACGATCACGCTGTAGATCATGGCCGGCACGGCGTAGGGAGCCAACCGCAGGGCGAAATCGACGATGCGCGTCATCAGGTCGGTGACCAGGTCCAAGCCGTCCTGCACGCGCTTGCGGTTCTTTTCGTCAAGCTGGGTGGCCGCGGCGCCGACCAGGATCGCGAACAGGATCAGCGGCAGCACGTCGCCGATGGTGGTGCGCGAATTGCCGGCCACGGCGCCGACCAGGTTGCGCGGCATGAACATGTCCACCAGCAGCGCAAAGCTCAGGCCCGGCTGTTCGGCATGGGTGCGCACGGTGTCGGCCGCGCTGCCGCCGTACTCGGCCATCAGCTTGGCCGTGGCCTGCGGATCGATGTGCTGGCCGGGCTGGACCAGGTTCATCATCACCAGGCCAATGCCCACGCCGATGATCATGTTGGCGAAAAACAGCGCGAACGTGCGCCCCGCCAGCGGCCCCAGACGACTGAGCTGGCCCAGCTGGGTCACGCCGGATGCCAGCGAGGCGAACACCAGTGGAATGACCACGAAGAACAGCAGGCGCAGGAAGATCTGACCGAACGGGTCGAGCACCGTCGTGGACACGCCCTGCATGAACGTCAGCAGCGGCGGGTACCAGTGACCGATGGCCAGGGTCACGAGGGCGGCCACGATACCGATGACCAGACCCCAGAGGATGCGCGTCGGGAGCGACATTTTGTGTTTGTTCATCAGCGCAATGTACGTGCTCGGACCGGCCGCGTCACCAGTCAATAAACTGTTGATATCCGGCATCTTGCATTTGGACTACGCGAGCCGGGCGGGTGCCCTGTTAAAATGCGTTTTTTGCATGAGGCGTTGCGCATGAACGCATCGGTTTCCGCGGGCGCGGCTTTTCGCGCTGCCGTCGAGAGTGAACAGCCCCTGCAGGTGGTTGGCGCGATCACGGCTTATGCCGGTTTGATGGCCAAGCGCGTGGGCTACAAGGCTTTGTATCTGTCCGGTGGTGGCGTGGCCGCCAATTCGCTGGGCATGCCTGATCTGGGCATTTCGACCATGGAAGACGTGCTCGTCGATGCGCGCCGCATCGTCGAGGCCACACGGCTGCCGCTGATGGTCGACATCGACACCGGCTGGGGCGGCGCGTTCAATATCGCCCGTACCATCCGTTCCTTCGAGCGCGCGGGTGTGGCTGCCGTGCACATGGAGGATCAGGTCGGGCAGAAGCGCTGTGGCCACCGGCCCGGCAAGGACGTGGTGTCCACGGCCGAGATGGTCGATCGCGTCAAAGCCGCGGTGGATGGCCGCACCGATCCGGACTTCGTGATCATGGCGCGTACCGATGCCGCCGGCAAAGAGGGCGTCGACGCGGCCATCGAACGCGCCGTGGCCTATGTCGAGGCCGGCGCGGACATGATTTTTCCCGAGGCCATGGGCACACTGGACAACTACCGCAAGTTCAAGGCCGCGGTGAAGGTGCCGATCCTGGCCAACCTGACCGAGTTCGGCAAGACACCGTTCTTTACCGTCGAGGAACTGGCGAGCGCCAATGTCGACATCGCGCTGTACTGCTGTGGCGCCTACCGCGCGATGAACAAGGCGGCGCTCGGTTTTTACGAGACGGTGCGCCGCGATGGCACGCAGAAGGCGTACGTGCCACAGATGCAGACGCGCGACGAACTGTACGATTTTCTCGGCTACCACGCATACGAACAGAAGTTGGACCAGTTGTTCACCGACCACAAACAGTCCGACTGACAACATACACATCGACCTGTCATTTTGAACGAGGTATCGAGCATGAGCGAAAGCAACGACACCCAACCCCGCAAGGGCAAGAAATCCGTCGCCCTGTCCGGCGTGGCGGCCGGCAACACGGCGGTCTGCACGGTGGGCCTGAGCGGCAACGATCTGCACTATCGCGGTTACGACATCAACGACCTGGCCACCAAGTCGAGCTTCGAGGCCGTGGCCTATCTGCTGGTACACGGCGTGCTGCCGACCTGGTCGGAGTTGAACGCCTATCGCGCGCGGCTGCGCACCATGCGCGGTCTGCCGGCATCGGTCAAGGCCGTGCTCGAACAGCTGCCGGCCTCGACCCATCCCATGGACGTGCTGCGCACCGGTTGCTCGGTGGTCGGCACGGTGCTGCCGGAAAAGGACGACCACAATGTGACCGGCGCGCGCGAGATTGCCGATCGCATGATGGCGTGCTTCGGTTCCATCCTGCTGTACTGGTACCACTACAGCCACAGCGGCAAGCGCATCGATGTCGAGACCGACGACGAGACCATCGCCGGTCACTTCCTGCATTTGCTGCACGGCACCGAACCGACCGAGCTTGCTGTCGACGCGCTGGACAAGTCGCTGGTCCTGTACGCCGAGCACGAATTCAATGCCTCGACATTCACCGGCCGCGTCATCGCCGGTACCGGTTCGGATTTCTACTCGGCGCTGACCGGCGCGATCGGCGCCTTGCGCGGTCCCAAGCACGGAGGCGCCAACGAAGTGGCGATGGAAATCATCAGCCGCTACCGCTCCGCCGAAGAAGCCGAGGCCGACATCCGCGAGCGCGTGGCCAACAAGGAAATCGTGATCGGCTTCGGTCATCCGGTCTACACCATCGGTGACCCGCGCAACCCGATCATCAAGGAAATCAGTCGCAAGCTCTGCGCCGAGGGTGGCAACGAGACGCTGTTCGAGGTCTCCGAGGCGATCGAGAACGTGATGATGGAACTCAAGAAGATGTTCCCGAACCTGGACTGGTATTCGGCCAGCGCCTATCACATGCTGGGCGTGCCGACGGCCATGTTCACACCGTTGTTCGTGATCGCGCGCACTGCCGGCTGGAGTGCACACATCATCGAGCAGCGCATCGACGGCAAGATCATTCGCCCCAGTGCCAACTACATCGGCCCCGAGAATCGCACGTTCACCCCGCTCGAAAAGCGCTGAGTCTTTGCCGCATGTCGAAGAGCGCGTTGGGCATTCATAAAGCCGACGCATGGCAATGTGTGGCGCTGATGTGGAGCGAGGAGTTGCCATCCATGCGCCAGAAGTCGTGTGACCGGCACGCCGCGTCGGCGTCATTGATTGCATGCAGGCATCGTCGGCTGGCTGCGGCCATTGCCGGCGTGGCCATCATGCTGTGGGCCGGGCCGTTGCTGGCGCAACATTCACCGGCGCTGGACCGTTTCGATATCGGTATCGGTACCTACCACGCCACCAGCAGCACCACGCTCGGTGCCAGCTTGCCGTATGGATTGTTCAGCGGCAGTGCCAGCCTCGAGGACGATCTCGGCTTCGATGATGCCGCATCACTGCCGCGCTTTCGCGCCCACTATCTGATCGGTGATCATCAGGGGTTGTCGGTCGACTATTACCGCTACAGCCGTGCCAGTGGCGCAAGCTGGCAGCATACGCTGGCGTGGCGCGACTATCGTTACGATGTGGACGCCCGCGTTTACGGCCGCGTCTCGTTTGCCTTCGGCAGCCTTGCCTGGCGATGGTGGTTCGGCAATGACGACGACGTGTTCGGGCTGGGCTTCGGCGCCAGCCATTATCGGGCGTCGGGCCACATCAAGGGACGGATTCGCGTCAACGGCGAGACCAGGGCCGACATCGACGAGAGCACTGGTGCCAGTGCCTGGGCGCCGCTGCTGCAGGTGGGATGGCGGCATGCGTTCAACGAGCATTGGCGCATGTATCTGGACGCCGCCGGCGTGTTCAAGGGTGGCGGCGACCTGAGCGGACACATCTACAACGCGTCACTCGGGGTCAAATGGTTGCCGGTCGAGCATCTGGGCTTTGCCCTCGAGTACGCCGTCAACAGCATCCACATCGAGCAGGAACACGAGTACTACACCGACAGTCTGGATGTGCAGCTCAACGGTCCGTCGGCGTTCGTGTACCTGCGCTTTTGATGCACGAGCGCACAGGGTGTGTTCCCGCCGTTGTTTTGAACGAACAGGGACGGGTCAGTCGAGGCCCTCGGCAGCCAGTGCTTTCTTGACCCCCGCGTCCTCGCTCATGCGTTTGAAGAACGCATCAAGCGCGGGCATGTCGGCGAGGTCGACCTTCAGCGCGTGCGCCCAACGCAGCACCACGAACAGATAAGGATCGGCGATCGAGCGCGTCTCGCCGCCCAGCCAGGTGGCATGTGCAAGGCGATTGTCGATGCGCGCGAAGCGGGCATGCAGCTTGTCCCGGGCCTGCGCTTTCAGATCTTCGTGTTGCGATTCGTCGGTGATGAAACCTGCCGGCGCAAACAGCGGTTTGAACGACTGATGCACGTCGGAGTTGAGAAAACCCAGCCAGCGATTGATCTCGGCGCGACCGCGTGCGTCGTCGCCGGCCAGGCCCGCGTCGGGTGCCTTGTCGGCAAGATAGTGCAGGATCGCGACGTTTTCCGTCAGCGTCCAGCCATCGTCGTCGACCAGTGCCGGGACGGCGCCGGCGGGGTTGATGGCGAGGTAGGCGGGCGACTTGAGCTCGTCACGTGCCATCTCGACGGCTTCATACGTCAGGCCGGACCATTCCAGGGTGATGTGGTCGGCCAGGGAACAGGCGCCGGGAAGAAAATACAGTTTCATCTGGTGACTCCTTGGTGGTGTCCAGACGATCATTGTATGCCTATGTTTCGCGGCGTCGGCGCGCGCGTCGCGACGCCAGATAACCCAGTCCGCAGACACCGGCAATCAGCAGTGCGTCGAGCAGCCATTGCGCCCAGGCGTTGGCAGCGAACCAGTCACCGACCAGATGGTCGTGCCCGATCATGCGCGCGGCGGTCCAGGCAATGGTGCCGGCGCCCAGGTAGATGATGAACGGGAAGCGGTCCATCAGCTTCAGGATCAGTGTCGATCCCCACACCACCAGCGGCACGCTGATAAGCAAGCCGATGACGACCAGTCCGACATGGCCCTTGGCCGCGCCGGCGATGCCGAGCACATTGTCCAGACCCATCAGGGCATCGGCCAGGATGATGGTGCGGATCGCCGCGCCCAGGCTGGTGGCCTGCTTGACATGCGGATCTTCGTGGACGTCGTTCTGGCGCAGCAGGTTCCAGGCGATGGGAGCCAGCGCGATGCCGCCAATCAGCATCAAGCCGGGCAACTTGAGCAGATAGACAACCCCGATGGTCAGCACGATGCGCAGCGCCACGGCACCAAAAGTGCCCCAGAAAATGGCTTTGCGTCGCAGGGCATGGGGAAGTCGCTTGGCCGCCAGGGCGATGACGACGGCGTTGTCGCCGGCCAGGACCAGGTCGATGACGATGATGCTGAGAAGCCCGGAGAAGAAGTGCGGGGGCAGCGAGAAAAAATCCATGTGGTTCCCGATGATTTGCGCGAAGACAAGAGCAACCACGACAGCCGCGCAAGCCTGCCGTGGCCGCAAAAGTCTCGCCCGCGATGAAAACCACCGCGACAACCGGAGCCTTCGGCTCGTGATGACGACTGTCGCGCGAAGCACCGATGGTGCCCAGGGGCTACTCCCTCTTGGGATAGCCCGCCCATTCTCCCGACGCCCGTATCCGACGTCAAGGAGTAGTCCTTTTGCGTCAAGCGACATGCGGCGACGCAGGTTAAAATAGACGCTTTCGCATTCCGGAGTGCTCATGAGCGCCGATATCCGTTCCGCCCAGCGTCCCGATCCCGACCAGCCCATGCGTGACATTGCCGACTACGTGGTCGACTACCGCATCGACTCGAAAGAGGCCTACGACACCGCGCGCTACGTGCTGCTCGACGCCCTTGGTTGCGCCATGTTGGCGATGAAATTTCCCGAGTGCGTCAAACACCTGGGGCCGATCGTGCCCGGCGCGACCTTGCCGGGGGGGACCCGTGTTCCGGGTACCAGCCACGAGCTGGATCCGGTCCAGGGCGCGTTCGCCATCGGTGCCCAGATCCGCTGGCTGGACTTCAACGACACCTGGCTGGCCGCCGAGTGGGGCCATCCGTCGGACAATCTGGGGTCGATCCTGGCCGTGGCCGACTATCTGGGGCGCAAGGCCGGGCGCGAGGGCGGTTCGGTGCCGACGGTGCGCGACGTGTTGACCGCGGCCATCAAGGCGCATGAAATCCAGGGTTGCTACGCGCTCAAGAACAGTTTCAACCGCGTCGGCCAGGACCACGTGATCCTGGTGCGGCTGGCGTCCACCGCCGTGACCACGCAGATGTTCGGCGGCGGCAAGGACGAGATCGTCAACGCCGTCTCGCACAGCTGGATCGACAACGGCGCGCTGCGTACCTACCGCCATGCGCCCAACACCGGGCCGCGCAAAAGCTGGGCTGCCGGCGATGCCTGTCGCCGTGCCGTCACCCATGCCCTCAATGCCGTGGACAAGGGCGCGGTCGGCTACCCGTCGGCGTTGTCGGCCAAGACCTGGGGTTTTTATGACGTGGCCTTTGGCGGCAAGCCGTTCGAGTTCGAACGTGATTTCGGCAGTTACGTGATGGAAAACGTGCTGCTCAAGATCAGTTATCCCGCGGAGTTTCATGCGCAAACGGCAGTGGAATGCGCCATGCAGTTGCACGAGCAGGTCGCCGAACGCATTGATCAGGTGGACAGAATCGTCATTGAAACCCAGGAAGCCGGTTGCCGGATTATCGACAAGGTTGGCCCCTTGGCCAATTATGCCGACCGCGATCATTGCATCCAGTACATGGTGGCGGTGCCATTGATCTTCGGCCGCCTGGTGGCGTCCGATTACGGTGACGACGTGGCCGCCGATCCGCGCATTGACAACCTCCGCGGGAAGATGGAAGTGCGTGAGAATCCGCAGTTCACCAAGGATTATTTCGACCCCGACAAACGCTATATCGGCAACTCCGTTCAGGTGTTCTTTGCCGACGGCAGCCATACCGACAAGGTGTCGATCGACTATCCGATCGGTCATCGCAAGCGTCGCGAGGAAGGCATTCCCGTGCTGCTGGACAAGTTCGAAAGCGCGCTGCGTGGCCATTTGCCGGCGCATCGCGTGGAAGCCATCCTGGCGGCCTGCGCCGACCCGGCCAAGCTCGATGCCATGCCGCTGCCGGACTTCATGGCACTCTTTTCAACCTGAACGTGCTTGTGACTCTTGTATGAACAAGAGCGCATACGGGCGGTTCAAATGTTTGTTTTTTGATAAACTGCACGCATCCGCCACGGGAAACGGTGAGCGGTCTGCTTGACATTTGTTGTAAATCGTTCGTACTGCACGATCGTCCGTCAGGGGTGGAGCGGGCGCTTAAGGTCACATCAGAGGAGAGTTAGATGAAACGTAAGGGCTTGTGTTTGCTGATTGGCCTGGCCTTGGGAGGCGCAGCTGTTGTCGCCCAGGCACAGGATGCCGGCATGTCCACCAAATATGACGGGCGTTGGTATATCGCCCCCACGGTGGGTGGCTATTACAATGACACCGACCGCAACACCAACAGCCGTCAGTTGTATTACGGCATTGGTTTTGGCCGGTTCATTTCACCCAATACCTCGATCGATATTTTCGTCGATCGGACGGAACGCGACATCGATGCGCACCAGTCCATGAGTGGGCATTGGACCAACAACAACATTGGTGTGGCGGCTCGCTTTTATGGTGGTGACTGGGATGCATGGCGTCCGTACGCGTTGGCCGGCATTCTGGGCAGCTACCACATGAATGGGAACGACCATGGCTGGTCGCCGGCCGCCGAGCTGGGTGTGGGCCTGTCCAAGACCATCGACGAGAACTCGGACTTCCGCATCGAAGCGGCTTACCGCTACGATTGGGACAACGACAGCCAGCCGAGCGAGAATGGCTACGGTGACTGGCTGCTGGGTCTTTCGATCGTGTCGCGCTTCGGCACGCCTCCGGCCCCGCCGCCGCCGCCGGCCGCTCCGGCTCCGCCGCCGCCGCCGACCTGCGATCAGCTCGATGACGACAATGACGGCGTCAACAACTGCGTCGATCAGTGCCCGTCCTCGGCTGCCGGTTCGCTGGTGGGTCCGGATGGTTGCCCGCAGAAGGTCGTCATCGACCTGCGCGGCGTGAACTTCAAGTTCGATCGTCCGAGCAAGGGCGAGACCAAGATCGGTCCGACCCTGAAGGAGCCGACGTCCGCTTCGATGATGATCCTGAAGCAGGCCGTTGACACCCTGAACCGTTACCCGAAGGTTGCGGTCAAGGTGGTCGGTTACACCGATTCGATCGGTTCGGACAGCTACAACCAGAAGTTGTCGGAGCGTCGTGCACAGATCGTGTACAACTACCTGACCTCGCATGGTGTGTCGCCCAGCCGTCTGGAAGGCCCGATTGGTCAAGGCGAGAGCCACCCGGTTGCCACCAACAAGACCGATGATGGTCGTGCGCGCAACCGTCGTGTCGAGCTGAAGGTCGACCAGTCCGCCTCGAGCGTGCCGGTCGAGCAGACCAACCCGACGACAGGCAGCAACATGTAAGTGCTGCTGTTGTTCAAGCAAGAAAAAAGCCCGGCTTTGGCCGGGCTTTTTTTTGCTTGTGATTTGTCGACGTTCGACCGGACCGATCAGCTCGCCAATACGCCTGTCGCCTTGCCGGCCCGGACAAACGCACCAATGGCGCGGTCCAGCTGCTCGCGTGTGTGCGCCGCGCTCATCTGCGTGCGAATGCGCGCCTGGCCCTTGGGCACCACCGGATAGAAAAAGCCGGTGACGTAGATGCCTTCGTCGAGCAGGGCGTTGGCCATCGCTTGCGCCTTGGGCGCGTCGTGGATCATCACCGGCACGATCGGGTGGTTGCCGGGTTTGATGTCGAAACCCGCCGCGGTCATGCGCTCGCGGAAATACGCGGTGTTTTCCTTGAGCTGGTTGCGCAGCTCGTCGGCACCGGCCAGCATGTCGAAGACCTTGATGCCGGCGGCCACGACGTGCGGCGCCAGCGAGTTGGAGAACAGGTACGGGCGCGAGCGCTGGCGCAGCATCTCGATGATCTCGCCGCGACCGGTGGTGAAGCCACCCATGGCGCCGCCCAATGCCTTGCCCAGGGTGCCGGTGAACAGGTCGATCTTGTCCATCACGCCGTGTACTTCGGCGGCGCCGCGGCCGGTGTCGCCGACAAAGCCGGTGCAGTGGCACTCGTCGATGTGCACCATGGCGTCGTACTTTTCGGCCAGCGCCGTGATCTCGTCCAGTTTGGCGACAAAGCCGTCCATGGAGAAGGTGCCGTCGGAGCTGATCAGCTTGCGCCGCGCGCCGGCCGCGTCCGCCGCCTGGAGTTGCTTCTCCAGGTCGGCCATGTCGCTGTTCGCGTAGCGAAAGCGCTTGGCCTTGCACAGGCGGATGCCGTCGATGATCGAGGCATGGTTGAGTGCATCGGAAATGATCGCGTCATCGGCGGTCAGGATCGGTTCGTACAGACCGCCGTTGGCATCGAAGCAAGCGGCGTAGAGAATCGTGTCGTCGGTTCCGAAGAACTCGGAGATCTTCGCTTCCAGCTGCTTGTGCAGATCCTGCGTGCCGCAGATGAAGCGTACCGATGCCATGCCGAAGCCGTGGCTGTCCAGCGCCTCTTTGGCCGCGGCGATCACCTCGGCATTGTCGGCCAGGCCCAGGTAATTGTTGGCGCAAAAATTCAGCACTTTGCTGCCGTCTTCGAGCGTGATCTCGGCCGATTGCGGCGAGGTGATGACACGCTCGTCCTTGTACAGCCCCTGCTCGCGGATGTCGTCCAGCTCGGCGCGCAGTTGCTTTTGAATGGTGTAGGCCATGGGGTGCTCCTTGATCGGAATGTTTTTGTAGGAGCGGCGGAAGCCGCGATCGGTCGGTAGTGCCGGACAAACAATTGTCTTGCGGTATGCTAATCGCGGCTTCCACCGCTCCTACACGGGGCATGTGACAGTGTGAGGCCGCATCAGCTCCAGCTGCACACCACCTTGCCGCAGTTTCCCGATGCCATCAGGTCGAAGCCCTTCTGGAAATCGTCGATGGCGATCTGGTGGGTCAGTGCCTTGCCCAGCGGAAAGCCGCTTTGCACCATTTGCGTCATCTTGTACCAGGTTTCGAACATGCGTCGACCGTAGATGCCGTGCAGGACCAGCCCCTTGAAGATGACGTTGTCCCAGTCGATGCCGGCGCCGGCCGGCAGCAGGCCGAGCAGGGCGATCTTGCCGCCGTTGTACATGCAATGGAGCATGTGGTTGAAGGCGGTCGGATTGCCGCTCATTTCCAGGCCGACGTCGAAACCTTCCATGTGCAGGTCGGCCATGGTGTCGCGGATGTTCTGCTTGGCCACGTTGACCACGCGCGTGGCGCCCATGTCGGCGGCCAGTTTCAGACGGTAGTCGTTGATGTCGGTGACCACCACGTTGCGTGCACCCACGTGCTTGGCGATGCCCGCGGCGATGATGCCGATGGGGCCGGCCCCGGTGATCAACACGTCCTCGCCGATCAGGTCGAACTCCAGCGCACAGTGCGCGGCGTTGCCGTAAGGGTCGAAGAACGCCGCCAGCTCGGACGGGATGGAGTCCGGAATCGGCCACAGGTTGTTGGCCGGCACCGCCACGTACTCGGCAAACGCGCCATTGCGGTTCACGCCGATGCCGATGGCATGCGGGCACAGGTGCGGGCGGCCGGCGCGGCAGTTGCGGCAATGGCCACAGACCACGTGGCCTTCGGCGGAGACGCGCTGGCCCACGGTGTAACCCGTGACCGCCGAACCGACCTCGACGATACGCCCGACGAACTCGTGGCCGATGACCAGGCCCGGCTTGATGGTGCGCTGGCTCCATTCGTCCCATTTGTAGATGTGCAGGTCGGTACCGCAGATGGCGGTCTTGTCCACCTTGATCAGCACCTCGTTGGCGCTGATTTCGGGGATCGGCACCTGTTCCATCCAGATGCCTTCGGCTGCGTCGCGCTTGACCAGCGCTTTCATGGTCTGGGGCATGAGACTCTCCGTAAATATCCGATGATTATAAGGCCTCATCGGTCCATTCCGTGCGTACGCCACCCGTACAATGGGCCGATGCCTCCCGATCATCGTCCGCTTGCCGTATTTCTCATGGGTCCGACCGCGTCGGGCAAGACCGCTCTGGCGTGCGAGCTGGCCGAGCGGCTGCCGTTGGAGCTGATCAGCACCGATTCGGCGTTGGTCTACCGCGGCCTGGATATCGGCGCGGCCAAGCCGGATGCGGCGACGCTGGAGCGCCATCGGCATCATTTGATCGATATACGCGATGCGTCCGAGCCGTATTCGGCGGCCGATTTCCGGTCCGATGCGTTGGCGGTGATGCGCAAGGTAACGGCGAGCGGGCGCATTCCTTTGCTGGTCGGCGGCACCGGCTTGTATTTCCGTGCGTTGCAACGTGGCTTGTCGCCGCTGCCCGTGGCCGACCCGGACCTGCGAGCGCGGCTGGCCGCTGAAGCGCGCGCGCAGGGCTGGCCGGCGTTGCATGCGCGTCTGCAGCGGCTCGACCCGGCGGCAGCCGCGCGCATCGGCTGCCGCGATGCCCAGCGGATCCAGCGTGCGCTGGAGGTGATCGAGCTCGGGCAAGGCCGCTCGCTCACCGAACAGCAGCAAGCGACGGGGCCTTCGAGGTTTCCGTGGCGCGTTCTGAAGCTGGCCCTGGTGCCGCGCGATCGTGCCCTTTTGCACGCGCGTATTGCGACGCGCTTCGACGCCATGCTGGAGGCTGGCTTCCTGGAGGAGGTAAAGCGATTGCGCGCACGTGCCGATCTCGTTCCGACGCTGCCGGCCATGCGTGCCGTGGGCTATCGCCAGGCGTGGGAGTACCTCGATGGTCGTGTCGATGTCACGACATTTCGTGAGCGCGCGGTGGCGGCAACGCGTCAATTGGCCAAACGCCAGATCACGTGGTTGCGCAGTGAGCTGGACGCGCGCTGGCTTGATTCGGAGAGTGCCGATACGACCACGCGTGCTGCTGTTGCGTTGGACCGGTTTGTCGCACCGGATCACATTGGTATTTGCGCGGGATTTAAAAAAGGTTAAGCTTGCAGTGGGGATCCGTTCAGCCTGGCAGGGGGTGGGTCGGGATGGGTCGATTGGGCCGGGGTGCTTTCCGTATGTGGGGCGCACCACTTATCCGGCCGTCGTTGCGAGGAATGCTGTCTGGCCCTTGCGACTGGCCACGTTTTTCCCGGGAGTTAGAACAATCATGTCCAAAGGACAATCACTGCAAGACCCCTTTCTCAACGCCCTGCGTCGCGAACGCGTGCCGGTGGCCATTTATCTGGTCAACGGCATCAAGCTGCAGGGCACCATCGAGTCGTTCGATCAGTTCGTGGTGTTGCTGCGCAACCAGGTCAGCCAGATGGTCTACAAGCATGCCATCTCGACCGTCGTACCGGCGCGCAACGTGCGCATGGGCACGCACGAGAACGGGCAGCATGAGAGTCACGCCGGGCGTGACGAGACGGCGACTGCCTGAGCCCGGCTTCGCCCGGTACAATCAAAGGCCCCTGCGTGACCGCGGGGCCTTTTTGTTGCCTTGATGGATCCAACCGCTCTGTTTGATCGACAGAAAAAAGGTGAGCGTGCCGTGGTGGTGCTGCCGCAACCGCGGCGCGGCGCCGATGCCGCGCGGCGAGCCGACGAGTTTGCCGAGCTGGTGGCTTCGGCGGGTGCCGAAGTGCTCGCGCGCGTGACGGCGCGTGTGGCCGAGCCCAACCCGCGCTACTACATCGGTACCGGCAAGGCCGAGGAAGTCGCCGAGGCGGTGCGCGCCAACGATGCCGACCTGGTGCTGGTCGATCATCTGCTGACCCCGGTGCAGGAACGCAATCTGGAAAAACTGCTGGGCATCCGGGTGATCGATCGCGCCGGACTGATCCTGGACATTTTTGCCCAGCGCGCGCGCTCGCACGAAGGCAAGCTGGAAGTGGAGCTGGCCCAGCTGCGGCATTTGTCCACGCGCCTGGTCCGGGGCTGGACCCATCTGGAGCGCCAGCGCGGCGGCAGCATCGGCTTGCGCGGGCCGGGCGAGACCCAGCTGGAAACGGATCGCCGCCTGCTCGGCATCCGCGTCAAACAGTTGACCCGGCGTCTGGACAAGGTGCAGGCGCAGCGCCGTCAGCAGCGCCGCGCGCGCATGCGCAACACCGTGCCGCGGGTGGCGTTGGTGGGCTATACCAACGCCGGCAAGTCGACCCTGTTCAATACCTTCACGGCTGGCGAGGTGTACGTTGCCGACCAGCTGTTCGCCACGCTCGACCCGACCGTGCGTCGCATCGAAGGGCTTGATTGCGGGCCCGCCGTGCTGGCCGACACGGTCGGTTTCGTGCGCGAATTGCCGCACGCGCTGGTCGCGGCGTTTCGCGCCACGCTGTCCGAGGCCCGTGACGCGGACCTGTTGCTGCACGTCAGCGATGCGGCCGATCCCGAGCGCGACTTGCTGGCCGAGGTGGTCGATCGCGTGCTGGCGGAGATCGGTGCCGACGACGTGCCGCAGTTGCGCATCATGAACAAGATCGATCTGGCTGATGTCCCGCCACGGATCGACCGTGACGCCGAGGGCGTTGCGCAACGCGTATGGCTTTCGGCGGCGACCGGCGCCGGCCTCGATCTGTTGCGCGACGCGTTGAGCCAGCGCCTGGGCGGTGATCGCGTGCGCGCGCCGCTGGATCTGCCGCTCAGCGCGGGGCGCCTGTATGCGCGCCTCAAGGCGGCGGGCGTCATTGCCGACGAACAAGTGGACGCCGAAGGCTGGCACCTGTTCATCGATGCGCCACGCCAGCTGCTGATTTCCTTGCCGGGCGTTGATGCCGGCCCGGTTCGCGCCCTGGCCCAGGTCGACGAGCCGCACCCGTGACCGGGTTCGCCCTGCTAGTATAGGCGGCGATGCGCGCGGCCTGCGGCCCGGGTCGCCATCGACTGTCACAGCCGATAACCGACTCAATACCTCATGTCGAAACCCGTACCTTTCATTCACCGGCGCCATGCGTCGGCCCCGATCCTGCCTGCAGGGGGCTTTTGAGCATGTCCTGGAACGAACCTGGCAACAATGGACGCGACCGCGACCCGTGGAGCCGCGACAACCACTCCGGTGGCAGTGGCGGTGGTGGCGGCAAAGGTCCGCAATGGGATGATCTTTTCAAGAAGCTGCGCCAGCACATGGGCCGTTTCGGCAAGGGTGGCGGCGGCATCGTCACGATTGTCGTCGCGATCATCCTCGCTTGGCTGATCCTGTCCAGCTACACCGTGATCGGTGCGCGCGAGTCCGGTGTGGTGCTGCGCTTTGGCGACTATTCGCGGACCTTGCCGCCGGGCTTCCATCTCAAACTGCCGTCGCCGTTCGAGCACGTCTACAAGGTCGAGACGACCAAGATCCGTTCGCTGTCCGACAGCGTCAAGATGCTCACCAACGACGAGAACATCGTGCACGTCAATTTCAACGTGCAGTGGCAGGTGTCCGATCCGCGCAAATATCTGTTCTCGATGAAAAATCCGGCGCAGACCATCGGCGAGGCGGCCGAAGCGGCCGTGCGTGCCGTGGTCGGGGCCCACACCATGGACACGCTGTTGTCCGGGCAGGGCGCGCAAATGGTGACCGACACGCGCAAGAAGATGCAGAACACCCTCGACCGCTACAACGCCGGCCTGATCGTGACCCAGATCAGCTTCCAGAACGTGGCACCACCCAAGCAGGTCAAGAGCGCGTTCGACGACGTCAACAAGGCGCGCGAGGACAAGCAGCGCATCGTCAACGAGGCCAAGGCCTATGCCAGCAAGGTCATTCCCGTCGCGCGTGGCCAGGCAGCGCGTATTGCCGCCGAGGCGGCCGGCTACAAGGCATCGCGCGTGGCGCGTGCCGAAGGCGACGTGCAACGCTTCAACCTCATGCTGACCCAATACCAGGCCGCTCCCGAGGTGACACGCACGCGTTTGTGGCTGGAGACGATGGAGAACATTCTCGCCAAGCATCCCAAGGTGGTCGACGGCTCGGGTGGGCGCAACGTGTTTTACCTCAAGCTCGGTGCCGGATCCGGTACGCCGGCCAATGGCACCAGCGTGCAGTCGATGCCGGGCGTGGGCAGTGCGCTGTCTTCCGATAATGCGACGGCGCCGTCGAGTGCTTCCGACAACGGCCAGGGGAACGGACAATGAAAAAGTACTGGCCCATCATCGCCATCATCATCATCGTGATTGTCGGCCTAGCCAGCACGTTCACGGTAAGCGAAGGGCAGCGCGCGATCCTGCTGCAGTACGGCAAGATCGAGCAGGCCAACCTCAAGCCGGGGCTGCATTTCAAGTTGCCGTTCGTGCAGCAGGTGGCAACGTTCGACACCCGTATCCAGACGCTGGACGCGCAGCCGGAAAGCTACTTCACGCAGGAAAAAAAGAGCGTCGACGTCGACTTTTACGTCAAGTGGCGCATCGACGATCTGGTCACGTATTACCGCGCCACCGCCGGCGACATCCGCCAGGCGCGGCAACGCCTTGCGCCGATCGTCAAGGACGCGCTGCGCTTCCAGGTCAATTCGCGCACGTTGGAGGAGTTGATCTCCGGTGGTCGCAAGGCCATTTCGCAGGAGGTGATCGACAAGGCCAACAAGGCCACCCAGGCGCTGGGCATCAAGGTGCTGGATGTGCGCATCAAGCGCATCGAGTTGCCCGAGTCGGTGCGTGATTCGGTCTACAACCGCATGCGCGCGGAGCGCAAGAAACTGGCCAACAAATTGCGTTCGACCGGCAAAGAGGCGGGTGAAAAAATTCGCGCCGATGCCGACCGTCAGCGTCAGGTCCTGATTGCCAACGCCAAGAGCGACGCCGCCAAAGTGCGCGGTGAAGGCGATGCCAAGGCTGCGGCCATCTACGCCAAGGCCTACAGCAAGAGTCCGCGATTCTTCAGCTTTTATCGCAGCCTGAAGGCGTATCGCGACGCCTTCGGCAGCGGCAAAAGCGTGATGATCCTGGATCCCGACTCCCGCTTCATGCGTTACTTCAACAATGGTGGAGGCGCCGGAGGCTGATGCCGCACCAGCTATATGCGGCATTGTGCTTGGTACTGGTGATCGAAGGGCTTATCCTGCTCGCCGCACCGCGCGGCTGGCAGAAAATGGTCGAGCAGGCCGCGCGCATGGAGCCGCGTGTTCTGCGTATTTATGGTGGTGTCGCGGTAGCCGTGGGAATCGCGGTACTGCAGCTGGTCAATGGTTAATCACGCCTTGTCGAGGCGTTCGTCAAACGGACGATATTTCAAATGGGCAAGTCAGTCGTAATTCTTGGTGCGCAATGGGGCGATGAAGGGAAAGGCAAGATTGTCGACCTTCTGACCGAACGCGTCGGTGCCGTGGCGCGGTTCCAGGGCGGGCACAACGCCGGCCACACGCTGGTCATCGGCGGCAAGAAAACCGTATTGCACCTGATCCCGTCGGGCATTTTGCGTGAAGGCGTCAAATGCCTGATCGGCAATGGTGTCGTGTTGTCGCCCGACGCGCTCAAGAAGGAAGTGGACGAGCTGGAAGGCCAGGGTGTGGAAGTGCGCTCGCGGCTCAGTATCAGCCCCGCCACGCCGTTGATCATGCCGTATCACATCGCCGTCGATCAGGCGCGCGAGAAAGCGGCCGGCGGCAGCGCCATCGGCACCACGGGACGCGGCATCGGTCCGGCTTACGAAGACAAGGTGGCACGTCGCTCCATCCGCGTGGCCGACCTGATGTATCCGCACGAGCTGCCGGAAAAAGTGCATGCTGCGGTCGACTATCACAACTTCATCCTCGAACATTGGCTGAAGGCCGAGCCGGTCGATGGCCAGAAGATCCTGGACGACGCGCTGGCCTGGGGCGAATACATCCGGCCCATGGTCGACGACGTAGCCACGGTGCTGCGCGACATCCGCGCCGAGGGCGGCAATATCCTCTACGAAGGCGCGCAAGGCGCGTTGCTGGACATCGATCACGGCACCTATCCGTATGTCACCTCCAGCAATACCACGGTCGGCGGCGCGCTGGCCGGTGCCGGCGTCGGTGCTTGCGACATCGATTACGTGCTCGGCATCTGCAAGGCCTACGCCACGCGCGTCGGCGGCGGCCCGTTCCCGACCGAATTGCACGATGAAACCGGCGAGTTCATCGCCAAGGCCGGCAACGAGTTCGGCGCCAGCACCGGGCGTCCACGTCGCTGTGGCTGGATTGATCTGGTGGCCTTGCAGCGTGCGGTGCAGATCAATGCCATTTCCGGTTTGGCCATGACCAAGCTGGACGTGCTCGACGGGCTCGATTCCATCAAGGTCTGCGTGGCGTATGAATACCGCGGCAAGCGCCGCGAGCTGGCGCCGCTCGATGCCGATGGCTGGCGTGAGTGCAAGCCGGTGTATCTGGAGTTTCCGGGCTGGGAAGAAAAGACCAGCGGCGTGCGCGAGTGGGGCAAGTTGCCGGCGGCGGCGCGTGCCTATTTGCGCGCCATCGAGGAGTTGTCGGGTTGCCCATTGGCGTTGGTGGCCACGGGCGCCGATCGTGATGACACAATCGTGTTGCGCGATCCGTTTGCGTGAAGGGTTTCGTGGTTTCGTACTCTTTTACCGCAGTCTGAGGACACCCCGGCAGCACGTCGCGCTGCCGGCTTCTCCAGTCATGCGGTCTGTGCCAGTACGGCCAAAGCGCCTACGATGAGATGGTGAATTCCGACTCGTCTGTTTCTCGATCAAGTGATGTCACGGCTGCGACACGCCACGGCGATTCGCGCCGCTGGATATTGCTGGCATTGATGTGCACGATGATGCTGGCGGCGATGGACACCACCATCGTGTCCACGGCGATCCCGCAAATCGTCGGTGACCTGGGCGGGTTTGCCCTGTTCAGTTGGGTGTTTTCGATCTACCTGCTGGCGCAGACGGTCACCATTCCCGTGTATGGCAAGCTGTCCGACCTGTTCGGGCGCAAGCGGGTGCTGATCGTCGGTACGGTGATATTCCTGGCCGGGTCGGCGGCGTCCGCGATGGCGTGGAACATGCCGGCGTTGATCGTGTTTCGCGGGTTCCAGGGACTCGGTGCCGGTTCCATCATGGCGACCGTGGCGACGCTGGCTGGCGATCTGTATTCAGTGCGTGAGCGTGCGGCGATCCAGGGTTGGCTGTCCAGTGTCTGGGGCATTGCCGCCATTGTCGGGCCGGTGCTGGGCGGGGCGTTGGCCGAGTACGTGTCGTGGCGCTGGATTTTCCTGATCAACCTGCCCATCGGGGTGGCGGCCCTGGTCCTCCTGGGTGTCTTTCTGCACGAGAACTTCGAACGGCGGCGACCGCGCATCGACTATGCCGGAGCCATATTGGTGCTCGCTTCGGTGGGCGCGCTGATCTTCGGGCTGTTGCAGGGTGGGCAGGCGTGGCCGTGGTGGTCGTTGCCGAGCGTGGTGGTGTTCGCGGCCGCGGTGATCCTTGGCGTGGCGCTGGTCTGGGTCGAGCGGCATGCCGCCGAACCGATCATGCCCGGCTGGCTGTGGAATCGGCGCGTGCTGAGCGGCGCCAATCTGGCGACCGTGGGCATGGGCGTGGTGATGATGGCGCCGGAAACCTATCTGCCGACCTTCGCGCAGTCGGTGCTCGGGCTGGGTGCGATTGCTTCGGGGCTGGTATTGGCCAGCATGAGCATTGGCTGGCCGCTGGCGTCTTCGTGGTCGGGGCGTTTGTACATGCGCATCGGTTTTCGCCAGACCGCGCTGGCTGGCGCCGTGCTGATCATGGTCGCCACGGCCGGCTTCGTGGTGTTGCCGCATCCGGCGCCGATATGGGGTGTGGTGCTCGATACCGTGGTGCTGGGAGCGGGTTTCGGATTGCTGTCCACGCCATTGCTGGTGGGCGTGCAGTCGATCGTCGGTTGGGACCAGCGTGGCGTGGTCACCGGGGCCAACATGTTCTCGCGCTATCTCGGTTCGGCTCTGGGCGCGGCGGTGATGGGCGCGATCTTCAACGCCGAGCTGCGCACGCGACTGGATGCCGCGTCCGGACCAGTGGCCGCGTCGTTGCCCAAGGATGTCAATCAGGTCATCGGTGCGTTGCATGGTCACGATTTGTCCGCGACCGCGGCAGCTTATCTGCGTCAGGCCATCGACGCGGCGACCGCACACCTGTATGTGGCGGCGCTGATCGTTGCGGTGGCGATATGGCTGGCGGTGCTGGTCATTCCGCGTCGCTTTAAGTCGGCGTGAAGTTCAGCGTTTGCCGCCACCGGTGAACGGCGGCTTGGTCAGCCACAGGATCGGAATCATCGCGAACAATATCCAGGCCAGCATGTGCATGATGTCGTTGAACGACATCTGCAGGCTTTGCTGGGTGATGGTGTGGTTGATGACCGCCAGCGCTTTTTGCTCGTTGCCGTGGCCGATGTGCTGCATGGTCAGCACGGCGGTCGGGTTGTAGGGCGTGATGTGCGTGGTCAGGTGCGTGTGGTGGGCGACCGCGCCGCGGTCCCAGAGAAAGGTGATGATCGAAGCCGAAAAGCTGCCGCCGAGCGTGCGCAGAAAGGTCGATGTGCCCGAACCGGAAGCGATCTCGTGGCCCTTCAAATCCGACAGCAGGATCGTCAGCACCGGCATGAAGAACAATGCCGTGCCCAGGCCTTGCAGCAGACGCACCGTGGCGATCGAGCCGAAGTCAACCTGGGTGTTGAAGCTGCCGTTCATCATGCAGGTGATGCCGAAGATCAGGAACGCGATTCCGGCCAGCACGCGCAAATCCATGCGCGGGCCGTACTTGCCGACGAAAAACGTCAGCAGAACCGGGAAGAAGCCGATCGGCGCACTGGCCAGACCCGCCCACAGGGCGTTGTAGTCGAGCACTCGCTGCATCCACAGCGGCAGCAGCAGACCCATGCCGAAAAACGCGGCATAGGACAACACCAGCACCAGCGTGCCGGCCGCGAAATTGCGGTGGCGGAACAGCTTCAGGTCGACGATGGGGTCCTCGTCGGTCAGCTCCCAGATCAGGAAAATCACCAGTGCGATGGCGGCGATGACCGACAGCACCACGATGAACGTGGAGTTGAACCAGTCGGAGTTGTTGCCCTTGTCGAGCACGATCTGCAAGGCGCCCACGCCGATGACGAGGGTGATCAGGCCGACATAATCCATGCGCGGACGTTCCAGCTTCTCCTTCATGCCGGCCAGCTGCGAACCCACCACCACGCAGGAGAAGATGCCGATCGGCACGTTGATGAAAAAAATCCATTCCCACGAATAATTGCTGGTGATCCAGCCGCCCAGCACCGGTCCGACGATCGGGGCCACGATGGTGATCATGCCGATGATGGCCAGCGCCATGCCTCGCTTGGCCTTGGGCCAGGTGGCGATCATCAGGCTTTGCGTGACCGGGTACATCGGTCCCGATACGGCGCCCTGGATGGCGCGGAAAAACAGCAACATGCCCATCGAGTGCGAAAACCCGCAAGCCAGCGACGCCAGCGAAAACAGCACCGTGCACCAGACGAACAGCTTGACCTCGCCAAAGCGCCGACTGAGATAGCCGGTCAGCGGCAACGTGATCGCCATGCACACCGCGAACGAGGTGATGATCCAGGTCGCCTGGTCGTAGCTTTTGCCCAGGTTGCCGGCGATGGTCGGCAGCGACACGTTGGCGATCGTGGTATCGAGCACTCGCATGAACGTGGCCAGCGACAGGCCGACCGACGTCAAGGCAAGATTGGGAGGCGTGAAATCGGCGTCGCTCAAGGCCAATGGCTCGATAAATAGATAACGTGACAGCTATTTCGAACTCTATAGGGTGAAGCAACCGTCGGGTTTGTCAACACCGGCAGCGGCAAAACCGCTTTACAATCGGCCGAACGGCCCCATCTTGGTGGATGGACCGCTTGCATGACGACATACCGAGGTTCTCCCATGGCTACCGGTTGGGCCGGCGACAACGCCGTCAACGATCAAATCGACGCGACCGTCAAGGACGCGGTCAAGCGCGTGCGCAGCCAGATGCGCGAAGGGCCGGGCCGCACCCATTGCGAGGAATGCGGCGACCCGATTCCCGAGGCGCGGCGCAAAGCCGTGCCCGGCGTACGCTATTGCCTGGCGTGCCAGGAAGATCTGGATCGCGAGCAGGCCGCCTCCGGCGGCTACAACCGGCGCGGCAGCAAGGACAGCCAGTTGCGTTGACGCCACCGCGACATCTCCAGACACTGCTGTGAGCGCATCGGCCATGCCGTGAGCGGGTCGGGATGCGGCCCTCGCAGGGGTGGATCCGGACATCCCCCGGCTGTTTTTTTATCCAGCTCGCAGTACGATGCCGCTAGGAGCTTGGGCGGCAGATTTTACCGCCCAGGCTCCCAGGGGTGAGTCAAAGGGAGAGGGGTCATGAAGATACTGTGGGCAGGAATGGCCGCATGCGTGCTGGCATTGTCGCCTGGAATCGCCACGGCGGGTTCCGCAGATCATGCGTCGCACGTGCAGGCGAGCATGGTGGTGACGGGAACCATTGTCATCAATCCCGATGGCAGCGTGGCCGATTACACGCTTGACCAGAAGGACAAGCTGCCGCCGGGCGTACTCAAGCAAATGGCCAAGGCGCTGCCACATTGGGTATTCCGACCCGTGCTGCGCGACGGCAAGGCGGTGCTGGCCAAGTCGCACATGAGCGTGCGGCTGGTGGCCAATCCCGTTGGTCATGGCAACTACACGATCACGATCAATGGCGCGCATTTCGGCAAGGGAAAACCGGGTGAGACCATCACCAAAAAGCACATCAGCGCGCCCCGTTATCCACGGCAACTGGTCCTCAGACGCGTATCCGGCACGGTTTACGTGACAATGCAGGTCGGGCGCGATGGCCATGTCGAGCGGGTAAAAATCCGGCAAGTCGACCTTCGCACCAAGGGCAGGCCGGAGCCGATGAAGCGGTGGCGGCAGGCCTTGGCAAATGCCTGCGCGCGTGCGGCAAAAGACTGGACATTCAGCCCGCCCGTGAAGGGTCCGCATCGTGACGACGCTCACTGGGTAGTGATGATGCCCGTCAATTTTCGCACCAGTGACCGGAAGCGCGCGGCCTACGGCCAATGGCAAGCCTACATTCCCGGACCGACGCATTACATTCCGTGGATGGACCAGCACATGCTGGCTGCCGGCGCCGATGCGGTGCCAGCCAATGGCGGCTTGTACTCCATGCAGCAGAGTCTGCATCTGCTGACGCAACTGGGCGATGGCAGCTGACAACGTTCGGGCTTGCCGGTCGCATCACGTCCGATGACGACCGGCAAGCATGGATCAATCCGCCAGTTTGCGCCCGATCAGGTGCCGCTGTATCGGAATGGCGAAGATCGCCATCAAGATGCCGACGCCGATGATGACCGCGGCGACGGTGGCGTAGATGTGCGGCATGTCGCTGATGCCCTTGTGGGTGCCGAACACGCCGGCGACCAGGCCAGCCAGGATTTCGCCCAGTGCCGTGAACAGGAACCACGTGCCCATCAGACGGCTGGCATAGCGTCGTGGTGACAGTTTGGTGGTCGCCGACAGCCCCACCGGACTCAGACACAACTCGCCCGTGGTGTGCAGCAGATAGGTCAGTGCCAGCCAGGTCGGCAGCACCTTGGTGCCGCTCACCACGATCCATGCCGCGCCCATCATCACCAGAAAGCCGCAGCCCACGAGAATCAGTCCCAAGGCGAACTTGAACGGCGTATTGGGATCCATGTTGCGCTTGCCCAGCGCGATCCACAGCCAGGCAAAAAATGGTGCCAGCACGATGATCAGCAGCGGGTTTTCGCTCTGGAACCAGGAAGCCGGAAACCCGAAGCCGAAGATGTTCAACTGCGTGTAGCGTTCGGCGAACAAGGTGAAGTTGGAACCGGACTGCTCGTATCCGGCCCAGAACAACGCCTGCACCAGGAACAGGATCGCCAGTGCGATCAGATGCTTTTTCTCCCTCCCGTCGAGCTTGCCGAAGACGAACATCCAGACCAGGAAGCCCAGACCCAGGACCAGGATGGCCACGCTGGTCCACAGCGCGATGGCGAGCGGGTTGTAGACGATCGTGCCGGTGTAGCCAAGCACCACCAGCAGCACGATCACGGCGACGCCGGCCCCCAGGGCCAGCCAGGAACGGCGCAGGAATGTTTGCTGGCGCGCCGGTTCGGTATAGGCCGGGCTGGCATGGGTGCCGTTGTCGCCAAGCGAGCGTTGCGTGCTCCGGTACAGGATCAGCCCGATGACCATGCCGACACCGGCGGCACCGAAGCCGTAATGCCAGTCGATGTTCTGACCCAGATAGCCGCACAGCAACGGCCCGAAAAACGCGCCCAGGTTGATGCCCATGTAATAGATGGAAAAACCGGCATCGCGGCGCGAGCCGCCCTCCGGATAAAGATCACCGACCAGTGCGCTGGTGTTGGGTTTGAGCAGGCCCGTGCCGAGCACGATCAGCAGCAGGCCGATGAAAAACGAGATGCGACTGGGAATGGCCAGCGTGAAATGGCCCAGGGCGATGATGATGCCGCCGTACCAGATCGATTTTTGCTGGCCGATCAGGCGGTCGGCGATCCAGCCACCGGGCAGCGAGGTCAGGTACACGCCGGCCATGTACAAGCCGTAGATGGCCGTGGCGGTGACATCGTCGAAGCCCATGCCGCCGTTCTCGACCGCTGCCACCATGAACAGCACCAGCAGTGCGCGCATGCCGTAGAAGCTGAAGCGCTCCCACATTTCGGTAAAAAACAGCGTGGCCAGTCCGAACGGATGCCCGAAAAAGCTGGGTCCTGATGCGCGGACGGATGAATCGTTCATGATCGGGCCGTGTCGACAGGTGGAGGGTAGAGGGTCAGGCATGATTCCTGCTCATGTCAAACTGGTGGGGACGCGCTGGCGGGCTGCACGTGGACGGCACTCGGAGCGGTTGTGTCCGCGTGGCGCTGATCAAGCAGAACCATTCGGCGTACCATGGGTCATACGATCAAGACATGCGGGAGCAACCCATGCGCACAAGAACCAGCATCGTGGCCTGGATAGTGGCGGTGATCGTGATCATCGCGATCATTCTGGCGGCGCTGTATTTGCGCCATGATCGGCAGACGCAGGTGCCGGAGGCTCCGCTGGCGGCGTCCACGGCACCGGCGCCGGCACACACGCCAGTCACCCATCATCCGATTGCGATGGCTGCATCCGCGCCGGCGTCGGCATCGACCGCGCCGCTGCCGACGCTGGCAGACAGCGACGCGGCGGTGACGGCCGCACTGGCGCGATTGTCCGGTGATGTCTCGGTCGGCAAGATGCTCGCCAACGCGCATGTCATCCAGCGCATGGTGGCGACCATCAACGCCTTGCCCGGTCACGGGATGGGCAACAACATCCTGCCGCTGAACCCGCCTGCCGGCGGGCTGGCCACCGACACGGTCAACGGCCAGCTGGTCTTGTCATCGTCCAATTACGCGCGCTATGCGCCATACATGCAGTGGGTGCGCGATGCCGACGTGTCCGATGTGGTCGCCTGGTACGTGCGCTACTACCCGTTGTTCCAGCAGGCTTATCGCAAGCTGGGCTATCCGAACGGGTACTTCAACGACCGTCTCGTGGCCGTGATCGACCACTTGCTCAAGGCGCCGGTGCCGCAAGGACCGGTGGCCCTGGTCCAGACCGACAAGGGCTATGCGTTCGCCGATCCGAAGCTGGAGTCGTTGTCGGTGGGGCGCAAACTGATGGTGCGCA
Organism: Oleiagrimonas sp.; assembly: GCA_035690885.1. GTDB lineage: Bacteria > Pseudomonadota > Gammaproteobacteria > Xanthomonadales > Rhodanobacteraceae > Oleiagrimonas. The sequence continues at coordinate 4,730 of DASSKC010000072.1, read as the reverse complement.
TGGGGCCGGACAACGAGAAGCTGGTCAAGCAGAAACTGCGTGCGATACGTGCGGCGATTACCGGCGAGCAGGGACCGGCAGCGGCCAGCAGCGCGCAGTGATCAATCAGAGAGTCCTTGGTGCATCGACTGTTCTTTGCCGCCTTGCCCGACGCCGATGCGTGCGCACAGCTGAGCGCGTTGGTCGAGCGACAGGGACGGTCATGTCGTACGCGCTGGGTGCGGCCCGCGCGCTACCACCTGACACTGGCGTTCCTGGGCAGTAACGCCTGCTTTCGCGAGGCGGTCGCCGAAACGGCCATGCGTGCCGCCGCAAGCGTGCGCACATCGGCGTTTACATGGAAGCTGGACATGATGCGTGGCTTTTGCGCAACCCGTTCCCCTGTTGTGCTCGGCGCCAGCCAGCCGTTTGCACCATTGCAGGATCTGCATCGGCGGTTGCTTGATGCGTTGGCCGGTCACGGCGTCGACGTGCCGGACACGCGCCGGTATGTCCCGCACGTCACGCTCGGGTATGGCGGGCCGCAGGCGATCGAGCCGCTGGCGGTTTCGCCCGTGTACATGGCGGTGGAGCGCTTCGTCCTGCTGCACAGTGTCGGCGGTGAGCGGACGTACCGCCAACTGGGCTGTTGGTCGTTGACGGACTGTGATTGAGACGACGGCGGCAGGTGCAGTCGTTGTCCGATTGGCGCACAATCGGGGTTCATTCAATCGGAAGGGGCACCCCATGCGTACTTCATGCTTGATGACGAGCCTGGCCGTATTGTTGTTTCCGATGGCGGCAGTGGCCGCTCCCGCACCGGCGCCGGCGTCAGCGGCTTCGACGGCTGCCGTGCCCGCCTACGTGACGGCAGCCATCAATGATCCGGCACGCAAGGCCGACAAGGCCGACGACGCCCGGCGCAAGATGGCGGCGGTCATGACCTTCACTGGAGTCAAGCCCGGCGACACCGTGGTCGAATTGTTGCCCGGTTCGGGTTACTGGACCCGCGTGTTCAGCCGGATTGTCGGTCCGGACGGTCATGTGTATCAGGTCTGGCCCAAGGAAATGGCCAAGTATTCGGCCAAGAGCATGGCCAAGTGGCGCAATCTGGCGACCAAACCGCACTATGCCAATGTCGAGGTGCTGGCTGAACCGGCGGCTGACGTGACCGCGCCGACCAAGGCCGACATCGTGTTCACCTCGCAGAACTATCACGACTACCACAACCTCGACATCAGCATGGCCGCGTTCAATCGCAGTGTCTACGAGGCGCTCAAACCCGGCGGCGTGTTCATCATCATCGACCATGTCGCGCCGGCGGGATCGGGTACCAGCGACACCGATACCTTGCATCGCATTGATCCGGCCGCGGTCAAGAAGGAAGTCGAGGCGGCAGGCTTCGTGTTCGCCGGTTCCAGCAACGCGTTGCACAATCCGGCCGATCCGCACGACATTTCGGTGTTCGACAAATCCATCCGCGGCCACACCGACCAGTTCATCTACCGATTCCGCAAACCGAAGCACTGATCGCTGTTGCTGCACGAGCGCACAAAAAAAGAGGTGACCACATGGCCACCTCTTTTTTTGCAGTTTGTCGCTGGCGTCAGCGCGTGGCGTTGACCAGTTTTTTCACGTCCTTGCGTACCGCCAGGCTGGAGTCCTTGCGCGTGTAGAACATGTGGCCGCCCTTGTATTCCTTGACCTGGACGCGGTCCGGATCGCCCATGACCGGCATCTGGTTGACGGCCAGGATCGACATCATGAACGGGCACGACAAATCGTTCCAGCCATGCGCGATCAGCACGTGCATGCTCGGATCATTGGCAACCGCTTCACGCAGCTGCTTGACCGAGCCGGAGCGCGCGTTCTTGTCCTGGTGCCACATCTTGTTCACGTCGTAGCTGAGCGCGTTGTAGTGGCCGTAGTACTTCCAGCCCACGGTCTGGGTGACGAAATGCACCATCGCTTCGGTGGTCGGCGCGATGATGGCGTTCAGCATCGGGTCGCCGGTCATCTGGTGTGGCGCATACGGGAATGCGTCCCACGAGGTCAGGTTGGAATCGTAGATGCTGCCGATCTTGCCTGCGTCGCGATGCACTTCGCGCAGGTAGGCGCGCGTCGAGATGCGCCCGCCTTCATGGCGCACGAAGGTCGGGTCCAGACCGGTCAGCTGCGTGACCTTCTTGATCATGGCCTGGTAGGCGGCCGGATCGGAGTGGCCCTTCATCAGCGTCGTGGCGTAGGTGGTCGTGGTGTAGTCGATCACTGGCTGCATCGCCGCTTTGGTCAGCTTGCCTTCGCGCTCCAGGCGCGCGGCGACGATCGGCGGCAGGGTCAGCATCCACGGCAACGGCGACACGTAACGGTCACGATAGGCCGCCGGGTCCAGGTACGGCGAGAACAGCACCAGGCCGCTCATGGCCACGCCCAGCTGGGTTTGCAGGTACTCGGTGATGCGCGGACCGCGGAAACCGCCATAGCTCTCGCCGACGAAATACTTGGGCGAGGTCATGCGGCCGTTGTGGGCCAGCCAGTCGTAGATGATGCGCGACAGGTAGTGGATATCGGCATCGGTCGAGTAGAACAGCTTGGTGGCCTTCTTCTTGTCGACCAGCGCGCGGCTGTAGCCGGTGCCGACCGGGTCGATGAAGACCAGGTCGGTGAAATCCAGCCAGGTGCCGGGATTGTCATGCAACGTCGGCGGATCGGAGGCCGCGTCGCCGTTGTCGCCGAAGGACAGGCGCTTGGGGCCGATGGCACCGAAGTTCAGATACACCGACGAGGCGCCGGGGCCGCCATTGAGTGCAAACGTGACCGGACGATTCTTGCCGGGTACGGTGTAGGCGGTGTACACCACCTGGCCGGTCATCTTGCCCTTGTCGTTGCGCACCGGCAGCCAGCCGACGGTGACCTTGTAATGGATGGTATGACCGTCCACATGCGTGGTCTGTTCGGTATGTGCGGCGGCCGGGAACGGCGGCAGGTTGAAACTTTTGTCGGCAGCGTGCTTGGCCTCGGCAGATGCCGGCTTGTGCGAGTCGGCGGCGAGCACCATCGGCGCATTGCAGGCAGCCACCAGCAGGCCGGCCACGACGGCAGTCTTGAGAAACTTGCGCAAAATCTTTCCCCAGTGTGAGACGAACTTGGCGCCAAGCCTAACGCGATTGTGCACCCGGCGACCGTGTAAAAAGGCATGGTCGACAGGCTTCCGGAGCGCGACAGGTTGCAGTTTGCGGCAAACCCCGATGGCGCATCCGTCAAGTAGCCGCGGCTCGGAGCCAGGGTCGGTACAGCCAGTCCCATCAGGTCGGCGGGCAGTCCACGAGTTACGAGACAATCCTTGTCATGAAGCGGAGTGCATGCCGAGTTTTGCCGTTCGTCGTGGTCGCCGAGGTCGCTTGCCGGTGTCAGCTGCACCGCGTTGTTTCAAACCCGGCGGCAACCTGCGCCGGTGCGCGGCGCGGAGAACGCACCAGCATGCAGAGCATGGCGATGGCGGCGATGATGGCGCCGACCGCAAGCGCGGCATTGAAGCTGCCGCTGCGCGCGGCCAGCCAGGCCGCAAACACCGGCCCTGCCGCCTGCCCGACACCAAACGTGGCAGTCAGTGCCGCGACCAGGCGTACGTGGTTGCGTGGCGCCAGCCGCTGCGCTTCGCGCATCGTGTACATGACCACCGGCATGCAGGCGCTGCCGATCAGTATCGTGGCCAACAGCAGCGTGACGATGCTGTGACCGATGATGCACAACACCATGCCGGCGACCATGGAGGCGGCGCAGGCCGCAAGTACCGTGCGGTTGTCGATGCGTGCCGGCAGCCAGCGCAGCGCCAGCGTGGACGCGGCCGTGGCCAGGCCGAACAGCGGCCAGAACCATTCGCGCAGCGCGGGGAGGTGCAGCTGGTTCCCGGCGATCAAGGGCAGGAACGAAGCCGGGATCATGTAGGCGAATCCGAGCAGGCCGTACATCGCCAGCAATGGCCAGGCCGGACCGGAAGGCGGCGTTGGCTGTACCGGTGCCGATGGCTTGCCGGTCACTGTGGGAGAGCTCTCGCCCATGCGCCGCCACATCCACCCGAACAACGCGCCCGTGACGACACCGAGGCCGGCCCACAGCTCGGCCGACGAAGCTCCCAGTGGATGCAGCACTGCCACCGTGACACCGCTGACGACAATGCCGATGCCGGTGCCGCTGAAGACCAGATGTTCCAGCAATGCGTGGTTGCCGGCGCGCAAGCGGGCCATGCTCCAGGCGATGCCGTATACGACCAGTACCGCCGACGCGACGCCGGCGACGAAACGCCAGGCCAGCAAGGCATCGATGTTCGTGGTCAGCCCCATGCCGAGCGTGGCAACGACGACCGCCACCGCGCCGGCGCGCAGGCTGGCGCGGGGCCGCAACGACCACAATGCGCAGGCCAATGCGCCCAGCAGGTAGCCGAGCAGGTTGGTCGATGCCAGCCAGCCGCCGGCGACCAGGCCCAGGCCACTGTCGGCCTGCATAAGTGGAAGCAGTGGCGTCAACACGAAACGACCGATACCCAAAGCCAGGGCCAGGAGGGTCATTCCGATCAGGGCGGTGCGCAGTTCGCGGGTCACGAGACGATCCTGTCAACCCAAAGTAGAGATGTCCCCTTTTCTGCCAAGTAGAAATGTCCCCTTGGCTTTGAATGAGCAAGTCAACGAGCGGCTGCGTTCGATTGGGGCGGAGAAAGTGGAGGTGAGTGGCGCCACGGGTGGTCCGGAGCG
>DASSKC010000071.1:0-6135 GCA_035690885.1 Oleiagrimonas sp. | reverse complement strand
CTGGCTGACGGCGCACGCGGCCACGATCCGCATGGCCGGCGCGCCGGCTTCGTGCAGCTGGTCAAACTGGCCGGGAGTCTGGAAACCCCGGCCCCGACCCGCGCCGTCGGCATGGAGTAGGCCCGAATGGCAGGCACGTCGCGGTTCGGGAAATGCGTGTCCGTTCCGTGTCGGTCGTTGCGGTAACCTGCATCAATGGAGGCAGCGACCGACGCCGAACTGATGCAAGCGTACGCGCGTGGCGACATGGACGCCTTCGATGCACTGTACGCGCGTCATCGCGGGTCGCTGTACCGCTTTCTGCTCGGCACCACGCGCGATCGCGCCATTGCCGAGGAGCTGTTCCAGGAAACCTGGCAGCGCGTGGTGCGGGCCCGGCACGCCTACCGGCCCGAGGCGGCCTTCCGGACCTGGCTGTGGCGCATCGCGCGCAACCTGGTCATCGACCACGCGCGCCGACGCAAGCCGGTGGTGACCGGTGAACCGGCTGCACTGGCGATTGCTGGGGCCGCCGCGCCAGCCGCACTCGAACCCTTGCGCGTGCTGGCGGCCAGCGAGGATTGGTCGCAACTGGTGGGTGCGCTGGAGGAGCTGTCGGAGGCGCAACGGATCGCATTCCTGCTGCGCATGGAAGAGGGGCTTTCGATACAGGAGATCGCGGATGTCACCGGCGTCGGTCGCGAAACAGCCAAGTCACGCCTGCGTTATGCCATGAAACATTTGCGTCAACGGGTGCGCCCATGAGTACCACCACGCCACCACCAGAAAGCCACGAGCCGGACGATCTGCTGCCGGACGAGGCCGATTTGCGCAGGCATTACGCCAACGCATCTCGACCCGAGCCCGGTGCCGAGCTGGACGCGCGGGTGCGCCGCATGGCCGAGCAGGCACTGGATGAGACGAATGGCGAGGCGCCGGATCAGTCACCGCGCGTGGCGAGGCAACGCGGGCATTCACGCAATGCCGGCCCGGCCCGCGGCCAGCGTGGATCGGGTCGCCGCCGACCACGAACCTGGTGGCTGGCTGCGGTCGGCAGCGTCGCGGTGGCGGTGTTTGCCGTGGGGCTGGTGCGGCATCAGCACATCGTGCCGCCGGCAGCGCAAGCACCGGCGCGTGCCGATCATGCGCCGATGAGCAGTGCGGCCTCAATGCCCGCGAATTCCGCTGCCGGTCGCGCCTTGTCTGCAACACGGAGGGGGGAACCGCAAGCCGGGTCCGCGTCATCAGGACCGAACAAAAAGATGCCGTCAGCAGGCGCATCGCCCAGCCCGATTCCGCCATTGCCAACAGCCGCGCTGCAGGCACCGCAGCCGAAACCCAAGCCGGAGCCGCCGTCATTCGAACTAGTCGCGCCGTCGGCAAAGGCATTGCGCAAACCGGCGGCGCCATCGCGGGCACCAACGCCGCCGACACCATCATCGCCGGTGGCGCGCTTGTCGCTCCGTGCCATACCCGGCTCGACCCTGCGTGCCACGTCATCCGCGTCGACGCACGATGCCCGCACCCTGGCCCCCGAACAGCGCTCCACCGAAACAAAAACGCTGCAGCATATCCGCGATCTTTTCGCGCAAGACAAGACCGAACAGGCCCTCGACCTGCTCAAGGCATTCCGCAAGGCGCACCCGCAACAGCAGCTTCCTGCCGACCTGCGTGAAAAACTGCCCGAAAAGTGATCTGTCGCGCGTCAGTCGCGGACGGCTTCGAAACGGTTGGCTTCGCGGTTTTTGCGCACCTGGCGCGGGTCCCACACGCGGCCGTTCATGGCAATCCACACGCCGCTGTCGAGCGTCTGCACCGCACCCACTGCGCAGCCGATGTTGAACACCGCGTCCGAGCCCTCGAACTTGGCCGGATTGAGCGCGCCGGTCAGCACGATCACCTTGCCCTCGATGCCTTCGAGCACGCGCGCGGTATCGACCATGGTGTCGGTGCCGTGCGTGACCAGCACGTGGCGATGGGGCTGCGCCTGGATGCTGGCGCGGATCAGCTTGCGATCGTCCTCGGTGATTTCCAGGCTGTCCTTGCGCAACAGCGAGGTCACTTCGTACTCGAACGCCACGCCCAGTTGCGACAGGATGTCGCCGATCTGCGGTGCGCCGATCTGGTAATCCGACTTGGCGTCGAAATAGATCTTGTCGATGGTGCCGCCGGTGGTGATGATGCTCAGGCGCTGCATAAACGGGTGTCCAGAAGAATGGTATGTCGAGGTGTCCGATGCCTTGCTTCCGCCGCTCCTGCGCGTGGGAATCTCGAAAAATCACCCATTTATCCGTCATTCCTGCGAAAGCAGGACTGTGGAGGCAGGATGCCGAAACGAACATTGGCGAAGCCAATGGCCCGAAGGGCAGACCGCAGGAGCGGGCTGTCATCCAGTGTCCTTGGCGTCAAAGGCTTGAAGACACTGGACCCCGACCTTCGCCGGGGTGACGGGGTTATTCGAGATTTCCGCATGGGAGCAGGCCCGGGACGGACCGCCCATTATGCCGTGAAATCAGTTGACAGCGCGACCAGCCATGCCGAGCGAGTGTCGATCCTCGATCAGGCGCAAATTGTAAAAAAATGTGACACAGTTCCTTGCAATACATATTTTGTGCTATAACGGCCATGAACCAGCCATCCCGCTGAGCAAGCGACATGGCTGTGTCGGCACGATCGCCATGCATCCGCATGGCACAGGGGGAAATCGAAGATGTTCAAGGAACTGTTCACCAGACAGCGTTACGAGCCGTTTCCGATGAAGCTGCAGCAAACGGATGTGCCAAAGCGCATGGAGACCGTCGAACCGGTGTCACCGGGGGTCGCTCCGGGCACCCGTATCACCTATCACCCGGACCTGATCAACCGGTTCCACGCCCACCACGTGGCGCTGCAAAAAGAGTTCAAATCCATCCGGGCGCATGCGGCAGACAACGAGTTCGCCGCGGCGCAGAAGTCGCTGCAAGCCTTTCGCAGAACGTTGACCTCGCACCTTCTGGAGGAAAACATCAAGTTGTACACCTACCTGGGAAGGTGTCTGGACAACGATCCCGTCAACAAGGATCTGATGGCCTCGATGAAGTCGGAAATGGGCCAGATCGGCAATCAGGTGATGCGCTTCGTCAACGAATACGTCAACGCCGGCATCACGCCGTTCAACAAGAAGCAGTTCGTCGCCGAGCTCGACGCGATCGGCGTCATTTTGCTTGACCGCATCGACAGGGAGGAGTCTTCCCTGTATGCGCTGTACATGCCGCCCGAAACGTTCAGCTGAGCGGACGCGTTCTGCCTCCGGGGCGTTGGCATCACGACGCAGATCGCGCCGGCGCGACCAGTTGCTGCATGGCTTCCATGTGTCCGGTGTCATCCAGGCGCAGCAAACCGTGGTCGACGAACACATCGAGCGCGGCCTGCATGAAGCCGTCGTCCGGCGCCCGGGCCGCATTGCGTGCCAGCAGCGCGGCGGCCGCGATGCGCGCCAGTGTCAAGGCGATGCCGCGCGCGCCGCACGCCAGCCGGTCCGGTTCGGCCGCGCCGGCCTCGACGATTGCCTGTGTCGCATCCAGCGCATGTTCGATCACGCCGACCGCCGGAGCATGCGCCGGCACATCGGCCAGCCATGCGTCGATGCCCGTGCGCAGCGGCTGCAGGCCGGTCCTGGCCAGCACCCGAAGCACATCCAGCGACAGCACATTGGTCGTGCCCTCCCAGATCGGATACACCTGCGCATCACGCAACAACTGCGGCAGTCCGGTGTCCTCGATGTAGCCATTGCCGCCAAAACACTCCAGTGTCTCGCTGGCAATCGATACCGACACCTTGGCCGTCCACAACTTGGCCAGCGGCGTCAGCAGGCGCAGCAGCGCCGGCTCGGCATCCGCCGCCTCGCCGCGTTCCACGCGTCCAAGCATGCCGGCCACCTGGAACGCCAGCGCGAACGCCCCGGCATGCTCGGCCTGCATGTCGGCCAGCGTGCGCACATGCAGCGGTTGCTCGATCAACGCGCGCCCGAACACCTTGCGTCGCCGTGCATAATCAGTGGCCAGCGCCAGGCAGCGCGCGCTGCTGGCGACCGCACAAATCGCGTTCCAGGTCCGCGTCACATTGAGCATCGGCGAAATCTGGCGCACGCCGTGCGAAAGCTCACCCAGCGGCCACGCCGGCACGCCGTCCAGGTGGATCTCGGCCGTCGGCACCTCGCGGTTGCCCAGCTTGTCCTTGAGCCGATCGATGGTCACGCCATTCCACGCCCCATCGGCATCCCTGGTTTCGACATAAAACAGCGCCAGATCGTCAGCGCCATCGACCGGTCGTGCCAGGGCCAGCGCCGCCTCGCCGATGATCGCCGAGGTGAACCACTTGCGCCCGTAAAGACGCCACTGCCCGGACGCATCACGTTCGGCCCGCGTTTCGGTGTGGCTCACATCCGAACCGCCAGCGGTCTCGGTCATCCACTGTCCGGACAGCCACAAGGCATCGGCATCGCGGCTCAGAAAGCGGGGCAGGGCGCGCTCGATCAACTCGCGATTGCCACTGGCCTTGATCGCCGTCACCGCGCCGTCGGTCATCGCCAGCGGGCAAGTGAAAAACTCGCTGGCCACGTGATACAGATACACGCGCATGAACTGCTCCAGGCGAGCGGTGCTCCCGATGTCAGTGTCGTGGCCCGTCGCCAACACGCCATGACGTGTGGTCATGGCATTGCCCTCGTACCACGTCTCGGTCAAGCGCACCCGGTCCACCCGTTGCCCCCAAGCCCCCCACGGCGTATGCACCGGCGTCTCGCGCGGCGTATGCAGATGCCGCTTCCACGCCATCAACGCGTAATCACCCAGCGCCTCCAGATCCGGCAATGCCGCCGCCCGTCGCTCGGCAGACAGCGCGTGCGACAAAAGGTGTTGCAACAACCGATCCGCACGCAACGGGTGCGGCAACTGTGGCCCATCCTGCAGGAAACCCATGGCTCGACTCCACTTGCGGGGCAAGGGGTCATTGTAGGGCGTAAGCGGTGAACGCTTGAATCAAGCGGCGGTGGATCTTTCCCGTTGTCCGTTTGAGCGGACCGTCATGCGGCTGAATCCAGTTGCCAGCCGGGGAAAACAAGCACCGCCGGGTGACAATGCAGCGCGGTGGCCAACACCTTGGCACGCTCGACGCCCAGGTTGACCCGGCCCGTCTCGATGCTGGAAATGGTGGTTTGCGGGATGCCGCAAAGCGCGGACAGCTCATTCTGGCTCAGCTCTTGCAGCTCGCGGATGATGCGAACGGACTCACCAGGAGTAACGTCGACGCGCTTTCTGGCTTCAATGGGTTTGCTCATCTCGGCGCCTCCGATAATCATGAGCGGTGACGCGCACCACCTGAACGGTCATGACGTCAGCCTCGACGCAATAGATGACACGCCATTGCTCGTTCAGGCGAGACGACCTGAAGCCTTTCCATTCACCGGGAAGCGCCTCATCGTGAAAGCCTCGGATAGCTCGCAGACCTTGCGGGCCGGAGAGCATCGCAATGTCCTTCCACTTTTCGTAGCGTTTCAGGATCACAAGCGGGACGCGGCCCGACGAAAGCTCCTTGTCCGCCTGCCTGTGCTCCAGAATCCTCCACATTCCATATTGTGGCTAGAACAAATATGTACTGCCAAGTTCCGGGCAGTCCAGTCTGTCGCGTGAGAGCGGATACGGTGCACATTGACGCATAGCTCACGACGACCCCGCGCAAACCGCGGCCTTACGTCAATACGTCGCCTGCTACACCTCCAGTCGGACGTACGAAATGCGCAACACGCCAACATGTCGCGTAGCGCAATGATGTCGAGGTCATGCCGTGTGATGTCGGGCGTGGAAGCGCTTGCGTGCGAGCCAGAATCCCGAAATTGTCAGCTCCCGTTCAGCGTGGGATACTGCGTGCTACGGCGCACTGTGGCGTCGAATTAGCGTTAGGCTTGCAAGAGAACATCGCGTATCGTGATGTCGTTTTAACAACAGGAGACATGCCATGGTCAAAGTAGCCTTGTTTGTTCGCCTTGAAGCGAAACCCGGAAAAGAGAAAGAGGTTGAGAGCTTCCTTGTGAGTGGCCTTCCCATCGTCAATGAGGAGCCTGCCACCACTGCGTGGTTTGGCATTCGCCTTGGACCAAGCACTTTCGGAATCTTTGAT
>DASSKC010000070.1:0-5393 GCA_035690885.1 Oleiagrimonas sp. | reverse complement strand
CCTCCGGGAGAGGGTGCCCCGCAGGGGGCGGGAGAGGGTTCGTTTTCGCGTAACCGTTGACTGGTGGCAAGATGTTCATCATTCGCGTGCTCGGACCCTCATCCGGCGCTTCGCGCCACCTTCTCCCGAGGGGAGAAGGGAAAAGCTGGCTGAGCTTGAGGGCTAATCAGGAAACCTTAAACCCATCGCGCACAGGGTGCGCTCCTACGTGTAGATACCTTGCGCCAGTTGCAACTGGATCTTCATTTCCTCGCGCAAGGCAGTCGGCGCCACGACCTCGGCATCGGCGCCGTATTTCAACACATCACGCAGCAGCTCGCGCGAACTGGAGTAGGGCAGTTTCAATTCGTAACGGCCATCATCGAGCCAGGTGCCGCGTTGCTCGGAGTGCCAATGCTCATCGGCGACCCAGCGCGCGGCATGAGCGGAAAAGCGCACCGTGGCCCAGTCCTTGGGCGGGCCGGCGAAAATGCCGTAGCTGGAGGCCAGCGTGGCGTCCAGCTCGGCCGTGTCGATGTCACGCGCCGTGTCGGCCAGCACCTGGGCGTCGCTGATGCGATCGACGGCAAAGCTGCGCAGTCCCTCGCGGTCATGATCCCAGGCGTCGAGATACCAATTGTCGCGATAATGGGTGAGCCGCTGCGGCGAGACGCGCCGTCGGCTGTCGTTGTCGGTGGTGCGCGCGCGATAGCCAAAACCGATCTGACGCCGCTCCAGCACCGCACCGGCAACCATGCGGAACGCATGCTGGTCGAGCTTGCGCGCGCCGTAGGGAATGACGCGAATGCGCTCCATCGGCAACGCGTCGCCGCGCGAACGGTCGGCCATGAGATGTTCGATGCGTGCCTTGAACGGCGCCAATGCACCGGTCAACACGCCCGGATCAGAGCGCTGGATCAGCTCGTTCAAGGCCAGGATCGCAGCCAGCTCCTCGCTGGTCAGCCACAGACCCGGCAACTCGAAGCGCTCGCCTTCGCCCTCCTCGTAGCTGAACGCGGCCGCCTCGCCGCCGGCGCTTTCCAGCGGCGCACCCAGGGCATCACGCAGAAAGGCGACATCACGATACAAGGTGGCTCGCGAGCAACCCAGCTCGTCCATCAAATGCGCGAGCGTCACCGGGTAACGTGCGCCCTTGAGCAAGCGGTGCAAGGTGAGAATGCGTTCGTAGCGATCCATCGATGACTCCGTTGGTTGTACCGCCGCGGCACAGCATGGACGGCCCGGCGGCGGACCGCAACATGCTGAATGCCGCCTTCATGGTGGCCACGCGTTTGACCAGTATTGCAGGCGACGCGGTTACACTGGTGCTTCCCTGTTTGTTTTCGTCAGGACGATGCCCATGACTCGCCCCCACCGTTGGCTCACGCTTGCCACCTGCATTCTACTTGCCCTGCCGCTGACCGCCATGGCCCAGGACAGCTCGTCGTCGGACACCGATGCGTCCGACACCGGCGGCTGGCACGGCTCCGGCGAGTTCGGCTTTGCCATGTCCCGGGGCAACTCGCATACCGAAAACATCAACGCCAAGCTGAGCCTCAAGCAGGAAACGGCACGCTGGAAGAACAGCTTCTACCTGACCGGCCTGCGCTCCAAGGGCGACGTCACCATCGTCGATGCCGACACCGGCGAGTCGATCACCCAGTTCAGCACCACCGCCAACCGCTACGAGCTGGGCGCCTCGGTCGGTTACAAGTTCGATCCGCGCAGCTATCTGGTCACCGCGTTGCGCTACGAGCATGACGATTTCGGCGCCAACCGCTGGCAAGGCATCTTCTCGGTGGGCTACGGCTACATTCTGCTCAAGAACAAGCGCACCGAGCTGTCGTTCGAAATCGGCCCCGGTTACAAGCGCTACCAGCCGGCCTACATCATCGACGTGATCAACGGCCAGCGCGTCAAGATCAAACCGCCGGTCGAGCACGAAGTGGTCGGGCGCGGCCTGATCAGCTGGAAATGGCAGTTCACCGACAACACCAAGCTGGAAGACACGCTGCTGGTCGAAGCCGGCTCCAAGAACAAGTACTACCAGAACGATCTGGGCCTGTCGGTGAGCATGACCAAGAAGCTCGCGCTCAAACTCGGCTACCAGGTGCGTTACAACTCCAACGCTCCGATCGGCACCCAGAGCACCGATCAGCTGTACACGACCAACCTGGTCTACAACTTCTGATCACACGATCCGCACGCCGGGGCCGTCAATTCCTGATCGCCCCGGCCACGCTTTGCACGTAGGCAGGAAGAATGTGGCGCGCACTCAGCGGCGCCACCGCCACGTGACGCGGGCCGGTCGGGTCGACCCACGCCAGCTCGTCGATTTCCGCCTGCGGGACCGGCGCGCCGTCCACGGTACAGCGAAAGGCCACACTTCGAACCCGCCGACCGGGCTCGTGCACCGCGTATTCCTCGAACCGACCCAGGCGCACGGTCGAGGCCATGTCCAGGCGCACGCCAAGTTCTTCGTCCAGCTCGCGCGCCAGCGCCGCCAGCGGTTCCTCGCCACGTTCGATCTTGCCGCCCGGCTGGATGAAGATCGACGTGCCGCGTTTGCGTACCAGCAAGACCTGACCGCTCGCGTTGGAGATGACAGCCGAGACAATGCAAATGGGTGGCATGGCCGATAGCCTGCGCGTCAATGGGGACCGGGCATGGTGCCACGAATTGCGCGACGCGACGGGCGCATCAACGCCCGCCGTCGTGTCGCTGTTTGCGCCAACGCCAGTGCGGCGGCTCGCCGGTGACCCAGCAGGTACCGACGAGCAGCGCCATCATCACCACGATGAACGGGAAGAAGACCTCGGGCCCGTACCAGGGCAACAGCACCGCCGCGCCGACCGCGACGAGCAAAAGGTATATCCCCAACACCGCCCAGCCTTGCCACACCAGTGGCAGTCCCCAGCCCCACCCATAACGCTTGGCGCGGAACCAGTAGTGTCGCTGCTCCGGAGCCGGCTCGTCATCAGCGGTCGACAACGCAACCAGCCGCTTTTTTGCCCAGCTTGTCGCATGCCCGCAAGCAATTGACTCGCCCGTGTGCGGATCGTCCAATGTGCCGCCGGTCATGGACGCCAACACGCTGGCTGCCGCAAAACCGCAAACGAGCTCCAGCGGCGAAGCTCCCATGCTGAAACAGACGCGGAAGTCATGGCCCGGCGCGATGCCGGATTCTTGCGTACCTTTTGCACCGTGTTCCGATACAGCGCACTCGAAACCGCTGGCTTCCCCTTTTGCAACGCACGGCAAAAAGCCCATATCGGTGTCGACGTCGAAGTCCGTATCCAGCGCCACGGGGAAATCCGCCGCAATGATCGCCGAAGCCCATGCCGCCGGTGTCGGCATGTCGCAGCGTCGCAAGCGGACATTCAGATCGTACGACATGAGCCCTCCCATGGAGCAAAGTCGTCTCGACCATAGCAGAGTCAAATGCATGCGAGCCATTGACGTGAGCCATCGATACCGACACGAGAAGCGCGGCCGCATCAGCCAACAGCGTGCTGCCGACAACCACACAACACCGAACGGTCAGCAATCAATTGTTGCTGGCAGCGTTTCGCCCACGACAATGACACCCGTCAAGTCCCTGAGCGATCGCGCTCAGCTCGCCTCTTTAGAAGGCGTGTCGCGATCCGCGGCAGCCTGCCGCGGGGGTGCTGGCGCGATGTAACCAATGATGGTGCACAGCACACCGTAGGCGATGAACGAACCGATGCCGAACAAGTTGCCGAGATGACCGCGGTCGATCAGCAACAGCTTGAGCAACACCACGGCCATGAGCACCGCCCCGGCCATCCACAACAAACGCTCGCCGCGTCGCGAGCCCCGCAACCAGGCCAGCAACCCCGCCAGCGACCACACCAGGGTCAACGCCAGCTGTGCCAGGGCCGAATGCGCCAGATGCGCATCCCAGGGCACGCCGGCCCATTGATGCACACCGCGCAAGGCAAAGCTGGTAACGGCGAGCAGCCCGGCCACGGCGAGCATCAGCGGGCGCAATTGTTGCCATCGGGCCACGGCCGCGTCGTGTCGACTCCAGCCCAGCAGCCCGGTCAGACACAGCAGCAGCAATGCCTCCAGCGGATTGAGCAACGGCACGAATACAAGCGGCGCAGCATCACCGGGCAAGAACAGGCCGATCACGAACACACCGGCAAACAGCAGTGACAACGAGCGCAGCAACCACGACCTCGTGCGTGCAAACGTTGCACGCAGCGGCGGTGCCAGCCAGCGCGGCGACCACAAGGTGACAAACCACAGTGCCAGTCCCGGCACGCATACCGCCAGCAAACGCCAGGCATCGGACAGCGAATGCGCCGATTGCATGGCGATAAAAACCGCCACACCGGCCACCATCGCCCAGCGCCACCACCATATGAACTGGCTGAGCATGGCCGTCAAAGCATGCGCCTTGAGCTGCATCAAAGCACGCCAACCGGTCACGGCCATGACCGCGCAAGCGACCAGCAACCAGCCGCGCAAGGGTTGCCAATCAAATGCGAGGCACAGCAGTATCGGCAGCAACAGCAGCGCCGACAAACCGCCGCCAACCCAGGCCGTCGTCGTGCCCAGAGCTTGCGTGCGCAAACGCGCAGCCGCTTCGGCGGCAAGCCACATCGTCACGGTCAGCACCATCCAGCATCCGGCCAGCGCCCGAGGGCCGTCCAGTACCCGCAGCGTCTCCGTGATCGTGGCCCCCAGCCACCACGCCAGTACCCAGGCCAGGGCCAACAAGCTGCCCGCCCGAGCCACATTGAGCGCTTCCTTGTGGCGGTGATACAGCCGACAAATGACGAGTCCGGAGGCCGTGATGACCATGGCACCCATGAAGCAACGGTTGAACACCGGCACGAGATCGCCGGTGGCCGATGCGGCACAACTGTCCAGCAAACCGAGGGCGGCCAATACCTGCAAGGTCAAACCGCATACATGCGCAAACCAGCGCTTCTGGCGCAAGCCCAGCCACACCAGTCCGGCGCCTTCAACGGCAAACAGGCACGCGGTCACCCCGGCACCGAATGCCAGCGGAATGGTCAAAGTGGCGAACACCCCGGCCAATACCAGCCATGCGTCATGCAGGATATTCAGGCGCGACTGGCGACGCACGTTCCAGGCAATGGCAGCGTAGAGCAATGCCGCACCGAGGGTCGAGAGCGCCATCGGCGTGTCACGCCAATCAAGCAAACTGCCTTGCAGCAACAAGCACGCCAACGGATTGCCGAACAGCAAGCAGCCGTCCATGACCAGCTTGTCCGGGCGAATCGCGCGACGCAGATACAGCCATGGAATGGCCAGGTACAGCGCGAAGTTGACGAGCAGAAATGGCTCGGTACTGGCAAACCATTCGGGGCGATAGCGCAACACGCCCCAAGCCGTCGCGACCGCAAACGTGGCGATGAACC
>DASSKC010000069.1:0-2606 GCA_035690885.1 Oleiagrimonas sp. | reverse complement strand
GTGTCGCCTTTGTTTCGGTGGTGGAAAGTGAATCGGGTGAAGCAAATCGGTTGAACTGATCAGGCAAATCCACCGTTGACGCGGACAACTTGCGCATGCATCCACGCGCCGTCCGGGCCGGCAAGAAACGCCACCGCGGCGGCAATTTCGTCGGGCTGGCCGATGCGATCCATCGGTGCCTGGCCGGCAATCTGCGAGATCAACTCGTCGGACTTGCCCTTGAGAAACATGTCGGTGGCCACCGGCCCGGGAGCAATCGCGTTGACCGTGATCTCGCGCCCGCGCAACTCGTTGGCGAGCACGCGCACCAGCCCTTCCACGCCGGCCTTGCTGGCGATGTAGGCGCCGTAGCCGGGGAAGGCCTTGGCCACCACGCTGGAGGAAAGCGCGATGATGCGGCCGCCCTTGCCCAGCTGTTTTGACGCCTGCGCCATGACCAGAAACGTGCCGCGCAAATTGGTCGCGATAGTGCGATCGAAAGCATCCAGGTCGGCATCGGCGATCGGCGCCAGCGGCATGATCGCGGCGCTGTTGACGACCACGTCGATACGGCCGAAGGCTTCCCGGGTGGTCGCGAACAAACGCGCCACGTCCTCGGGCTTGCCGACATCGCCTTGTACGGCGATGGCGCGGCTACCCGCCACGTCGATGGCATCGACGACCGCCTGCGCCTTGTCCGCGTGACCGGCGTAATGGACGGCCACGGCAAAGCCGTCGCTGGCCAGGCGCAAGGCAATCGCCTGGCCGATGCCACCGGAAGCACCGGTGACGATAGCGACTTTTTGCTGGTCTTTTTTCATGTGATGTCTCCGTCTTGTACGAGGAGGAGGAGGACGACAGGTGCATTCTTGTCGTTTCAAACCAGGACATAAATGACCTAAAATTGTTATCAGTATTCAATTCATGACAACAATCAACGCATGGACCACCTCGCCGCGCTGCATCTGTTCACCCGCATCGTCGAGCTCGGCAGTTTCAGCCGCGCCGCCGAGCAGCTGGACATTCCGCGCGCCACCGCCACCCACGCCATCAAGCAGCTGGAAGCGCAGCTCAGCACCCGCCTGCTCGAACGCAGCACCCGGCATGTGCGACCGACACCCGACGGCGAAGCCTTCCACGAGCGCTGCGTGCACATCCTCAGCGAACTCGATGACGCCGAAGCCTCCTTGCGCCACGCGGCATCGAATCCGCGCGGCACCTTGCGCGTGGACATGCACGGCACCCACGCCACCGAAATCGTGTTGCCGCGCATCCGCGAATTTCGTGCGCGCTATCCGAACGTCGACATCGTCATCAGCAGCGAAGATCGGCTCGTCGATCTGGTTCGCGAAGGCATTGACGTCGCCATTCGCGGCGGTCAGATCCGCGACTCCAGCCTGATCGCCAAGCCACTGGCCGTCATCCCCGAAGTCACCTGCGCCAGCCCCGCCTATCTCGAACGCTTCGGCACGCCGCGGCACCCGTCGGAACTGGATTCACATCAAGCCGTGCAATTTTTCAATGCCAGCGGTGGCGTGTCCTACCCGTTCGAATTCGACATCGACGGCAAGATCCGTGAAATCCACATGCAGGGCTGGCTCAGCGTCAACAACGCCGAAAGCTACGTCGTGGCCGCACGCAACGGTTGCGGTCTGATCCAATTGCCACGCTTTCACATCGAACACGACCTGCGCGATGGTCGCTTGGTCGAAGTGCTGGCCGATTACGCCGGCCCCGGTTTCCCGATCACCGCGCTCTACCCGCACCGACGCCAACTGTCGCCACGCGTGCGGATTTTCCTCGACTGGGTCGGACAACTGTATGCAGAGGTTTTCGCGGCACGGTAGATGCCCCGACATCGCTTGCCCGCTCAGCCGAGCCGACGAATACGGAAATCGCGCCCCTTGATGCGCCCAGCACGCAGGCGCTGCCATGCCTTGCCGGCCGCCGCCCGTTTGATGGCCACGTAGGACCGGGTCGGAAAAATGTCGATCTTGCCGACCGCATCGGCTTGCAATCCGGCATCGCCGGTAAGCGCGCCGAGAATGTCGCCCGGACGCAGCTTGTGCTGGCGCCCGGCATCGATCACCAGGGTTTGCATGGGCGCCAGATGCAGGACCTTGTCGCGGTTGACGGCGACTTTCAGCGGATGCCACGGCAGTGGTGACTGCAGCATCTCTTCGATATTGGCCGCCTTGGCTCGCTCGTTCGACGTGCACAAGGTGATGGCCAGGCCAGACTGCCCGGCACGTCCGGTACGACCGATGCGGTGGGTGTGGGTTTGCGGGTCATGTGCCACGTCGTAACTGACGACCAACGGCAGATCGACGATATCCAGGCCACGCGCGGCCACGTCGGTGGCCACCAGAACGGCGCAGCTGTGATTGGCAAAACGCACCAGCACCTCATCGCGATCACGTTGATCCATGTCGCCATGCAGCGCCAATGCCGAAAACCCGCGGCGATCCAGTTCGCGCGCCAGGGTGTCGACATCACGGCGCATGTTGCAAAACACCAGCGCCTGTTCGGCACGTTCGCTGACCAGCAGTTGCGCCAGCGCATCAACCTTTTGCGCCGGCTCCACGGCATGGAAACGCTGCACGATGGCCGGCATCGCATCGGCCGGA
>DASSKC010000068.1:0-42512 GCA_035690885.1 Oleiagrimonas sp. | reverse complement strand
GTTGTTGCAATTGCCGAACCGGCCGACGGCGATATTTTGCAGCAACGACGACATGGCGGCCGCCGCAACCGCCGTCGCACACGGTCTGAATCTGGACATCCCCAACGACATCACCATCACCGGCTTCGACGACACGCCGGTCGCCGCCACCATCTGGCCCAAGCTGACCACCATCCGTCAACCCGTTACCGCAATGGGACGCGAGGCCATCCGGCTGATCCTCAACCAGATCCGCCGCCGACGCAAAGGACTGCCCTGGGAAGACCAGCACGAAGTCATGCGCTATACGCTGGTGAAACGCGAGTCCTCGGCGGCACCGGCAAAACCTTGAGCAAGCGGTAGACGATTCGCGAGCCAAATCGACAACCGCTGACCATCCGTGCCCGCCTCGTCGGCCGGGCACGGATTACGTCACGTCATTGCGTCGGACAGGCCAGGGTCTTGTCGGCTTCCATGCCCAACACCACGCGATTGACTGACACGCTGCCGCTTGCCGCTTGCAGCCGGAACGGCTCGGTGACATGGACCATGTCGACGCCGGCGTGGCTGAAGCACTTCAACGGAATACCGACGCGCAGCCACTGGTCCTCGGGAAGCGACGCCAGCGGGATGCTGGCTCCGCATTGGTCACCGCAGCGCATGCCGATCTGGAGTTGCGCCGACTTTGCGGTGTCAACCTTGAGCGTGGCCACCAGCATCACGTTGCCATTGGTCTGCCGGCTCAGGTCCTGCGGCGAGGCCACATGCAACGCCACGCCGGCCTTGCCGTTTCCGGACCAGTCAATGCGACGCGCATCTTCCTGCCGCTTGTAGCTCACCGGATGCATGCTGATGCTGCCGTCAGCGGCCTTGGCTGGCACCGAATCCACGCTCGTGGTCACGCCTTTGGCACCGGTCAATTGCCATTGCACGCCGGTGTCGGGCTTGCCGTGCTCGAGGTACTTGCCCGGCACGACGGTCGCACCCTTGATGCCGGAGGCCTCGGGCAACTGGCGCAGATCACCGTCATCGGCATAGGTCAGCCCGTAGCCGTAAGGAAACAGCGGGTCGTAGTTTTTCTGGCCGACGTTGAGCTGATATTGCGTTGCCGTACGCGGCCACGAAAAGGCCAGCTTGCCGTGGAAATCGTATTGAACCTTGCCCGCCGCGCTGCGCAGCAGGACGTCGGCCACGCCTTCACCCTGGGTCCCCGGAAGCCAGGCCACCACGAACGCATTGGATGCATTGATCAGCGGATTGACCCACAACGGGCGTCCGGTCAGGAACACGGATACCACCGGAATGCCCTGGTCGCGAAGGTGCTTTATCAGCTTCAGGTCGTGCTTGTCTCCGGGCGAGAACAGCAGGTTCGGGATGTCGCCGTGGAACTCGGCGTAGGGATGCTCGCCGTACACGACGATGGCCACGTCCGGCTTGGACTTGTAGGTGCCGTCCGCGGACAACTCCGCACTGCCACCGGCTGCCTTGACCTGTTTGCGGATGCCATCCCAGATGGTCACGCCATTCGGGAAGTCGGCATTGGTCGTGCCGGTGCCCTGCCATGTCAGCGTCCAACCGCCGCTTTGCATGGGAATGCTGTCGGCGCCTTCGCCGGTGACCAGGATGTGCTGGTGCGGATCGAGTGGCAACAAGTGGTCCTGGTTCTTCAAAAGCACCAGCGATTCACGCACGGCGCGACGCGCGATTTGCAGATGCTCGGGACTGCCGATGACGTCGAACTTTCCGCCCAGCGGCTGCGTCGATGGCGCGCCCATGTCGAACAGCCCCAGACGCAGTTTGACCCGCAGGATGCGTGATACCGCATCGTTCAACCGTTGCATCGGAATCTTGCCGGACTTCACCTCGGCCAGCGTGTTCTCGTACAGCCCCTTCCAGCTGTCAGGCGCCATGTACATGTCCAGCCCCGCATTGAGGGCCTGCGGACAGTCGGTGTTGGTGCAGCCGGGAATCTGGCCATGCGCGTTCCAGTCGCCGACAATGAAGCCGCCGAAGTTCATGCGCTTTTTCAGCACGCCGGTCAACAGGCTCTTGTTGCCGGTCACCTTGACACCGTTCCAACTGGAGAACGTGGCCATGATGGTCTGCACACCCGCGGCAATGGCCGGCGGATACCCGGCGCCGGCAATGTCGCGCAACCGGGTCTCGCTGACCTGGGCATTGCCCTGATCCTTGCCGTCCGTAGTCGCGCCGTCGCCGATGAAATGCTTGGCCGTGGCCAGCACGTGGGAGCCGTCCAGGAATGCGGGTGTGCCCGGCTTGCCCTGCAGGCCGAGAACCGCTGCCTTGGCGTAACGGGCCACCAGTTCGGGATTTTCCGAGTAGCCCTCATAGGCGCGCCCCCAGCGATCATCGCGCGGCACGGCAAGCGTGGGCGCGAATGCCCAGTTGATGCCGCTGGCGCGAACCTCTTCGGCGGTCGCCTGCGCGATCTTGCCGATCAGCTCGGGATCGTGCGTGGCGCCGAGCGCGGAGTGCTGCGGGAAAATCGTCGCGCCGAGCATGCGGTTGTCGCCATGCACCGCGTCGATGCCAAACAGGATCGGGATGCCGGCACCGCCATCGGAGGTGTCGGTCGACGCGTAGTAGAGCTTGTCGGCAAGCTTCAGCCACTCTTGCGGCGTACCCCAGCGCTGGCCGTTCGGGCCCGAATCACCGCCGGCCAGCACCGCGCCCAGATGATACTTGCGCACCTGATCCGGCGTGACGGAGTGGATGTCTGCCTGGATGGTCTGGCCGACCTTCTCTTCCAACGTCATGGCGCCCATAATCTTCTTGACGCGCTGATCGAGCTTTTGGCTGTCGGGCAGCGGCCATTTCACGCTGGGCCAGATCGACGGATGCGCCTGGGCGGGCGCGGTGGCGATGGTGTCCGATGTCGCCGGCTTGTTGCCATCCGCGCCGGACGCGGTACACGCCACGAGCGATACGCTGCCAAGTAGACAGGCAAACAAAGCGCAATGATTTAACGATACCTTCGACGTGCCGAAAAAAAGCCCCATGACGCTTCCCGTGTGAACGTTGATGGATGTCCGACCCGGTACGCGCGGTCGACTGGTCGAATCGAGAGTATGTTAGCGCAATCATTGCGCTGTCAAACATTCCTCAGGATCATAAGCGGAAAGCCACGCATGACATCACGTCACTGTTTTCATTGACGAAAAATGCTTCGGGGAGGAAATGGCCGATTCGAAGTCCGGGTATCCGCACGCAAACAATCCCGCCGGCCCCGGAATGGGCCAAAAACAAACCCCGCAAGCTGGCGGGGTTTGTTCGATCAATTCAAGCGACCATGACAGTGCTTGTATTTCTTTCCCGAGCCACACGGGCACGGGTCGTTGCGTCCGATTTTCGGCCCTTCGCGGGTGACCGGATGCGTCGGTGTCACGACCTCTTCAGGCATCTCTTCGGCATCGCCCTCATCCATGGCACTGGCGTCGGCATGCTGGAACTGCATGCGCTTGGCCATCGCCTGGCGCTGCTGCTCGGCCTCCATTGCCGCGACCTCTTCCTCGCTGCGGATGCGGATGCGTGCCAGCATCTGGATGGCGCCGGTCTTGATGCGATCGAGCATGTCGGAGAACAGCTGGAACGACTCGCTCTTGAATACCTGCTTGGGATCGACCTGCGCGTAGCTGCGCAGGAAGATGCCCTGACGCAAGTAGTCCACGGCGGCCAGGTGTTCCTTCCAGGCGTCGTCCAGCACGGTCAGCATGATGTGCTTTTCCAGCTGGCGCATGGTTTCGGCACCGACTTCGGCTTCCTTTTCCGCGAACATGGTGTTGGCCGCGTCCATGACGTGCTCGCGAATGCCTTCGGCATCCAGCTCGTCCTGGCTCTCGACCCAGTCCTTGAGGCCCAGCTCGAGGCCGAACTCGCTTTCGAGCTCGCGATTGAGTCCGACCACGTCCCACTGGTCGTCGATGCTGTCACGCGGCACGTAACGATGCACGAGATTGACGAACACATCCTCGCGCACGTCATGGATCAGGTCCGAAACGTCGTCCGACTCCAGCAGCTCGGCGCGCTGCTTGTAGATGACCTTGCGCTGCTGGTTCGCGGTGTCGTCGAATTCGAGGAGGTTCTTGCGGATGTCGAAGTTGTGCTGTTCGACTTTTTTCTGCGCCTTCTCGATCTGGCGACTGATCATCTTGTTTTCGAGCGCCTCGTCGTCGTTCATGCCGAACCGGCGCATCCACTTGCTGACGCCTTCGCCGCCGAAGATGCGCAGCAGGTTGTCTTCCAGCGACAGGTAGAAGCGCGAGGAGCCGGGATCGCCCTGACGTCCGGCACGGCCACGCAACTGGTTGTCGACGCGGCGTGACTCGTGGCGCTCGGTGCCGATGATGTGCAGGCCGCCGGCAGCCTTGACCTGCTCGTGGCGCTCCTGCCACTGCTTGCGCACGCGTGCGCGGTCGGCGTCGCTGGCGTCCTCGGGCAGCTCATCGAGATCCTCGTCGATGCTGCCGCCCAGCACGATGTCGGTACCACGACCGGCCATGTTGGTGGCCAGCGTGACCGAACCGGGCGCACCCGCCTGGGCCACGATGTGGGCTTCGCGCTCGTGTTGCTTGGCGTTGAGCACCTCGTGCTCGACACCGGCCTTGTTGAGCAACTTGGACAGCAACTCCGACACTTCGATCGAGGTGGTACCGACCAGCACCGGTTGCTCGCGTTCGCGGCACTCCTTGATGTCCTCGATCACGGCCTTGTACTTGGCCTGTTCGTTGAGGAACACCATGTCGGCGTTGTCGTTGCGGATCATCGGCTCGTTGGTGGGGATGACCGCCACGTCGAGCCCGTAGATGGAATTGAACTCGAAAGCCTCGGTATCGGCGGTACCGGTCATGCCCGAGAGCTTGTCGTACATGCGGAACAGGTTCTGGAAGGTGACCGTGGCCAGGGTCTGGTTTTCGCGCTGGATGGGCACGCCTTCCTTGGCCTCGACCGCCTGGTGCAGGCCGTCGGACCAACGCCGACCCGGCAGGGTACGGCCGGTGAACTCATCGACGATGATCACTTCGCCGTCGCGCACGATGTAATCCACGTCCAGCTGATAAATGGCGTGCGCACGCAACGATGCATTGAGATGATGGACCACGGCCAGATTGACCGCGTCGTACAGCGTGGTGTCGTCCTCGATCACGCCGGCGTTGTGCAGCAACTGCTCGGCCTTCTCCATGCCGTCTTCGGACAGGTGCACCTGCTTCTGCTTTTCGTCGACCCAGTAATCGCCGGCGCCTTCCTCTTCCTCCTGGCGGGTGAGGTGCGGCACGACCTTGTCGACCTTGATATAGAGCTCGGGCGAATCCTCGGCGGGGCCGGAAATGATCAGCGGCGTACGCGCTTCGTCGATGAGGATGGAATCGACCTCATCGATGATGGCGTAATGCAGGCCGCGCTGGTAGCGCTGGTCCTTGCTGAGCGCCATGTTGTCGCGCAGGTAGTCGAAGCCGAACTCGTTGTTGGTGCCATAGGTGATGTCGGCGGCATAGGCACCGTGCTTGTCCTCGTGCTCCATGCCCGGCCAGACCACGGCCGTGGTCAGACCGAGGAAGCCGTAGACCTCGCCCATCTGCGCGGCATCACGGCGCGCCAAGTAGTCATTGACGGTGACCACGTGCACGCCTTTGCCCTCCAGCGCGTTCAGGTACACCGGCAAGGTCGCCACCAGGGTCTTGCCTTCGCCGGTACGCATCTCGGCGATCTTGCCCTGATGGAGCACCATGCCGCCGATCATCTGCACGTCGTAATGGCGCATGCCGAGTACGCGACGCGAGGCTTCGCGTACCGTCGCAAACGCTTCGGGCAGCAATTTGTCCAATTTGGTGCCATCGGCCAGGCGCTGCCTGAACTCGCCGGTCTTGGCCTTGAGTTCGTCGTCGGACAGCTTCTCGAAATCCGGCTCCAGCGCATTGATGCGCGCCACGGCTTTTTTCATCTGGCGCAGCACGCGCTCGTTGCTGCTGCCAAAAACACTGGTCAGAATGGACATGGACAATCCGGAATGCGTTGGAGGGACAAGACCTGCCGCGGCGTGCAGGGCAATCTCTCATGGTACTACACGCGCGGCGACTGACATCTGCTATGGCGACGCGGCAGCGCGGATTCAAGGTGTGGCGGCCACGCCGGGCGCGCCGCCACACGAGTCAGCCCTAACGGTGACTGCGTACATAGGCCAGCGGATTGACCACGCGACCCTTGTACCAGACCTCGAAATGGACATGCGGGCCGGTGGATCGTCCGGTGGAACCGGACTTGGCGATGACCTGCCCCACATGCACGTGCTCACCGGGGTGCACCAGCAACTTGGTGTTGTGGGCGTAACGTGTCATGTAGCCGTCGCCATGGTCGATCTCCACCACGTTGCCGTACCCGCTGCGCACGCCGGCATAGGTGACGATGCCCTCCGCAACGGAGTGCACGGGCGTACCCGCCGGCACGGCGATGTCCAGACCGGGATGGAACGAGCGGTGGCCGTTGATCGGGTCCACGCGTCCGCCAAAATACGACGAAATGTAGCCACCGGCGACGGGCATGCCGGCAGGACGCAATTTGGAGGTCACCTTGCGATCAAGCAACAGATCCTGCAGCGCCCGCAATTGCGCCTGCTGGGTGTCGAATCGCGTGGCCAACTGCGAGATGCCGGCACTCAAACTGGCCGGCAGCGCGTAAGAGGACTCGCCCACCATCTCGGGGCCACCCACGGAAGGGCGCTGATCGAAATCGAACTCGCTCGCATCGAGCTTGCCGACATGGGCCAGACGCATGCCCAGCGCGTCCAGTCGCACCGATTGCGCCTGCAACTGACCAAGCTTCACGGCCAGCGCGTTGACCGAGCGCTGCGCCTGGTCGCGGACCTGTGTCAATTGCTGGTGCTGCGCATCCACCTTGTGGTGCAAGGCCTGGATCTGGCGCACCGCGCGCGTACGCGGACTGGCCAGCAGCAACGCCACCATCGCGCCCACACCCGCACACAGCAGCACGCCTGCCAGCACCGCGCCACACAGGCGAAGACGGACCCCGGCACTGTCGAGATCCAGGGTACGAGGCGCCTTGCGTGCACGTGATACGAGTATGATTTGCATGTGTCGTGTTGTTGTTTGTCGTGTTGTTCGTTTCTTTGCTGGTGAGTTTCCACTCGATGCACGCATCGCCTCCCCCTTCATCGCGTCAGTCCCGCCAGGGACCGGTCGACATCCGCAAGTCCGGGCCGTTCGTGGCCCTTGCCAAAGGTGCGCGCAAACGCGACGAACTGGACCGACACCTGCGCCAGGCGTTGCCGGAAGCGTTGCGCGATCAGGTCCGACTGGCCGACCTCAAGGACGGACGTCTGACATTTCTCGCGCCCACACCTGCCTGGGCATCGCGGTTGCGCCTGTCCCAGGCGCAAATCCTGGCAGCGGCTCGCGCCATGGGCGTACCTGCCCGCTCCGTCAACGTGAAAGTGACTCCCCCTGCGACAGCCCGGATACCGGAACCGCCACCGCGGACGCCGCTTTCACCCGCCACTGCCAGTCACCTCAAAGCAGCAGCGCGCTCCCTTTCAGACCCCGAATTGCAGGATCTGTTCCTTGCATTGGCGTCCGTCGCCGAACCATCGGACTCCCCACACGAAACGGACTGAATGCTTGCCGTTCCGCCCCTGCAGCCGTGACCATGAGGTCCGACCGGTCCTCATTGTTGGGCATATCCCGCCCACGGACCGAGAAGGCCGTCGCAACTTATACCACGTTCAGGCTGTCGCGGCGACAGTCTCAATACCTGTCGAGATTTGGGGCCGACACATCGCGCTGTCGCAACGCCCAAATGCACGTTGCCCCGGCCAGGGCCGGGGCAACGTAGCTGACAGGGCTGTGACGTTCACGCCGGATCGGCGTGACGCATGAGCGCTTTTTTACATCGCCTGCGCGGGATGCGCGTAGGAGATCGGCGCCTTCTGCGGATCCTTGAAGGTGATCTCTTCCCAGGCGCTGGCGTTGGCAATCAGGGTGCGCAACAGCTTGTTGTTGAGCTCGTGGCCGGACTTGTGGCCGTAGAAGGCACCAATCAGGCTGTAGCCGAGCAGGTAGAGATCGCCGATGGCGTCGAGGATTTTGTGCTTGACGAATTCGTCCTCGTAACGCAGGCCGTCTTCGTTGAGTACGCGGTAGTCGTCCAGCACCACGGCGTTGTCCATGGAGCCGCCGAGCACCAGATTGTGTTCGCGCAGCATTTCGATATCGCGCATGAACCCGAAGGTACGCGCGCGGCTGACTTCCTTGACGAACGAGGTCGTGGAAAAGTCGATCTCCGCCTGCGAGGTATGCGACGGGAACATCGGATGCTGGAAATCGATGGAAAAGCCCACCTTGAAGCCATCGAACGGCTCGAAGCGTGCCCATTTGTCACCATCGGTGACCTTGATCGGCTTCTTGATGCGGATGAAGCGCTTGGGCGCGTCCTGCTCTTCGAAACCGGCCGATTGCAAAAGAAACACGAATGGACCGGCACTGCCGTCCATGATGGGGACTTCCGGCGCGGACAAGTCGACGTAGGCATTGTCGACACCCAGGCCGGCCATGGCCGACAACAGGTGCTCGACGGTGCCAATGCGCACATCGCCCTTGACCAGCGTACTGGACAGGCGCGTGTCGCCGACGAAATCGCAATGCGACGGAATCTCCACCGGCTCGGCAAGGTCGGTGCGGCGGAACACGATACCGGTGTTGGGTGCGGCCGGGCGCAAGGTCATGTAAACCTTGTCGCCGGTGTGCAAACCCACGCCAGTCGCGCGGATAACGTTTTTCAGCGTGCGCTGTTTGATCATTATTCTGGCTCTTGGCGCAACATCCCAAAGTCCGCACATGCTAACACGACTTTAACCTGCGAGAAAGCATACGCCCACGTATTGTAGAGAGTCCGTTCACATTTTCCGTACGCACCAGTTCGCGAAATGCGATGCCCGCCGATGTTTCGGGGACGCACTCCCAGTGCGAGGGACCACCACGGAGGACGGGAAGTTCCCGCAGTGGTCCCACAACGCGCCGACACGCGACCGTGGCGGCGGTCGCAACCGCCACACGCCAGTGACGGGCGACAAAGCCCGTCATGCCGACCAGCAAGCCCCGCTCAGTCGGCCTGATGGCGCAGGAACGCGGGGATGTCGAGCACGTCGATGTCGGTCTCGGCGACCTTCTTCTGCCGTGGCGCCTCCGCCGGGGCCTCCTGGACCGGAGCGGCGTAGTCGACCGCCTCGTTGCCAGTACCCGTGCGCAGCACCACCGGACGCGGACGTGCGCGCGGCTCGACACTCTCGCCACCGCGTGCACGGGCGCCCTGCCGCGTCGGCTGACGCGATGTCGCGGCGCGGTTCAGACCGGTCGCCACCACCGTCACGCGGACCTCGTCCTGCATTTCCGTATCCAGCGACGTACCCACCACCACGGTGGCGTCTTCGCTGGCGAAGTCGTGCACGACGCGACCGATTTCCTCGAACTCGCGCATGGTCAGGTTGGGACCGGCGGTGACGTTGACGAGGATGCCGCAGGCGCCGGCCAGGTTGACGTCTTCCAGCAGCGGATTGGCCACCGCCGCCTCGGCCGCCGCCTGGGCGCGGTCGTCGCCGTCGGCGCTGCCCGAACCCATCATGGCCTGGCCCATCTCGCTCATCACGGTGCGCACATCGGCAAAGTCGACGTTGATCAGGCCCGGGGCCGTGATCAGGTCGGCGATGCCCTGCACGGCACCCTGCAACACGTCGTTGGCGGCCTTGAAGGCCGACAGCAGCGTCACTTCGCGACCCAGCACCGAGAGCAGTTTCTCGTTGGGCACGATGATCAGCGAATCCACATGCTGGGACAGGTCCTCGATGCCCTTCATGGCCACCTGCATGCGCCGACGCCCTTCAAACGGGAACGGCTTGGTGACCACGGCCACGGTCAGGATGCCCTTTTCCTTGGCCAGCTGCGCCACCACCGGCGCCGCGCCGGTGCCGGTGCCACCGCCCATGCCGGCGGTGATGAACACCATGTCGGCGCCTTCCAGCAACTCCTCGACACGCTCGCGATCCTCCAGCGCGGCCTGGCGACCGACCTCCGGATTGGCGCCCGCGCCCAGGCCCTTGGTGACGTTGGCACCCAGTTGCAGCACGGTGCGCGAGCCGCAGCTCTTCATCGCCTGCGCGTCGGTGTTGGCGCAGATGAACTCCACGCCTTCGATATTCGCATCAACCATGTGCGCCACGGCGTTGCCGCCGCCACCGCCCACGCCGATGACCTTGATCACCGCATTCGGTGCAATTTTTTCAACCAATTCGTACATTTCCCGTCCTCCAACAAAGGTGGTTTCTGATTTTTTCGAATGACCGACCGGGTTGTCCCGGACGGTTTTGGTGACCGTTTCGTGCCACCGGACGCCTCCTGCGCGACCTGTTCCTCTCATGCGTTACCGTCCCGTGCCGGCACGCATGTCCTCGAGCTCCTAGAAGTTGCGACTCAACCAGCCGCGAACCTTGTCGACGACGCCGCCGACACTGCTGTTGATCATTCCCGAGCCATGCATGCCGCCGACGCTGGATCCGTGCAGCAGCAGACCGACGCCGGTCGAATGCATCTGGCTGGAGACCACGTCACCAAGTCCGACCACATGCTGCGGCAGGCCCAGACGCACCATCTTGTGGAACACCTCCTCGGCCAGCTCCAGCGCACCTTCCATGCGCGCGGCGCCGCCGGTCAGGACGATGCCGGCCGCGACCAGGCTTTCGTAGCCGGAGCGACGCAGCTCGTCGTGCACCATCTCGAAAATTTCCTCGTAACGCGCTTGCACCACCTGCGCCAACTGCTGGCGCGCCAGGCGCCGCGGCGGACGATCACCGACCGATGGCACCTGCACGGTTTCCTCGGCCGATGCCAGCTGCGTGAGCGCACAGGCGTACTTGATCTTGATGTCCTCGGCGTGTGCGGTCGGCGTGTGCACGCCATAGGCGATGTCACTGGTGATCTGGTCGCCGCCTAGCGGCAAGGCGCGCGTGTAGCGGATCGCGCCCTGGGTGTAGATGGAGATGTCGGTGGTGCCGGCGCCGATGTCCACCAGGCACACGCCCAGCTCGCGCTCGTCGTCCGTGAGCACCGCCTTGGCGCTGGCCACCGCCGAAGGCACCAGTTCGTCCACGCTCAAGCCGCAACGGTTGATGCACTTGCTGATGTTCTGTACCGCCGCGGCCGCACCGGTGACCAGATGCACGCTCGACTCCAGGCGCACACCGCTCATGCCGACCGGGTGGCGGATGCCGTCCTGACCGTCGATGCGGTATTCCTGCGGCTCCTTGTAGAGCACCTTGCGGTCGGCCGGAATGGCCACCGCGCGCGCCGCTTCAAGCACCTGCTCCAGGTCGCCGTGGGTGACTTCATGATCACGGATGGCCGCGGTGCCGTGCGAGTTCTTGGTTTCCAGATGGCTGCCGGATACCGAGGCGTACACCGAACGGATGTCGCAGCCGGCCATCAGCTCGGCCTCTTCGACCGCACGCTGGATGGAATGCACGGTCGACTCGATGTCGACCACGGAGCCGCGCTTGAGTCCGCGCGAGATGTGCGAGCCGATGCCGATGATCTCCACCGGCTCGTCCGGGGTGTACTCGCCGACGATGGCGACCACCTTGGAAGTGCCTATGTCGAGTCCGACCACCAGCTGTTTTTCGTTCTTGCGATTCATGTACGGGAAGCTCCTCCGGCGGCGCCGGCAGCTGGGGTGGACTGCGGCCAGCGCACCGCGAAACCGTTGGTGTAACGAAGATCGGCGTAGGTGAATGCCTGCTTGTGCGTGCCGGCCAGCTCGCGATACACGCTGATGAAGCGCGCCAGGCGCTGGCGCGGTTCGACCCGACCGATGACCAGTTGCGCGCCGTTGGCCAGGTCCAGGCGCCAGCCGCCGCGGCTGTCCAGATGCGCCCCCGTGATGTGCAACCCCACGGACTGCAGTTTGTGGCCAACGCGCGAATAGAATTCCAGCACGTCGTGCAGACGCCCCTGCGGCCCGCTCAAGTGCGGCAAGCCGGTCACCTCGGCGGCATCCGGCACGCTGAACAGCTTGCCGCGCCGATCGACCAGCTGACGTTTGTCCCAGTGCGCGAACGGCTGACGCTCGTGGATCGTGATCACGAGCGTGTCCGGCCAGCGTTTGCGCGCCTGCGCCGACGCCACCCATGGCAGCGCATCGAGGGCGTCTTGCACGCGCTCCAGACGAGTCGCGAAAAAGCCTTCGCCGATGGTTGGCAACACGGCCGCGCGAATGGCCTCGGCACTGACATGGTCGTACTCGGCATGCACGGTCAATTTGCGGATCGGCCAGCTGGAAGAGGCGAACCAACCCTGCATCAACCCCACCAGCGGCAACGCCACCAGCACCAGGGCCACCAACCAGCCGATCAAGCGTACGGGTATGCGCGAACTCACGTCCCACCCTCCCCGTCATGCCGGGCGACATACGTGACGTCGCCTTCGAAGCTTGTTTCCAGGATGCGCCAGCACAGGTCAGCGTAATCCATGCCGGCAACGGCCGCGGCCTTGGGCACCAGCGAATGCGTGGTCATGCCCGGCGCGGTATTGACCTCCAGCAACCAGTTGTTGCCGTCGCGGTCGCGCATCACGTCGACCCGTCCCCAGCCACTGCAGGCCAGCGCGTCGAAAGCCGACCGCGCCAGCTCGCGCAAACCGCGTTCGGCTTCGCCTTCGAGACCCGGACACAGGTATTGCGTGTCCGCGGCCTTGTATTTGGCGTTGTAGTCGTAATACTCGCCCGCCGGCACGATGTGGATCGACGGCAGCACGTCGGCGCCGAGAATGCTGACCGTCAGCTCGTCACCGTCGATCAGCCGCTCGACGATCAAGTCGCCGGGGTAACGCTCGGCCAAGGCCCTGGCCTGGTCCAGGTCGCCTTCGTCGAACACACGCGTCACGCCGACGCTGGATCCCTCGCACGCGGGCTTGACGATCAACGGATAACCCACTTCACGCGCCGCCGCATGCACGTCGCCACCACGCGGCAAGGCGACAAATGCCGGCGTCGGCAAGCCCAGCGATTGCCACACGCGTTTGGAGCGCACCTTGTCCATCGACAGCGCCGAACCGAGCACGCCGGAACCGGTGAACGGCACATGCAACGACTCCAGCGCGCCCTGCAACACGCCATCCTCGCCGCCGCCATGCTGGCCGTGCAGGATGTTGAACACGCGCGCGAAGTGCCCGGCGCGCAGGGCATCGAGCAGGGCCGGAATGCCGTCGATGGCATGCGCATCCACACCGCGTTCGGTGAGCGCGGCCAACACGTTGCGGCCCGAGTCGAGCGACACCTCGCGCTCGGACGAGCTGCCGCCCATGACCACGGCCACGCGGCCGAAGGCGGCGGCGTGGTTGACACGTGATGGGCTGGTCGGGGTATTCATCAGGCGTCCGCCTCCGATTTCAGATGACCACGCTCGGCCAGTCGTCCGGCTTCGGAACCGATGTCGCCGGCCCCCAACAGCAGCAGCAGATCGCCGTCGCGCAGCAGTGCCGGCAACGCGGTTTCGAAGTCACGCGGATGCGTGACCAATACCGGATCGACCTTGCCGCGCGCACGCACGGCGCGTGCCAGCGCATGGCCGTCGGCACCGGCAATGGGCGCCTCGCCGGCCGGGTAGACATCGGTCAGTACCAGCACGTCGGCATCGGCCAGGATGTTGGCAAAATCATCCATGAGGTCGCGCGTGCGGCTGTAGCGGTGCGGCTGGAAAGCCACCACCACGCGCTTGTCCGGCCAGCCGCCGCGGGCCGCTTCGAACACCGCCGCCAGCTCCGTGGGATGGTGGCCATAATCGTCGACCAGCAACACCTTGCCCTGATCCAGCGCCAGTTCGCCGCGCCGGTTGAAACGTCGCCCCACGCCCTCGAAACCGGTCAAGGCACGACCGATGGCTTCAGGCTCCACGCCAAGCTGCCAGCCAATGGCCGCAGCAGCCAGCGCGTTCAATGCATTGTGCCGGCCCGGCAGGTTGAGCGTCACCGGCGCGGTGCCGTCGCGACCCGGCAACTGCAGGTCGAACATCATTTCAAAGCCTTGCTGGCGCACGTTCAACGCACGCACATCGGCATCGGCACGGTCGATGCCATAGGTCAACACGTTGCGGCCGACGTTGCGTGCCAGCTCGGCCACGTTGGCGTCGTCCACGCACAAGATGGCCAACCCGTAGAACGGCAGCCGATGCAGGAAATCGGAGAACGCCTGCTTCACCTGCGCGAAATCGCCGCCGTAGTTTTCCAGGTGATCGGCGTCGATATTGGTGACCGCGGCGATCACCGGCGACAGCATCAGGAACGAACCGTCGGATTCGTCCGCCTCGGCGACCAGATATTCGCCCTCACCCAGACGCGCGTTGGCACCGGCGGAATTGAGTCGTCCACCGATCACGAACGTCGGATCGTAACCGGCCTCGGCCAGCACGCTGGCGGTCAGGCTGGTGGTCGTGGTCTTGCCGTGGGTGCCGGCAATGGCGATGCCGCGTCGAAAACGCATCAACTCGCCCAGCATCTCGGCACGCGGCACCACCGGGATGCGATTGGCGTGCGCGGCCGCGAGTTCGGCATTGTCCGGCTTGATCGCACTGGAGGTGACGACCACGTCGACGCCGTCCACGTTGCCGGCTTCATGGCCGCG
This sequence comes from Oleiagrimonas sp., assembly GCA_035690885.1. GTDB lineage: Bacteria > Pseudomonadota > Gammaproteobacteria > Xanthomonadales > Rhodanobacteraceae > Oleiagrimonas. The sequence goes on along the minus strand of DASSKC010000068.1, from coordinate 27,842 downwards.
GAACACGGTCACGCCCAGGCTTTGCAAATGTTGCGTGGTCGCGTTGTCGGCCAGATCCGAGCCCGATACCGCGTAACCGAGGTTGTGCAGTACTTCGGCGATGCCGCTCATGCCGACACCGCCGATGCCGATGAAATGCACACGACGGAACACGGACATGATGTCCTGATCGGCACCCAGGCGTTTCATCGGGCTCATCGCGCCACCTCCAGGCAACGGGCGGCAATGGTCGCGGCCGCTTCCGGCTTGGCCAGCGTGCGCGCACCCTCGGCCATGGCCATGAGCCTTGACCGGTCGGCCAGCAACTCGTGCAAATGCGTGGCAAGGGTGTCTTGTTGCATGTCGCGCTCCTGTACGATTCGGGCGGCGCCGGCGTCGACCATGGCTTGTGCGTTGTGGGTCTGGTGGTCATCCACCGCGTGCGGAAACGGCACCAGCACCGCGCCCAGGCCAACGGCGCACAGCTCAGCCACCGTCAATGCGCCGGCGCGGCACACCACCAGGTCAGCCCATGCGTAGGCGGCCGCCATGTCGTCAATGAAGGGTTCGACACGCGCCTCGACGTGGTGTGTCCGATAGGCTTCGCGGGCTTCGGATTCACCACGCTTGCCACACTGGTGCCACACCTGCGGACGCTGCGCGCGGTCCAACCGTTCAAGCGCCTCGGGCACGCGTTGATTGAGCGCGCGTGCCCCCAGACTGCCGCCAAGCACCAGCACGCGCACCGCGCCGGCACGGCCGGCAAAACGCTCCGCCGGCACCGGCAAGGCGGCAATATCGGCGCGCACCGGATTGCCCACCCATTCGGCATGCGTGGCGGCGGCAAAGGCATCGGCAAAACCCGCCAACACTTTGCGCGCCATCCGTGCCAGCGCGCGATTGGTCACGCCGGGCACGCGGTTTTGTTCATGCACCAGCAACGGACGCCGCAACAACCAGGCTGCCACACCACCGGGACCGGCGGCGTACCCGCCCATCGACAACACGCTGCGCGGGTCCACGCGGCGCACCACGGCCAGTGCACTGACGATGGCGCGAACCAGCATCAGCGGTCCCAGCAGCCGCGCCTTCAGACCCTTGCCGCGCAAGCCGCTCACGACCACGGTATGCATGTCGATGCCATGCGCCGGCACCAGTGTGGCTTCCATGCCGCCGCGCGCACCCAGCCACGCCACCGGCACGCCTTGCGCGCGCAGCTCATCGGCCACCGCCAGGCCCGGGAAGATGTGCCCCCCGGTACCGCCGGCCATGACCAGCACGGGACGTTCGTCGAAGCGACTCATGCCGACACCTCCTCGTTGGCTTCGGTCGTGGCCGGCACTTTCTTTTCCGCCGCCACGTTGCGCCGCACCGCCTTGCGTCGGGTATCGGACGCACGATTGATTTCGTAGGTCGCGCGCAGCTGTATGCCCAGCATCAGGCAGGTCATGAGCATGCTCGAACCACCGGCACTGATCAGGGGCAGCGTCAGGCCCTTGGTCGGCAACACGCCCAGATTGACGCCGATGGACACCAGCGCCTGCATCCCGATCATCATCGAGATGCCGAATGACACGTAGCCGGCAAAGCGCTGCCCCAGCTCCACGCCGCGCAGGCCCATGACCAGACCGCGCCACACCAGCAACGCAAACAGGCCCACGACCAGCACGATGCCGAACAAACCCAGCTCCTCGCCGATCACGGCAACAATGAAGTCGGTGTGTGCCTCGGGCAGGTAGAACAGCTTCTGGATGCTGCCGCCCAGGCCGACGCCGAACCATTCGCCACGTCCGATGGCAATCAATGCCTGCACCAGCTGAAACCCGTTGTCGAACGGGTCCTTCCACGGATTGAGGAAGGACGTGATGCGCTGCACGCGATAGCTCTTGCTGGTCGCCAGCAAGATCGCAGCCGGGACCAGGGGCAAGCCCATGTAGACCAGATAGCGCATGCGCGCACCACCCAGCCAGATCATGCCGACGGTCACGCCCATCAGCAGCACCGCCGAACCGAAGTCCGGCTGCGCCAACAGCAATACGCAGGTCAACACTGCCACCAGCATCGGTTTGACCGCGCCGAAAAATTGCTTCTCGACACCTTCGCGATGACGCACGAGATAGCTGGCCAGATACACGATCAGCACCAGCTTCATCGCCTCCACCGGCTGGAAGCTCAGCGGCCCCAGATCAAGCCAGCGGCGGGCGCCATTGATGCGCAAACCGATGCCCGGCGCAAACACCAGCAGCAGCAACACGACTGCGCCGATCATCCACACCGCCAGATGGCGCTCGACGAACTCCAGCTCCACACGCATGGCCACCGCCGCCAGGATCAGGCCCAAACCGAGATAGGCGACCTGGTGCTTGAGGTAGTAGAACTCGCCCATGTGGTTGCCGGCCGCCACCGCGATGGAGCTGGAAGCGACCATGATCAAGCCGAGGCTTGCCAACGCGATCGCGGTCAACAGCAGCGCCGTGTCATAGCGGCCCCGGGGACCCTGACGGCGCCTTGCCTGAGTGGTGGGCGAGAACAGAAGCAACATCGTCAGCGCACCTTCAACGTTGCCAGGCCGACCAGCACCAACACCACGGAAATGATCCAGAAGCGCACGATCACGCGCGGCTCCGGCCAGCCCTTGAGCTCGAAGTGGTGGTGGATCGGAGCCATGCGGAACAGACGTTTGCCGGTCAGCTTGAAACTGGCCACCTGCAGCATCACCGAGGCGGTTTCGACCACGAATACGCCGCCCATGATCAGCAGCACGATTTCCTGACGCACGATCATGGCGATGCAACCCAGCGCCGCACCGATGGCCAGCGCACCGACATCCCCCATGAATACCTGCGCGGGATAGGTGTTGAACCAGAGAAAACCCAGCCCCGAGCCTCCCAGAGCGCCGCAGAAAATGGCCAGTTCGCCCGCACCCGGGATGGTCGGAATCCCGAGGTATTGCGAAAACACGACGTTGCCCGCCAGGTAGGCAAAAATACCCAGGGCGCCGGCGACCAGCACGCTGGGCATGATCGCCAGACCGTCCAGACCGTCGGTGAGGTTCACCGCGTTGGAAAAGCCGACGATGATGAAGTAACCAACCACCACGAAGCCGAAGCCGAGCGGGATCGCCACGTGCTTGAACAGCGGCACGTACAGCGCCGTCTCCACCGGCACGGTGGCGGTGAAGTACAGGAACAGGGCTGCCGCGAGGCCGAACACGGACTGCCAGAAATACTTCCAGCGCGACGCCAGCCCGCGACTGTCCTTGAGCGCCAGTTTCTTGTAGTCGTCGTAGAAGCCGATGCCGCCAAAAGCCAGTGTCACGGCCAGCACCACCCACACGTAACGGTTGTGCAGATCGCCCCAGAGCAAGGTGGCGATGCCAATCGAGGCCAGGATCATCGCCCCGCCCATGGTCGGCGTGCCGGCCTTGGTCAGATGCGTCTGCGGACCGTCGGTGCGCACCACCTGGCCGGCCTTCATCATGGTCAGGCGGCGAATCATGCGCGGCCCGACCACCATCGCGATGACCAGCGCGGTCAGGGTACTCATGATGGTCCGGAACGTGATGTATTCGAACAACCGGAACGCGGTAAAGTACTGGGACAGCCAGCGGGCCAGTTCAAGCAGCATGCTCGTTGCCCTCCTTGGTCAAGGCCATCACCACCCGATCCATGGCCGAGGAACGCGAACCCTTCACCAGACAAGTGACATCGGCGTGCAGCGCGGCACGCAATGCGGCGGCCAGCGTTTCGTGATCTTCGAAATGACAAGCGGTGTCGCCGAAGGCTTCGGCGGCGGCACGCGCCAACGTTCCGGTCGTGAACAAATGCTCGACGCCTCGCTCGCGCGCCAACACGCCCAGATCGGCATGCAACTGCCGCGCCTCGGGCCCCAACTCCGCCATGTCGCCAAGCACCAGCCAGTGCTCGCCGGACGTCAGCATCAACGTCTCGATGGCCGCCGCGGCCGACGCCGGATTGGCGTTGTAGCTGTCGTCGATCAGCGTCCAGCCACCCGGCATGCGACGCGCATCCAGTCGACCGGCTACGTGCCCGGCATGCGCCAGGCCCTCGGCCATTGTCGCCAGCGGCACATCCAGTGCGTGCGCGATGGCGGCGGCGGCCAGCGCATTGGACACGTTGTGACGGCCCGGCAGCGGCAGGCTCACGTCGGTTTTGCCGCGCGGCGTGATCAGGGTGAAGCGCGAACCGGCCGCATCCATCGCCTGGATATCGGCACGTACATCCGCCTTCCTTGTCCCAAGCCCGAAGCTCACGCGACGACGCGACCCGGCCAGGCCGGTGAAGAAATCGGCAAAATCGTCGTCGGCATTGATGATGGCCACGCCATCGCCGGGCAAGGCTTCGTAGATGGCACCCTTGGTTTCGGCAATACCTTCGAGCGAGCCCATGCGTTCCAGATGCGCCGGCCCGATGGTGTTGACCAGACTCACGTCCGGACGCGCGATCGCGGCCAGGTAGGCGATGTCACCCGGCTTGCCGGCACCCATTTCGATGACCGCGTATTGGCTGTCTTCCGGCATGGCCAGCAGCGTCAACGGCAAGCCGATCTCGTTGTTGTAATTGCCTTGGGTGGCATGCGTCCGGCCATGCCTCGAAAGGATGGCGGCGGTCAGCGTCTTGACCGTGGTCTTGCCGTTGGAGCCGGTAATGCCGACCACGTCCGCATGCCGGCGCGCACGCACCGCACTGGCCAGGTCGCCGAGCGCGGCCAGGGTGTCGGCGACCAGAACTTGCGGCAGATCCACATCGATTTTGCGCGCGACCAGCGCGGCCGCCGCGCCGGCGGCCGCAGCAGCGGCGACGTGATCATGGCCATCATGGTGTTCGCCGGCGAGCGCCACGAACAGCTCGCCGCCGCGCAGGGTGCGCGAATCGGTCGCGACACCCGCCACGGCCACATCCGCGCCACTCACGCTGCCGCGCGTCCACAGGCTCACTTCGGAAAGCATGAAGTTCAACATGAACGCGCCTCCATCGCGGCGCGCGCCACGGCCACGTCGTCGAAGGGCCGGCGTTCGCCGGCGACTTCCTGATAGGTTTCGTGACCCTTGCCTGCGACCAGGATCACGTCGTCGGCCTGCGCCATGCCCAGCGCCAGCGCGATCGCTTGCGCGCGGTCACGTTCGACACGGGCATCGCCTGGCCGGGTCAGACCGGCAAGGATGTCGGCCACGATGACGTCGCCGTTCTCGCCACGCGGATTGTCGTCGGTCACGATCACGTGATCGGCCAGACGCTCGGCGATGGCGCCCATTTCCGGACGCTTGCCCGCGTCGCGGTCGCCACCGCAGCCGAACACGCAGAGCAACCGTCCCGCACAATGCGCACGCAGCGCGGCAAGCGCCTGTTGCAATGCATCCGGTGTGTGTGAATAGTCGACCACCAGCAAAGGCCGGCCATCATGCCCCCCGAGCCGACTCATGCGACCGTTGACGGGCGGCAATTGGCCCAGCACCGTGACGATGCGTTCGAACGACTCGCCCAGGGCGCCCAGGCACGCCGCGACGGCGAGCAGGTTGGCCACGTTGAAGCGGCCCAGCAACGGACTTTGCACATCGCCCTCGCCCCACGGCGTGACGAGGTGGAAGTCCAGCCCGGAAGCGAGCGTGTGCACGCGCGCGGCGCGCACTTCGGCCCCCGCTTGTGCATCGGCACTGGTACGCAGGCAGACCACGTCATCATCCAGACGCATCGCCAGTTCACGACCGAACGCATCATCGACATTGATCACCACCGCGTCGAGCGTTGGCCAGGCGAACAATCTGGCCTTGGCCTCGCCGTAGGCCTGCATGGTCCCGTGATAGTCCAGGTGATCACGCGTCAAGTTGGTGAACACCGCAAGATTGAACTCCACGCCGTCGACACGATGCTGGTCGAGCGCATGCGATGACACTTCCATGGCCACGTGGCTGGCTCCGGCGTCACGCAGCGTTGCCAACTGTGCATGCAGGCTGATCACGTCCGGCGTGGTGCGCTCGCCCGCCTTGAGCAAGCCATCAAAGCCGGCACCAAGCGTGCCGATGCTGGCGCTGGCATGTCCCAGCAGGTGCAAGGCATGGCTCAGCATCTGCACCGTGGAGGTCTTGCCGTTGGTGCCGGTGACGCCGAGCATGGTCAATGCCGCTGACGGGTGCCCGGAGAAACGTGCCGCAATCGCGCCCAGATGCGAGCGCAGCTTGTCGATGCACAGCACCGGCACATCCACCTGCGGCGCCGCTTCGATCGGGGTTTCGGCCAGCACCACGGTCGCGCCACTGCGCACTGCCGAGGCGGCGTAGCGGATGCCGTGCTCTTGCGTGCCGCGCAAAGCGACAAACGCATGGCCCGGGCGCACCTGACGCGAATCCAGGGTCAAACCGGATACCACGATGTCGTCCGCCGGCAGCTCGACCACGCCGGCCAGAAGCTCGCGCAAGGACATGCCGGTCGTCATGATGCGGCACCTCCATTGGCGGCCAGTGTCTTGGTACCGGTCGCCGGTTTGCCGCCGATCACCAATGTCGGATCGACCTTGTCCGGCGTGATGTCGAGCAGGCGCAGCGCGCCCTTCATGACCTTCTGGAACACTGGTGCGGCCACCGCGGTGCCGAAGTAGGCACCCTGCGAGCCACGCACGACCACCACACCGACCAGTTGCGGATCGCTGGTCGGTGCAAAGCCCGCGAACAGCGAGTTGTAGACATCCTCGGCGTAGCCTCCGCCCACCGCCTGGTGCGAGGTACCGGTCTTGCCGGCCACGGTGTAATGCGCGATGCGCGCACTGCCGTACGCGGTGCCGTCGGGGTCCTCGACCACGGTCTTGAGGATGTCGATCATCTGATGGTCGATGCTGGCCGGAATGACGCGCTTGCCCGGGTAGTCCACGCCCTTGACGAAGCTCGGCCGACGCAGGATGCCGTCATCGGCCAGCGCGCAATAGGCGCGCGCCAGCTGCAACAAGGTCACGCTGAAGCCGTAGCCGTAGCCGATGGTCGCCTGGCGGATGTCGCGCCACTTGCGTCCGATCGGCAGGATGCCGGCCGACTCGCCGGGGAATCCACTACCCGTGCTGCTGCCGAAACCGAAGTCGCGGAACGTCTGATACATCTCCTTGGTGGGCAGGCTCAGCGCGATCTTGGCGGCACCGATATTGCTGGACCGGGTGATCACGCCGGTCACGTCGAGCATGCCGAAATTGGCATCGTCGTGGATGGTGTGCCCGTCGATGACCATCCAGCCGGGCGCGGTCTGGATCGGCGTATGCGGCTGCCACTTGCCACTCATCAGTCCGGCGGTGATGGTGAACGCCTTGGCGGTCGAGCCGGGCTCGAACACGTCGGTCACGGTGCGATTGCGGCGCTCGGCGGCGGTGCTCGAATCCAGGTCGTTGGGGTTGTACGACGGCAGGTTGACCATCGCCAGCACTTCGCCGTTGCTCGGGTCCATCACGATCATGGACGCCGAGTTGGCGTGGTACTTGTCCATGGTGTCCTTGAGCGCGCGCCAGGCCAGATACTGGATGCGGCGATCGATGCTCAGCGTCAGGTCATGCCCGGGTTGCGCCTTGCGCACCAGCTCGACGTTCTCGACCGTGCGGCCATTGCCGTTGCGGATGATCTTCTTGGCCCCGGCCTTGCCGGTCAGCCACTTGTTGTAGGCCAGCTCCAGTCCCGCCAGGCCCTTGCCGTCGATGTTGGTGAAGCCGATGACGTGCGCCGCGATGCTGCCGGACGGGTAGAACCGGCGATACTCGCGCCGTTCGTTGACGCCGGGAATCTTCAGGTCGAGCACGGCCTGGGCCGCATCCGGACTCATCTGGCGCTTCAGATACACGAACTCGCGATCGGCGTAGCGCGACAGACGCTCGGCCAGCTCGTCCGGATTCACGCCCAACGCATGGGCGAGGTCGGGAATGCGGTCGGTATGGTCGAGCAGCTTCTGCGGATTGGCCCACAACGACTCCATCGGCGTGGACACGGCCAGCGGCACGCCGTTACGGTCGAAAATGGTCCCGCGCGACACGGGTATGGAAACGGTGCGCAGGAAACGCTCGTTGCCCTGCTCCTGATAAAAGCTCTTGTCGATGACCTGCAGATCCACCGCACGCACCACCAGGCCGACCGACGCCAGACCCAGCAACACCATGACCAGCGTCAGGCGCTTGCGCACGCTTGGCCCACGGCCGCGACGCGGCGTGTCGATGCGTGATGGCGTGCCGCGCATGCTCATGGGCGGATCAACCGGATGTCGGCGGGCTTGGGCTCGACCATGCCCAGCTTGCCGCGCGCGACCGCTTCGATGCGCGTCGGATCGGCCCAGGTCGCCTGCTCGAGCTCCAGGCGCCCGAACTGTATGTTCAGATGGTCGCGCTCGTTCTGCAGCTTCGACAGTTGCATGAACAGCATGCGGTTTTCCTGCCGCGCCCAGACCACGGCGACGGCGCTGGCAATGACCGCCAGCAGCAAGCCCAGCAAGACCATGGCACGCAGCACGGTCATGCGGCCACCGCCAATTTTTCGGCCACACGCAGCACCGCCGAGCGCGCGCGCGGATTGGCCGCCAGCTCCGCCTTGCCGGCAAAGTGCGCCTTGCCGATCGCGCGCAGCCTGGCCGGCGCTGCCGGCAACGGCGGCAGATGCCGCGGCTGTGCTTGCGCCTTGCCGGCATGTGCGCGAATGAACTGCTTGACCACGCGGTCCTCCAGCGAATGGAAACTGATCACCACCAGACGCCCGCCCGGCTTGAGCCGTTCGAGCGCCCCGTCCAACCCCTGCTCCAACGCCGCAAGCTCGTCATTGACGCGAATGCGCAACGCCTGAAATGTACGCGTCGCCGGGTGCTTGCCGTTTCGGGTGCGGCCCAGCAGTTCAAGCACCAGCGCCGCGAGCTCGCTGGTGCGTTCGATCGGTTGCTCGACGCGGCGCGCGACGATCGCGCGCGCAATGCGCCGGCTGGCCTTTTCCTCGCCATATCGCCACAACACGTCGGCGATCTCCTTTTCGCTGGCCGTGGCCAGATAGTCTGCGACGCTGGGACCGGATGTCGGGTCCATGCGCATGTCCAACGGCGCGTCGGCCATGAAGCTGAAGCCGCGTGCCGCCTCATCCAGTTGCGGCGAAGACACGCCGATATCGAGCAGCACGCCATCCAGGCCGGGCCGGGTTTCATCCCACTCGGCCAGATGCGCGAAACTGTCCTTGCGCACCGTCACGCGCGCATCGGTTGCCAATCCGGCCTGCGCCGCATTGATGGCTGCCGGGTCACGGTCCATCAGCAGCAGCGTCCCGTCCGGGCCGAGCTGGTCCAGCAGCGCGCGGGCATGCCCGCCGCGCCCGAATGTGCCATCCAGATACCGCCCCCGTGGTTGCACGGCGAGCCCCTCCAGCGCCTCCTCCAACATCACCGGGATGTGCTGCAATTTGTCTGCTTGCATCGCGACCACCCCGCTCGGTCTTTCGTGTCCTGGTACTACAAAGTGAGATCCGTCATCTCCTCGCTGATCTGGTCTTCCTCGATGGTCTGGCGGATCTTGGCCAGATGTGCCTGTTCGCTCCACAACTCGAATTTGTTGCCCATGCCCAACAGCACCGCTTTCTTCTCGATGCCGGCAGCGCTGCGTTGGCTGGCCGGCAACAGTATTCGTGCGGCGCTGTCGGGCTCGACCATGGCCGCGGCACCGACCAGCTTCATCTGCAGATTCCGGTGCACGGCCTTGACACTGGGCAACGCATTGACCTGATCACGGACCTGCTCCCACTCATCGTGTGGAAAAATCCACAGGCAACCGGACTCGAACGGGTTGTAGGTCACCACCAGACGATTGCCACAGGCGTCCTTCACCTGCCCCCGATACGCGGTCGGGATGGCCAGGCGGCCTTTGGCATCAACAACGATGGCGGTTTCACCCTGGAACACGGCGAAGCAGACTCCACAAAAAACCACTAATCGACACTGATCGCCACGATAGTCTCAGCCCATGAGACTGTCAAGAGAAAATTGCTTGTAGATCAACAAGAAAGCGCAACCGCGGCTGAATTTGAGAGCAGTTTATGAGGAACTGTTGCAAGCCTGTTGAATAGGCAGGATTTTTTGTGACAGAGCTTGCGCCGCCATGTACACAGTTCGCCGCGAAACTGCGACTTGCCTGGGGGTCAGGTTCACTTATTGGCGCCACAGCGTCGCATCCAGCCGGATGTTCGGGCCAATAAGTGAACCTGACCCCCTCGCAAGCTACCCCCTCGCAAGCTCCCCACACCGCCGCAAACCACATAAAACGGCGGCTGCATCCGAAGATGCAGCCGCCAGATCGGTGGAGTCGGCCTGTAAGCCGGGTTCTGTACGTCTTGCGACGTGACAGTCATTCCTCTGGGCCTGACGTCACCGTCAGGCTCAAGCAACCTACCCGGGAGCGACGCGGGCCACGCCATATGCTCCCCTATTCGGTCTTGCTCCAGGTGGGGTTTACCGTGCCACGCGGCGTTGTCCCCGCGCGCGGTGCGCTCTTGCCGCACCCTTTCACCCTTGCCACGCACGCCCGGAGGCGCCGTTCGGCGGTCTGCTCTCTGTTGCACTGGCCGTCAGTTCACACTGCCCAGGCGTTACCTGGCACCCTGCCCTGCGGAGCCCGGACTTTCCTCGATGCGCCGAAACACACCGCGACTGTCCGGCCGACTCCGGGGGCGATTGTAGCGGGTAATCCCCGATCTGGCGCGAGAGTGCGAGCTTGCGTGCAAGCTTGCCTGGGGGTCAGGTTCACTTATTGGCGCCACAGCGCCGGTTCCCGCCGGATGCTCAGGCCAATAAGTGAACCTGACCCCCTCGACCTGACTTGGCGCTTACTGCTCGTGTAGGTCGGGTTGGCTTCATCAACCCGACGTTCAAGCTTGTCGAGCTACGCGGCAAGTACGTCATTACGCTGACAGATGGCTGATTGTTGGGTTACGGCCTGCGGCCTAACCCAACCTACTGGATACCCAATCCCTCACCCGATCGCGGCTTCCGCCGCTCCTACCCTTGTTTTTATTGATACAACGCCTTGCGCGGCGCGCCGCTGATGGCGGCGGCCAGTTTGGCGGCCCGCGCCGGCGGGAGTTCGTCGCGCAGCATGGCGAAAATGCGCCGACCCTCAACCAGCCGCGCATCGGCTTGGTCACCGCAACCCGCCACCAGCACCACGCACTCACCACGCTGCTGATCGGGATCGGAAGCCACCCGCGCCGCCAGCGCCTCCAGCAGCTCGCCAATCACGGTCTCGAACAGCTTGGTCAGCTCGCGCGCGAGCACCGCCTCGCGATCGCCACCGAACACATCGCGCATGTCGGCCAGGCTGGCAGCGACGCGATGGGAAGACTCATAGAAAATCAATGTGCGCGATTCGCCCGCCAGTTGTTCGAGCCGCGTGCGCCGCCCCGCCGGCTTGGGTGGCAAGAACCCCTCGAACACGAAGCGATCACTGGGCAGACCCGCCACCGACAATGCGGCAATCGCGGCACAAGCACCGGGCACCGGGCTGACCCGCACCCCGGCGGCGCGTGCCGCTCGCACCAGACGAAAGCCCGGGTCGCTGACCAATGGCGTCCCGGCATCGGAAATCAACGCCATGTCGTCACCGCCTGCAAGGCGCTCGATCAGCCCGGCCACCACCTCGCGCTCATTGTGCTCGTGCAGGGCCGCCAGCGGCGTATCAATGCCATGGTGCGCCAACAGCGGTCGACTATGGCGGGTGTCCTCGGCGGCGATCAGCGCGACCTGGCGCAGCACCTCGCAGGCACGCGCCGACAAGTCGTCGCGATGACCGATGGGCGTGGCCACGACCCAGAGGGTTCCCGGCTGAACGGCAGACATGCGATTTCCTGGCAAATGAGCGTGATCGGCTATCATCGCAGCAAACAGCTGCCTTCGGCAGCGCGACCGTCCGAGGGGAACCTTTTGATGCGTTTGATCCGACTTTCATGCCCGCTTCTGACTGTGGTTCTGGCCCTGGTCCTGGCTGGCTGCGTGACTGTGTCCACCACGCCTTCACCCGAGCAGCAAGCGCAGGCCCGGCAAGCGCAGACGCTGTTCCATGACGGGCACTACCAGCAAGCGGCACAGGCCTGGGCGAAACTGGCGGCGCAAGATCGCAGCACCCGCGACTACTTCCTGGTGCGTGCCGCCGAGGCATGGCGAGAAGCCGGATCGCTGCCGAAGGCCGAACAAGCACTGACCGACGTCGAACGCACACGGCTGCAACCAACCGATGCCCGCCACTACGATTTGCTGGAAGCGGAAATCGCGCTCAATCGCGGTAACGCGGCGCGCGCACTCACGCTGACCCAGGGGCCGGTCGCGGCGTTGCCGGATGCATTGCAGACACGCGCCCTGGAGCTGCGCGCACGCGCGCTCGCCAAAACCGGCAAACCCTGGAAAGCCGCTCGCACCCGCATCGCGCTCGATGCCACGTTGTCCGGCGCCGGCCGCGAGCACAACCGCAAGCAGACGCTCGATCTTCTCAACTCTATGGGCGTGGAAGCACTCCAACAGCATGCCTCCGCCCTGCCGTCAAACGCCCCCGCACAACGCTGGATCGCGCTGGCACTGGGCCGACTCGGCGTCAACGTGAGCCAGGCCGCACCCTCACTGACGCAGCCGGTGGGCACGTTCATGCCCGGCAGCAGCCAGTTGCAGGGTTATCAGTTGCCAAGCAAGGTCGCGCTGATGTTGCCGCTGTCCGGCCCGCTGGCCTCGGCCGGCACTGCCGTGCGTCAGGGCTTTTTTGCCAGCTACTTCCAGGCCGGCAAACACGGCGAGCTGCCGCCCGTGCAGGTCTATGACACAACCGGCACACCCGCCGGCGCCCTGTCTGCCTATCAACGCGCCGTTGCCGATGGCGCCACGCTGGTGGTCGGCCCGCTCACCCATGATGCGGTGAGCGCGGTGATGCAGCAGGCACAGCTGCCCGCCACGCTGTTGGCGCTCAACCATCCGGACGACAACATCCTGCCCCCGCCCAACGCCACCGAGTTCGCCCTGCGTCCGGAAGTGGAAGCGGCCCAAGTGGCGCGACGCATGTTCCAGCAAGGACTGACGCAGGCCATCGTGATGGTCTCCAGCGAAGGTTTCGCGCAGCGCGCAGCAGACGCCTTCACGATCGAGTTCCAGGGTCTGGGCGGCCAGATCACCAGCCTGACCACGCTCAATCCCGCCCAGGTCGATTACCGCAAGCAAACACGCGCCCTGCAGGTCACCGCGCCGGCAACCACCGGCGTGTTCATCAGCATGCGTCCGGAACAGGCGCGGCTGCTGCTGCCGCAACTGCACCTGGCCGGCATCAAGCTACCGGTGTTTGCCACCTCGCATGTGTACGATGCGCGCAACAACCCGGTGGCGGACGGCGATCTCAACGGCGTCACGTTCTGCGACGCGCCGTGGCTGTTCAACACCCAGCCGGGACTGCCCTCGCGCGCGGCGCTTGCCGCATCCCTGCCAGCCGCGCGCGGCACCAGCGCACGTTTGTTCGCCTTCGGCATGGACGCATGGTCGCTGGTGCCGTACCTGCAATGGATGCGCGCGCATCCCGGCAGCTACCTGCCCGGCGCCAGTGGCCGGCTGACCGAGGATGCGTTTGGTCGCATCCAGCGGGTACTGACGTGGGCACGTTTCGAGAACGGCGTGGCGCGTCCACTGGTCGGCAATCTGGAGCTGGGCACGCCGACGCTGCAACCACTTCCCGCCGCGTCCAGCTCATCAGCCCCGTCACGACCGACTCCGGCATCGACCACGAGCGCGCCGGCACCGCCGACGTCCGCGCCCATCGGCCATTGATGCGCCGCGTCGGCGACACGTTCGAGCAACGTGCCTGCGCGCACCTCGTGCAGGCAGGCCTGACGCTTGTGGCCAGCAACTACAGCACGCGCTTCGGTGAGCTGGATCTGGTGATGCGCGACGGCGACACGCTGGTTTTCGTCGAAGTGCGCTACCGCCGCAACACGCGCTTCGGCGGCGCCGCCGCTTCAGTCACCCGGAGCAAGCGCGAACGCCTGATCCGGGCCGCCGCAGGCTTCATTGGCAACCACGCGCAGTACGCCAACTGCGCATGCCGCTTCGACGTGGTCACGTTCGAGGGCGACAGCGAGCATGCACAAGGACGCTGGAAAAAGGCCGCCTTCGACGCGCTCTGAACGCCACGCACTGGTTGACTGGCGGCCTTATGATGAAGTGACCGCGAACCTCCACGTACGACCATGCCCACGAAGACCGACCGCGTTCTTGCCGACATCCGCGCCTGCCGCATCTGCGAAGCGCATTTGCCCCACGGCGTGCGTCCGGTAGTACAGGCCGCCGCCGACTCGCGGCTGTTGATCGTCAGCCAGGCACCGGGACGCAAGGTGCATGAGAGCGGCATTCCGTTCGATGACCTCAGCGGCAAGCGCCTGCGCGAATGGATGGGGATCGACCACGACACGTTCTACGACCCGCACGCGGTGGCCATCGTGCCGATGGGCTTCTGCTTTCCCGGCACCGGCAAGAATGGCGACCTGCCGCCGCGACCGGAATGCGCACCGAAGTGGCATCCGCTCCTGATGCCGCTGCTCACCAAGGTGCAACTGACACTCGTGATCGGCATGTACGCGCACAAGGGCATGCTTGGCGAACGCCGCCAACGCACCCTCACCGACACGGTGAAGAACTGGCGCGAACTGATCGCCGACGGACTGCTGCCGCTGCCGCACCCCAGCCCGCGCAACCAGATGTGGTTGCGCCGCAACCCGTGGTTCGAGGCCGAGCTGGTGCCCGAATTGCGCTCGCGCGTAAGCACAGCGCTCGACTCGCACTGAGCGGCCCGCCCACCAAACAGTTGACATTATCAACATATTTGACGCATCATGTCGTTGACACAGTCAACTACATAGCCATGTCTTCCACCCATCCCGGCGATGCCCTGCATCGTCTGCTGCATGCCTACAAGCACGCCATGCGCGACGCCAGCCGCGACGCCGGCATCGACCTGCCGGTATCGCACATGCGCATGCTCAAGGTCGTGTGCCATCACCCGCAATGCACGGCGCACGACATCGCCACGCATTGGCGGCGCGACAAGGCGCAAATCGCGCGCGTGGTGAAAGAGCTGGACCACGCCGGGCTGATCGGCATCCGCCCCGACGCCGACGACGGCCGCCGCCGCATCCTGACACCGACCGCTGCCGGCAAACGCATGTTCCAGCGCATCGCCGATGCCGAACGCGAGGCCGGTGCGCGCATGGTGCGCGGCCTGTCGCGCGAAGCCGTCGATCAATTCGTCGAGCTGGCCGAGGCCATGGCGAACAATCTGAGGAAATCCTGATCCATGAAACGACCGACCTATCACTTCACCGTACTCGGCAAACAGCGCATCACACCCAACATGCTGCGCGTCACCCTGGGTGGCGAAGGCCTGAAAACCTTTCCGGCCGACCAGGCCAGCGCCTACGTCAAGCTGATCTTCCCGATACCCGGCCAAGAGCGCCCGCTGCTGCGCACCTACACCGTGCGCAATCACCGCGACGACGGCATCGACATCGATTTTGCCCTGCACGGCGATAGCGGCGGCCCAGCCTGCAACTGGGCGCGCACATGCCAGCCGGGCGACACCATCGACATCGCCGGCCCCGGTCCAAAAAAGGTGGTCGATCACGACGCCGACTGGGTCCTGATGGTCGGCGACATGACTGCCCTGCCCGCGATCAGCGTCAACATCGAGCAGCTGCCGGCGCACGCCCGCGGTCACGCGATCATCGAAGTCCCCGATGCCGCCGACCGCCAGGACCTGCCCCTGCCCGACAACCTCGAACTGCAATGGATCGTCAACCCGACACCGGGCCGGACCACACCGCTGGTCGACGCCGTCGCGTCATTGCACTGGCCCGGCGATCGCCAATCGGTCTGGTGCGCTTGCGAGTTCAACTCCATGCGCGCGCTGCGCAAGCATTTTCGCGACGAGCGCGGTGTCGCACGCGAGCAGATGTACATTTCCAGCTACTGGATCCACGGCAGCGACGAGGGCGAGCACAAGGTCATCAAGCGCGCCGACGCCGAGCGCCAGTGATCACGGCACCACCGACAAGAACACGAAAGCGCCGAACAGGATCAGATGCACCGCGCCATGCAATACCGTGGCGCGGCCACCGATCAGGGTGATCGTCGACACCAGCAGCGTCAGTGCCAGCAACACGATCTCGGTCGCGCGCAAGCCCAGCTCCAGCGGCATGCCCAATATCGTGGCCAGCACGGCCACCGCCGGAATGGTCAGGCCGATGGTCGCCAGGGCCGAACCCATGGCCAGGTTGAGGCTGGTCTGCATGCGATTGCGGCGCGCCGCGCGCACGGCGGCCCAGGTTTCCGGCAACAGCACCAGCATGGCAATGACGATGCCGGTGACCGCCTCCGGTGCCGACGCCGCGCGCACACCGGCCTCGATGCTCGGCGCCAGTTTTTTCGCCAGGCCGATGACCGCCACCAGCGACAACAACAGCAAGCCCAGGCTGACCCACAAGGTGGCCACGCCCGGTCGCTCGCCATGTTCGTCGGCGGCGGACACGAGCGGCAGAAAATCATCGCGATGGCGAACCGTCTGCACGAACACGAACACGCCGTAAAGCAGCAGCGCGGCCACACCGGCGAACGCCAACTGCGATGGCGTGTACACCGGACCGGGCGCGCTGATGGTGAAACTGGGCAGCACCAATGCCAGTACCGTCATCGGCGCCAGCACGACCAACGCACTGGTCGCGCCTTCGGCACGGAACGACAGCACGTGATGCCGCCGGCCACCAACCAGCAGGCACACGCCAACCACGCCGTTGAGCACGATCATCACCGTGGCAAACACGGTATCGCGGGCCAGTGCACGGGCATCCTCGCCACCGGAAAGCATCATCGACCCGATCAGGCCCAGCTCGATGACGGTGACGGCCATGGCCAGGATCAAGGTGCCGAACGGTTCACCGACGCGATGGGCCACCGTTTCGGCGTGATACACACCCACCAGCACCACGGCCAACAGTGCCGCCGTGACCAGCAACAGCAGCCACCAACCGAGCGTCATCGTCCACGCGACCGCCAACAGCACGCCGGCGGCCACGGGGATGGCCACGCTCCACGCCGGCACGACCCACATCCTGCGAAGCACCATCCGGACTCCCGTTGCGGCGACCGCACGATGATGCCACATCGCCGCTTTGCACCGAGTCGCTTGCCGCCCCCACGGTGATTATCTACCCTGACGCAATCGAATAAGCGTCGGTCCATCCGCGGCCACGCAGGGGATGCCCATGCTCAAGTTCCGCCTCGTCGTCATGAATTTTCTCCAGTACTACATCTGGGGGGCATGGCTTCTGACCATTGGCGCGTGGTGGTTCCAGACCCAGCATTGGTCGAGCACCAGCTTCGGCGTGATCTTTTCGACCATGGGCATTGCATCGCTGTTCATGCCGTCCATCGCCGGCATCATCGCCGACAAATGGGTGCATGCCGAGCGCCTGTACGGCACGCTGCAGATCCTCGGCGCGATCATGCTGTTCATCGTGCCGATGGTGCCCGACCCCGAACTGATGTTCTGGGTGATGCTGGTCAACATGATCTTCTACATGCCGACCATTTCGCTGGCGATCGCGGTGGCCTACAACGCGCTCAAACGCGATGGTCAGGACGTGGTCAAGACCTACCCGCCAATTCGCGTGTGGGGCACGATCGGATTCATCGCCGCGACGTGGACCACCAGCCTGCTCGGCTTCGAAGCCTCCGACACGCAGTTTTACGTTGCTGCCGGCGCCTCGCTGCTGCTGGGCATCTACGCCTTCACGTTGCCGGCATGCCCGCCCGGCTTGCGTGCCTCGCAGCAACGCAGCCTGGCCGACCGCCTCGGCCTGACTGCATTCGTGCTGTTCAAGAACCGCAACATGGCCGTGTTCTTCATTTTCGCCATGCTGCTTGGCGCGGCGCTGCAATTGACCAACGCCTACGGTGTGGCCTTCCTCAAGAGTTTCGAGAAGGTCCCCGAGTACGTCCATCTGTTCACGGTCCAGCATTCGGCGATCATCATCTCCATCTCGCAGTTTTCCGAGGTCTGCTTCATCCTCGCCATCCCGTTCTTCCTGAAACGTTTCGGCATCAAGACCGTGATGGTGATGAGCATGCTGGCGTGGGTGTTGCGCTTCGGCTTGTTCGGCTTCGGCAACCCCGACTGGCACAGCGGCCTGTGGATGATCGTGCTGTCGTGCATCGTTTACGGCATGGCCTTCGACTTCTTCAACATTTCCGGTTCGCTGTACGTGGAAGAAGTCGCCGACCCGCGTATCCGCGCCAGCGCGCAGGGGCTTTTCATGTTCATGACCAATGGCGTCGGCGCCGTGGCCGGCAGCCTGATCGCCGGTTGGGTCATCGAGGCCTTCTTCACCGACCACACCTGCAATGCCCTGACCACGATCTGCCGCGACTGGCGCGACATCTGGCTGAGCTTTGCCGGCTACGCGTTGGTGATGGCGATCGTGTTCATACCGTTGTTCAAGTATCGCCACAAGCGCGGCGACGCGCACATCACCGGAGGCGCCTGAACCATGCCCGCGCAAGTGATCGTCGTCGGCAGCTACAACCAGGACCATGTCTGGCATATCGATCGCTGCCCCGCAGCCGGCGAAACGCGGCGCGGGCACGATTTCGCCACCGGTCCCGGCGGCAAGGGCTTCAACCAGGCCGTGGCCTGTGCCCGCCAGGATGTGGCCACCGCCTTCATCGGCGCGCACGGTGACGATGCGCTGGGCCGACAAGCCGAAGCCATCGCCGCCGACGAGGGTCTGGACGGACATTGGCAAATCGACAGGGTGCATGCCACCGGCAGCGCCTGCATCATCGTCGAGGATGGCGGCCAGAACCGCATCGTGGTCGACCTGGGCGCCAACGAGCACTTGGACACCACACACATCAACGCCCAGCACACCGTCTTTGCCGATGCTCGTGTGCTGCTGACGCAAATGGAAAACAACCTCGACGCGGTGACCCACGCGCTCGCCCGCGGCCGCGAGAATCAGCTGACCTGCGTGCTCAACCCGGCACCGATCCATGTCGATGCGAGTCCCGAATGCCTGCGACTGGCCGACGTCCTCACGCCCAACGAGGGCGAGTTCGCCGAGCTGTGCACACGCTTCACCGGCCAATCCGTGGATGCCGACAACGTGGCCGACATGAATGACGCCAGCTTGCACCGACTCGCGCGCCAACTTACCGACGCCAGCGTGATCATCACGCTGGGCGCCCACGGCAGCTTCGTGTCACATGGCAACAACCGGCGTGGCGACACGCAAGCGCACTACCGCATCGCGGCGCAAGCCGTCGAGGCCGTGGACACCACGGCCGCCGGCGATGCCTTCTGCGGCGCACTGGCCGCCGCGCTGGTACGGCTGGCCAACCAGCCCTTCGGCAACGCCGTCACTCACGCCAATCGCGTCGCCGCCATGGCTACCGAGCGCCGCGGCGCCGCCAGCGTCATGCCGCGCTGGGCCGAAGTGCGCGAACGTTTCGGCGACTGATCACGGGCCGCGTCAACCTTCGAAAATGGCCTTCAGCCGCTCCGGGTCCGGCGGCAATCCGTGCACGGTATGGATGGTGCCGTCGGCATCCTTGTAGACCACGCCGGGCGTGCCGTAAAAGCCCAGGCGCACCATCAAGTCGTTGTTGGCCTTGATCTTGCGTTCGGCGGCGGCGGACACATCCGCGTTGACCGGCGCATCCTTGTTGCCGAAGTTCGCTTCGTTGCTCGTCCACGCCATCGCCGGATCGGCTGCCGTCAGAATGCCCGCGGCACGCGGCAGACTCTTGGGCGAGATCACCGCCACCAGGATATTGCGCACCTGCACATCACCGCCGTTCACCCATGGCTGCGAGGCTTTCCAGAATTTGTGGCAATACGGACACTCGGTGTCGGTGAAAACATAGACCACGCGCTTGGCGTCGGCATCGCCTTCGGCCACCCATGTCGACTTCTCCAGCGTCTTCCACTGCGCCTCGGTGAAGGCCGACACCTGGCGCATCGCCGGCGTGGTCAGGTCGTGACCGCTCAGGTCATACATGGTGCCGATGATCAGGTGCTTGCCGTCAGGCATCACGTACACCGGCAACTTGCGACCACGGTACTGGCCGACAAAGCCCTGGTAGCCGTCCGGTGCATCGAGTTTGCCATTGATCTTCATGCCGCTGGCGGACAGTGCATTCTCGACCGTCTCGGCGGTCACGTCCGAAGCCGACGGTGCGGGTGCCCCGGCACGGGCGCAGCCGACCAGCAACAAGGCCATGCAGGCGGCGGGAATCAGTTTGTTCATGTCAGTCATTCACGGGAGTGGAAGAAGAAGTGATGAAGCGAAGATGCGCCTGCAGCGACGCACGCGACAACGGCCCCACACGCATGTCGCGCAGGCGGCCATCGGCATCCAGGAACAGGGTCGTCGGGTAACCCACCGCATGATAATAGCGGGCCAGATCACGACCGGTATCAAGCACGACGCGGGCCGACGCCAGTTGTTCACGCGCGAGATAGGCGCGCACGGCCGCCGCCGACTCGCCCTGGTTGGCAAACACGAAGCGCACACCATGCATATCGGCAGCGGCCTCCATCAGCATCGGCATCTCGCGCCGGCACGGACCGCACCACGTGGCCCAGAGGTTGATGACCATGGGCTTGCCACGCAACGAGGCAAGGTCGATTCGATCACCATCAAGACGTTGCAAGGCCACTTCCGGCAGAGGTGGGGGTGCGCTGGCGCGCAACTGCCACGCGACCAGACCGACAATGGCCCAGACACACACGCCGCCGATCACGGCCACCGGCAAGGCGCGCCGCCATGCCCGTCTGCGCCACGCCAGCAACGCGGTCGCCAGCACCAGCACGACCAACCCCACCCAGGGGTTGAACCCGGCGTCGCGCACATCGAGCACGCTCCACCACGGCGACGCGCTGTAAGCCGACCACCAGCGCAGCACATAAGCAACACGCGCAGCCAGCAGCGCCACCAGCAACAACCACCACAACACCGCGCCGGTATCAGCGTGGCCACGCCGACGCATGAAACCGGCCACGCCATGCGCACCGGCCAGCCCCAGCAACAAGGCCAACACGCCCACCGAAAGCACCCACGGCCCGACACTGATCGCCTGCATGATTCACAACCACCCGCACGTCATACAACAGGGTTCAACGGCCGCAGCCCGGCTGCCGGCGGCCATGCCGCCGGCGCGCACGTGGCCGAGCACCGATCCGACCCAGTCTGCCCATGGCCATGGGGCTTGTCCAGTCATGCCCGATAACGGTTTGACTTTGGCCGCGAGGGCGACTATCTTCGCTCGCGTCGAGGCATATATCTTTTTATCCGAATAGAAAGATATTTAAAGGGAAGCCGGTGCGAATCCGGCGCTGCCCCGCAGCGGTATGTGGAAACGACCGCCGTCATACGCACTGGAGCCACTCCGGGAAGCGACGGCCAGTAGGTGGTCCACGAGCCCGAATACCTGCCCCGACCGGGAACGGCATATCCGCCGTTTCCGTTCGACCTGGTGGCCGCGAGGCAACTCGCGCACACCAGTTCGCCCGCGGGGGCGAAGGTCGTCGGTTGGCGCAAGCCGGCCACCCCTTCGTTCCTCTTTGTCATGCGAACAAGAGGAATCTTTCATGTCCATCGTCACTTTTTCGGGTTTTCCACGCATCGGGCGCAAACGCGAACTCAAACGCGCACTGGAGACCTGCTGGCGCGACGCATTGTCCGCCGGCGACCTGCTTGAAACCGCACGTCGATTGCGTGCCGAGCACTGGCAACTGACACGGGATGCAGGCGCCGATGTCGTGCCGTGCAACGACTTCAGCCTCTACGACCACATGCTCGATGCGGCCGTGTTGTTCGACGCCATTCCCGAACGCTATCGTGCGCTGTTCGAGCAAAGCCGTCTGGACGGCTATTTCGCCATGGCCCGTGGATGTCATCACGACGGCCATGACTTGCATGCGCTGGAAATGACCAAATGGTTCGACACCAACTACCACTATCTGGTCCCGGAGCTGAGCACCGGCCAGACCTTCCGCCTGGCTGACGACAAACCCGTCGCCGAGCTGCGGGAGGCCACGGCGCTCGGTCATGTCGCGCGTCCGGTGATCATCGGCCCGGTCAGCTTCCTGCTGCTGTCCAAGACCGTTGACGGCAGCCGCGCGCTGGACCTGCTTGACGCCTTGCTGCCGGCCTATCGCGAACTGCTCGATCAGCTTGCCGATGCCGGTGCCGAGTGGGTGCAGCTGGACGAGCCGTGCCTGGTACAGGATCTCGATGACACCGCCCAGGCGGCGTACCGTCACGCCTACGCGACGTTGTCCGAAGCCCCCGGCCCGCGCCAGCTGCTGGCCACGTATTTCGGCGCCCTCGGCGACAACCTGCCGCTGGCCACCAGCCTGCCTGTCGACGGGCTGCATGTGGATCTGGTGCGCGCGCCGGAACAGCTCGACGCCGTGCTCGACAGCCTGCCGGCCGACCGCGTGCTCAGCGCCGGCGTCCTCGATGGACGCAACGTCTGGCGCAGCCAGCCGAACCGGGTCCGCCCGCTGCTGGACAAACTGACCGCACGCCGCGATGACGCCCATCTGTGGCTGGCACCATCGTGCTCGCTGCTGCACGTACCGGTCGACCTGACGCTGGAAACCGAACTGCCGCCGGAGCGACTGGCGACCTTGTCGTTCGCGCGCCAGAAGATCGAAGAGTTGCGCGTATATGCCGATGCCGCCGCCGGTCAGGCCGAGGCCATCGCGGCGCTGGATGCGCAGCAAACCGTGCTCGACCAGCATGCACGCGCACCCGGTGTCAGCCATCCGGCGGTCCGCGCGCGCCTGGCCGACCTCAGCCCGCAGGCTGCACTGCGGCGCTCGCCGTATGCGCAACGCCGCATCGCCCAGGCCGCCGCCGTCGAACTGCCGCTGTTGCCGACCACCACCATCGGCTCGTTTCCGCAAACCGCCGACGTGCGCAAGCTGCGTGCCGACTGGCGCAAGGGCCGCATCGACGACGCCACCTACGAGGCCGGCATCAAGGCGCAAGTGGAAAAAACCATCCACTTCCAGGAGTCGATCGGCCTGGACGTGCTGGTACATGGCGAGCCCGAGCGCAACGACATGGTCGAGTACTTCGGCGAAAAGCTGGACGGCTACGCGTTCACGCGTTTCGGCTGGGTGCAGAGTTACGGCTCGCGCTGCGTGAAACCACCACTGATCTGGGGCGATGTGGCGCGCCCGGAAGCCATGACCGTGGCCTGGGCCAGCTACGCGAAATCGCTGACCGACAAACCCGTCAAGGGCATGCTGACCGGCCCGGTGACCATGCTGCAATGGGCGTTCGTGCGCGACGACCTGCCACGCGAAACCGTGTGCCGGCAAATCGCCCTGGCGCTGCGCGATGAGGTCCACGACCTGGAAGCGGCCGGCGTGCCGATCATCCAGATCGACGAGCCGGCCCTGCGCGAGGGCCTGCCGTTGCGCCGCGCCGACTGGGACGCCTACCTGGCCTGGGCTGTCGAGTGTTTCCGCATCACCGTCGGCGGCGTGCGCGACGCCACCCAGATCCACACCCACATGTGCTACTCGGAGTTCAACGACATCATCGAGGCCGTCGCCGCCATGGACGCCGACGTGATCTCGATCGAAACCAGCCGCTCGCGCATGGAACTGCTCGATGCGTTCGTGAAATTCCGCTACCCCAACGGCATCGGTCCCGGCGTGTACGACATCCACTCGCCACGCGTTCCGAGCGAGGCCGAAATCACCGACCTGCTCGAGCGTGCGCTCAAGGTGCTTGATCCCGGTCAGTTGTGGGTCAACCCCGATTGCGGTCTGAAGACCCGTCGCTGGGAGGAGGTGGAGCCGGCGCTGTCCAATATGCTGGCGTGCACCCGCCGGTTGCGTGCGGAGTTGGAGCACGAAGCCTTTAGTTGAAGGGGCCAGGGGCCAGGGGCTAGGGGCCAGGGGCTAGGGGCCAGGGGCCAGGGGCCAGGGGCCAGGGGCCAGGGGCTGCACGATCGTGCCTCCCGACGGTCGGTTGTTCCAGGGAGCAGCAAGAAACGGATTACCGGTGCAAGACGAAGCACAAAGCCACGTCCCTCGTCCCGCGCCCCTCGCCCTCGTCCCAAAACCTCGCCGCACCGCTCCGCTACAATCCCCCGATGCGCATCGGCAAGCACATCATCGACCCGCCGCTGGCGCTGGCTCCCATGGCCGGCGTCACCGACAAGCCGTTCCGGCTCCTGTGCAAGCGCATGGGCGCCGGCTTTGCCGTGTCGGAGATGACCACGTCGGACCCGAGCCTGTGGCACACCACCAAGTCGGTCAAACGCATGGACCACGCCGGCGAGCCCGAGCCGGTGGTGGTGCAGATTTCCGGCTACGACCCGCAGATGCTGGCCGACGCCGCGCGCCACAATGTCGAGCACGGCGCGGCCATGATCGACATCAACATGGGCTGCCCGATGCGCAAGGTGTGCAAGGTCTGGGCCGGCTCGGCGCTGCTGCGCGACGAACTGCTGGTCGGACGTATCCTCGAATCGGTGGTCGCGGCCGTCGACGTGCCGGTCACGCTGAAAATGCGCACCGGCTGGGACCGCGAACACAAGAACGCACTCACCATCGCCCACATCGCCGAGGATGCCGGCATCGCCGCGCTGGCCATCCACGGCCGCACCCGCGCCGACAAGTACCAGGGCGAGGCCGAGTACGACACCATCCGCGCGGTCAAACAATCCGTCTCGATCCCGGTCTTCGCCAACGGCGACGTGGCCACGCCCGAGCAGGCCGAGCACGTCCTCGCCGTGACCGGCGCCGACGCGCTGATGATTGGCCGCGGCGCGCAGGGCCGGCCGTGGATTTTCCGCGAGATCGCGCATTACCTTGCCACCGGCGACAAGCTGCCCGAGCCGGACCCGGCCGAAGTCGGCGCCATTTTGTGCGGGCACCTTGAACACCTGCACGATTTTTACGGCGAGCACATGGGCGTGCGCATCGCGCGCAAGCACCTGACCTGGTACGCCAAGGACCGTCCCGAGAACGCGTCCTTCCGCGCCGTCGCCTGCCGCGCCGAATCGGCCAGCGAACAATTACGTCTGACCCGCGATTATTTCGCCCGTCTGGCCGACATCAAGCCGATTGCCGCCTGACACCCGCTTTGCAGCGCCCTTTTCGTGCACGCAGTGCACGCTGCGCGAGGCACGGTGCCTGCCGAAACATCACGACCGGGGCTTGCCGTGGGCCAATGCTGTCAACTGCTCCGCACTGCCCTGGATGATCACCGGGTGCCGTGCGGGATCCAGCCAACGCAACACCTTGAGCACGTTCTGTTTGGACACGGCCGTGCAACCAGCGGTATGGCCATCCGGACCGGGCCAGATGTGAAAGAAAATGGCGCTGCCGGCACCCTTGCGGATCGGGTCGGTGTTGTACTCGATCACCGCCGCATACGTGTAGGCGGGAATGCGCAGGCGCTCGAACGACTTCCAGCGCTGGTCGGGATCGCCGTACCAGGTTTCCCAGCGGTTGTAGTCGGGTGAAGAGGCATCGTCGACCCAGTAGTCGTATCGGGTCGTGCGCGTGTAAGGCAGGCTGACGCCGTTCGGCTCGGGCTTGCTGCCGAACGCGCGCCCCATGCGGAAAATCCCGGCCGGCGATTTCATGTCGCCTTCGTGCTTGTGCAATGACGTCCCGTTCTTGCCCACCACGGCCGGCACCGGCCCCATCACCTGGCTCCAATGTCCAGATTGATAGGCATATGTGGACAAGCGGGCACGCGGACCGTCTTGCGCATCGACCGTGACCAGGATGGCCTGCGTGGCGCCATCGCGCACATGCGCCTGCTCGAGCAGCGCGTTCACGGTCGACTGCGCGACCGCCGGGGCCGCATGCACGCCCGCACACATCGACAGCAGAAGCATCGCCGCCACGCTTGCTGCGCCGAGCCGGTGGCGTCTGGCGGGATGGAAGGAACGAAGTGGTTTCATCGGCTTCACCTGACATCTGCATGCACAAAGCGGAACCATCGATGTTAGTCCCGGCCATACCCGTGTCAAATTCCCGGCGTCGGCGTTGCGGGAAGCACCTCCGCCAGGATCCATGATCATTGAACCCTGCTTGGTCGATACCGTGCCCATGAGAGGCTTGACGCACCCTTCATGCCCGGAAATCACGCGGCAGATGAAAGCACACCGATGCCGCACGATTCGCGAGACCGGTCCAACATGTGCCTGTCAAGCCACGGGCTCGATGCAGCCCCGAACGGCTTGCCGTTATGCTCAAGGTCGGTCCAGCACGGAAATCGACATGGGACGTTTCAACCCGCTCATCTTTTTGGCCTGCCTGCTTTTTGCCGGCGGCGCCATCGCGCAAACCTCGGCAAGCAGCGCGGCACCGGCACCGGCGTCATCATCGGCGGCGACCGGCAAGACGCTGACCGTCGGCGTCAAGGTCGCGCCGCCGTTCGTGATTGCCGACGGCAAGCAATACCGCGGCATCGCCATCGATCTGTGGCAGGACATCGCCAAAGCGCATGGCTGGACGTACCAATACAAGCGCTACGATCTGGACGGCTTGCTGGATGCCGTGCGCACCGGTCAGGTCGATGTCGGCCTGGGCGCGTTGACCACCACGGCACAACGCGAGCAGGTCATGGATTTCTCGCATCCGATCACCAGTTCCGGCCTGGGTGTGGCCGTGCACAACCACGGTGGCTCGGGCTGGCTGGCGGTGGCCCACGCGCTGATGTCACCGGCCTTTCTCAAGGTCATCGGCACGCTGGTCCTCCTGCTGCTGATTGTCGGCGTGCTGGTATGGGCTGCCGAGCACAAGAAAAATCCCGAGCAATTCGGCGGCAGCAAGGCCGAAGGCATCTTTTCCGGATTCTGGTGGGCGATGGTCACCATGACCACCGTCGGCTACGGCGATACCGCGCCGCGCAGCGTGCCGGGACGCATCCTCGGCCTGATCTGGATGTTGACCGCATTGTTGGTGGTGTCGTTTTTCACCGCCTCGATCACCAGCGCGCTGACCGTGGGCAAGCTGAGCAGCCAGATCACCAGCGCCAGCGATCTGCACAATATCCGCGTTGCCAGCGTTGCCGGTTCGACCAGCGGCGATTGGCTCGATCACCGCCATGACCGCTTCACCGACGCCAAGTCGCTGCCGGCGGCACTGGCCAAGCTGAACGCCGGCAAGGTCGATGCGGTGGTCTACGACGCGCCGCTGCTGCGCTGGCAGATCCACAAGAACTACGCCGGCAACCTGCGTGTGCTGCCGTTCACGCTGGCGCGACAGGATTACGCGATCGCGCTGCCTTCGGGCAGCAAGCTGCGCGAACCGCTCGACACCGGCCTGCTCAAGCGCATCAACTCATCGAGCTGGAAAACCTTTTTGGACGGCTATCTGGGCAGCCCGGACTGAACCGGGCCGACAACAAGGTGATGCGCATGATGGCCGGGCGTTGTATCATGCGCACCCTTGTATCTTTGTATCCGCAATAAAGGATATAACGCCATGACCACCACTCTGTTCACCTCCGAATCGGTCTCCGAAGGGCATCCCGACAAGGTTGCCGACGCCCTCTCCGACGCCATGCTCGACGCCATCCTGGCGCAGGACAAGCGCGCCCGCGTGGCGTGCGAGACCATGGTCAAGACCGGCGTGGCCATTGTCGCCGGCGAGATCACCACGGATGCGTGGATCGACGTGGAAGACATCGCGCGCAAGGTCATCCTCGGCATCGGCTACGACTCCTCCGACGTCGGTTTCGATGGCGCCACCTGCGGCGTGCTCAACCTGATCGGCAAACAATCGCCCGACATCAACCG
>DASSKC010000067.1:0-11780 GCA_035690885.1 Oleiagrimonas sp. | reverse complement strand
CCGGTACCTGCGCCGTCAACTCGGCAACACGATCGCGTTGGTGATGGGTTGCGTTGCCACGCTGTTCGGACTGGGTTTTCTGGTCTGGATCTTGTGGGTAACGGTCAGCCACGGCATCGCCGCGTTCGATATCGAACTGTTCACCGAGATCACCGCACGCGGCCCGAACGGCGGCCTGGCCAATGCCATCGTCGGCAGCCTGATCATGGATCTGATGGCGATCGTGATGTGCGCCCCGGTCGGCGTGCTGGCCGGCATATGGCTGGCCGAGTACGCCGCGCGTTCACGTCTGGGCGCAACTATCCGCTTCGTCAACGACATCCTGCTGTCGGCGCCGTCGATCGTGCTCGGTCTGTTCGTCTACATCGTGGTGGTGTTGCCGATGACCTCGCTGACCCACGGTGCGACCACATTCTCGGCACTCGCCGGCGCCATCGCATTGGCGCTGATCGGGCTGCCGGTGATCGTGCGCAATACCGACGCGATGCTGCAACTGGTACCGGGCACGCTGCGCGAAGCGGCGCTTTCGCTGGGCATCCCGCAGTGGAAGCTGACGCTCAACATGCTGATGCGCGCGGCCGGCCCCGGCATCGTCACCGGCGTGTTGCTGGCGCTGGCGCGCCTGGCCGGCGAAACCGCACCGTTGCTGTTCACTGCCTTCGGCAACAACTTCATGGCCATCGGGCCGCTGGACAAGATGGCCAGCGTGCCGGCCACGATCTACCAGTACACCAATGCGCCCAACCCCGAGCTGCATGCCATGGCTTGGGCCGGCGCACTGCTTATCACGGCCTTCGTGCTGGCACTGTCGCTGTTGGCACGCGCCTTCATCTCCCGCAAGAGCATGAATCATGAATAACCTGGCCACCTGCACCGCCCCTGCCGAACGGGTCGCACCCAGCCGCATCGACGTGCGTGGACTCGATTTCCTGTACGGCGACTACCGTGCCCTGCGCGACATCAACATGGACATTCCCGAGCGCGAGGTCACCGCCATCATCGGCCCGTCCGGCTGCGGCAAGTCCACACTGCTACGCATCTTCAACCGCATCTACGCCATCCACCCCGGCCAGCAGGCACGGGGCCGCATTCTGCTCGACGGCGAGAACATCCTCGATCCGCGCTACTCGTTGAACCGATTGCGCAGCCGCATCGGCATGGTGTTCCAGAAACCGGTGCCATTCCCGATGACGATCCACGAAAACATCGCCTGGGGCATTCGCCATCACGAGCGGCTCAAGCGCGCCGACATGGATGCGCGCGTGGAACAGGCCCTGCGTGCGGCGGCGCTGTGGGACGAGGTCAAGGACAAGCTCAAGGCCAGTGCATTGGGTCTGTCCGGCGGCCAGCAGCAGCGTCTGTGCATCGCGCGCTCGATCGCGCTCAAGCCCGACGTGTTGCTGCTCGACGAACCGACCTCGGCGCTCGACCCCATCGCCACCGGTCGCATCGAACAATTGGTCGAAGAGCTTAAGCGCGACTTCACCATCGTCATGGTCACCCACAACATGCAGCAGGCCGCGCGTGTATCCGACCGCACCGCCTTCATGTACATGGGCGAGCTGATCGAATTCGGGCAGACCGAAAAGATCTTCACCAAACCCGACAAGCAGCAGACCGAGGATTACATCACGGGACGGTTTGGGTGAGTCGAACCGAATGGCCAGTGGCCATTCGCAGTCGGCGAACGCCCGGCCATGGATGGCTGGGCCGGACTCAGCCCACCATGGACGGTTGCTTGCCTCAAACCCGTCCTTGCGTTCACCCCACCCACAACCGTTCACCAACTACCCGCGAGCCCACCATGCCCCCCCACCCCGAACACCTCATCAAAAGCTACGACGACGAGCTGTCGCGCCTGACTGACGAGATCATCGACATGGGCAACCTGGCTGCCGCGCAGCTGGACGCGGCCATGGATGCCGTCGCCCGACTGGACACCGACAAAGCCCGCGCCGTGATCGCCGGCGACGACGCCATCGACGCCATGGAACACGCCATCGGCCACGACGTGGTGCGCCTGCTGGCCCTGCGCGCACCGATGGCACGCGACCTGCGCGAGGTATTCGCCGCGCTGCGCATCGCCTCCGACATCGAACGCATCGGCGACTACGCCGGCAACATCGCCAACCGCGTACAGACACTCGCCGAAAGCCGCCCGGTGGCACCGGCGCGACGCCTGCATTCGCTGGCGTCACTCGCGTCCATGGCCGTCCACGAAACCCTCGCCGCCTACCGCGACCGCGACGTGGAACGCGCACGCAATGCCTGGGCCGCCGACGACGACCTCGATGCGGCCTACACCAGCGTGTTCCGCGAACTGCTCACGTACATGATGGAAGACCCCACCTCCATCACCGCCTGCACCCACCTGCTGTTCATCGCCAAACACATCGAGCGCATCGGCGACCACGCCACCAACATCGCCGAAAGTGTCGCCTTCGCCGCCACGGGCGAAACGCTGCCCAATTCAAACGTACAGGCGTAGGTCGGATTGGCTTCATCAATCCGACGTCGACATGGCGACGTCGGATCCGTCGCTGTGCTCCTCGATCCGACCTACGTGCCTGCTGTACCTTGATCGGACCGCGGACATCCTGTCCGCATGCGGGCGGGGACGCCCGCGGTCCACGGAGCGCACGCTGCACGCGAGAGTTGTGTCAGCGTGCGTCTTCGCGCTCGGCGATGCGGCGACGACGAGTGGAGACGATGCCGTAAATACCGATCAGCGCCCAGATGATTTCCTGGAAGAACGCCGGCCAATTCATGGCACCGAAGATCAGCGACAGCAGAATGCCGATGGCACCCAGCACGTTCATCAACTGGTAGATCCAGCCGTTGCTCTTGAGCCTTTCGGCCTGCAACAGGAAGAACGAGCCCAGGATCAGGGCCACACCCACGTAGCCGCACCAGTCATACCATTGGATTGCCGCCATCACACTCTCCTGCCGGAATCGGACCTGCCGCGTGACATGCGGCATGGCCGTGGCCAGTGTAACCGCTGGCAACCATGTGTTCACCACATGCCTTCGCCCGCCCCGGTCATGCAGGAGCGGGCGAAGGGTGGACTCGCGCATCCGTGCGCATCGCCTCAGAAGGCGATTTTCAGCGTTATCCTTCCCCCCTGGTCGCGCATGTCGCCAGCAAACTGGCCGCTGTAGCCGATGTCGATTCGCGTCCGGGTGCCAATGGCAAAGTCCATCCCCGCCTGCACGGCGACGGCATGCTTCGCCAGCGGCAGGCCATACGCGGTAAATGGCGTGGAACCATGGATGCTCATACGCGCCTGCGGCGTATCGGCGCCGAACGCCTGGCGCCAGCCGAGACTGCCGTGCAGACGGACCGGCCAGTCGGTGCTGCCGACCTGCCACGCGCCGCGAATACCCAAGGTGGCCAGACTGGCCTTGGCGTCACCGCCTTGCCCTTCCAGAGCCGCCGCACTGCCCGCTTCACGCCATCGGTCCGACTGGACGCGCACGTGTGCCAGATTCAGATACGGTGCAAAACGGCCATGCGCGGTCTGCTGTGGTAGTGCCGCCTCCAACCATGCCTGCGCGGTATGTCCGTCGATGTCGGCGCCGACACGACCGACAAGGCCCGGGATGGTGATATGACGATTGCTGTCCACCTTCTCGCGTGCGTAGGCCAGGCCGGCGCGCCAGTGCACGGGACCGGTCGCCATGCTGCCGTAAATGCCCAGCCAGGTGGCCTTGTCATGGCCATCGGAAACACGCTCGACCACGCCCGTCGACGATTGGCTGGCGCCAAGTGCGCCACCGATGCGGGCATCCTCGCCAATGGCCGCATCCACGCCGACCAGCAATCCGCTGCCGTTGGGTTTGACCCGGGCCGCATTGCCATTGCCGTCACGCTCGCCCCAATGGCCCCACGCCTGGAACCAGACCGTGCCAGCGGTACCGTCGATGGCGGCGCTGCCGGCATCGGGCCGCGCGTCGTCAGCGTGCGTCAGACGCTGGTTCATTGCTTCGCGCACGTAGCGGCTGTCGTGCAGACGTGTCGTCAGGTTGCTGGCGTACCACTCGCCGGAAAGCTGATCAAAAGCATGGCGTGCCTGGTCCGGGGTCATCGTCACCACCGCGTCGTGCACCGGGTCCTCCGGGCCCAGATCCTGCACCGAACCGGCCACGCCCTTCTGGTTGGGCGTGTGCGCCACTTCGTTGAAGTCGATACCGTTGCGCTGCAACGACAGGGTCACACTGTTCGCCGCGTAAGCCAGGGTTGGTTCGAGGAAAGCCAGATTGACTTCGACCTTGTCGAACTGCCCGGTGAGGCCACCATCGGCGGTGAGGATGGTGTAGTCGGTACGCGGCTTCCAGTTGCCCTTGTCTCCCAGCACCACGGCACTGCCACCCTTGATGGTCACGTTGCCGGCCACGTCGAGCGCATCGCTGTGTCCATTGGGCATCACTTCGATCTGCCAGATGGAGCCGGGCTGGAAAGTCGCGTCGCCCGCCACATGCAGGGTGCCAATGGAGTGCCCCGTGGCCAGCGTGCCCGACAGGTCGATACCGCCGACCGTGCCAAAACCGCCCAGCAGGCCTTGCTTGCCCACGTTGACCATGCCGCCCAACGCGGCATCGGCGTGGCCGTCGTCGCCGACGATCAAGGCACCATTGGCGATGTCAGTCCGGCCACTGAAGGCGGAACTGTCGTTGTTGAAGATCAACTCGCCGGCGCCGGTCTTGGTCACGCTGCCGGTGCCTGACAGGCTGCCGTCGAATGTCCCGTTGGCCGATTGCGCAAACACCAGCGCGGCGTTATTGGTGATCGCGCCTTGCAAGCTGCTGCTGTCGCCTTTCAGCGTACCGGCATCAATGACCGTACCACCGCTCCAGGTATTGGCGCCGGTGAGGATCAAGGTGCCGGTTCCCGCCTGTACCAGGACGCCACTGCCCGACACCGCACCATCAAAGGTGATCGCGTCACTGCGATTGAACACCAGCGTACCGTTGTCGACAACATCGCCAATGATCGAACCGGTCGTGCCGCCGTCGCCAAGCTGCAGCGTGCCGGAAGCAATCGTGGTACCCCCCGTGTAGGTGTTGTTGCCGTCCAGAGTCAGCGTGCCATGACCCGTTTTGACCAGGTTGCCGGAGCCGGAAATGATGCCGCCGATCGTGTCGTTCTTGCCGAGTCCGCCGAGCGTCAGGGTTTTCGAGCCGAGAAGGACATCGCCGCCACCGGATAGTGAGCCAATACCGACACCATTGGAAGTCAGGCCGGAAATATCGACCATTCCAACGGTGGTGTTATTGATGATCGTCGCATGGTCGGCGGTGTTATTACCGTGAAAACGAACACTGCCGCTGCCATTATTGATGACTGCCCTGCCAGCCGAGGCGGCATTATAGAAGTCGAGATTACCTCCGCCGCTGGCAATAATAATATGGGCGTCGGCCGCGCTGGAACTGCCGTTGAACGCAACACTGGCGCCACCGACGTTGAGCGTCGCGTTTTTCGCCGAAGCGGTGCCGTAGAAGTTGATACTGCCGTTACCAGTGCTGTTGATAATCGCACTCCCCGCCGACGAGTCATCGCGGAACTTCAACAAACCGCCCACATTGGTGATGGCGAGATTGTCGGCACTTGCATCGTTAACGAAATCGAGCAAGCCGCTCTGCTCGATTTTTACGGGGCCAGTTCCCAGCGCGCCCGTGATGGTTGCCCTGAGTTTTCCCTTGGCAACCGTTGTCCCGCCTGCATAGCTGTTGGCATGGCCCAATTCCAACACGCCGCTACCGGTTTTGGTCAGCGCTCCGGCGCCGGAGATGACACCGCTCACAGTTAAATCGGCATCGGCCTGAAACGCACCAGCGCCGTTGAGAACGATATCCCGTGTGGTGGTGAATGCGGCCGTGTTTTGCAGCGTACCGCCGTTCAGCGTCAGCACCCCTGTGCCGGCGCCGAGATTGGCATCGCTGGAAACCGACAACGTGCCGCCATTAATGTTGGTGCCGCCGCTGTAGGTATTGCTTCCCGAGAACACCAGCGTGCCGCCCTGGGTTTTGGTGATGCCGCCGCTGCCGGCGATGGTGGTGGCGATGGTTGCCGTCTCGTTTGCCAGTACGCGGATTTCAGCATTGCCGTCGGCGCGATCCGAACCATCAATTTGCAGTGTGCCGGGGCCTTGCAGTTGATAACCACTGTCGACGAACTGCAATCCCTTGAAGGTTTGCGTGCCGTTCACGGTGACAGTGCCACCGTTGAACCCGCCGGGTTCGTTCTTGAACACGGCGTGGTTGCCCGCCCAGGTGACCGGCACGGTGCTGTTCTTGTTCAACCATTGCGTGTCGGTGGCATTCCAGGTGCCGTCGCCGCCCTGCCAGTGTTGCAACGTGTCGTCACCCAGCGAGGCGATGAACAGATCCACGTTGCCGCTGCCGGCCTGAATCTGGAAGCCTCCCGCCCCGGCAATCGTCGGCGTGGTGCCGACCTCCAGACCGTTGTCGGTGAGAGTGCCGCCGTAGGTCAGCAACCGGTAATAGCCCAACCCGGCCGAACCGTCGGTACTGTCCGTGCTTTGTGCCAGATTCAGCGTGCCGTCGAGAGCCAGGTCACCGGCCACATCGATGCGGTCGCTGACGCCGGAGGCGGGATCGGCGGAGCTGCCCGGGCTACCCAGTTCGAAGTCGAGAATCGAACCGCTGTTCAGCTTGAGCGAACCGACCGTCAGCGTACCCACCGAATTGCCGGGCGCGATGTGGCCACCATCGGCCACCGTGACATCGCCGTCGATCGTGCCGTGACCGCCGAGCGTGGCAGCGGCTGCCACCGCCACGTTGCCACCAAGCACGCCACCGTCACTGGACGAACCTCCGACAATCAGACTGCCGGCCTGGAGCTGGGTAGTGCCCGTCACGTCGGCCAGCGCGGCGTTGTCGAGCACCCAGGTGCCGGCACCGGACTTGGTCAAACTGCCGGCGAAGGTGGTGCTGCCGGTAACCGCCTGCGACCAGTTTTGCGTGGTGCCGGCGCCTCCTTTCAGTGTCAGCAGGGCATCGGAACTGGTGCCGATGTCGAGATCGCCGTCAATGGAGCCGCCCGCGACCAGCGTCACGTCATTGGCCAGACCGTCGCCCAACTGCACGTCACCGACGATGTTGCCGGCGTTGGTCAGCACGGTAGGGGCAATCGTTACGCCTGGGGGTGTGCCAAGGGCCGCGGCATCCGGCGCGTGGATCGCGCAACGGCCGTTTGCGGGCAGTCCCATGGAAAAAAAGTCGGCGCAGGGATCGGTGGCCGTGCCGGTGTACTCGATAGTCGACCCCGCACGGTTGATGATGGTGCCGCCGGTGAGCAACTCGACACCCACCAGGCTGCCACGGATGGTACCGCCGTCGTTGGTGATCGAGATGGGTCGGTTGGCGTATGTCGTTCCTCCCCCGCCCGAAGTCAACGCGACCATCTGGCGGGCGGCTACACCGATACCGCCCTCGATGACGCCCCCTGCCCGGTTGGCAAGATCGATGCCGCCGGTGCTGGACAGCGAGGTAGAGAGCATGGAGCCCAGAAGCACGGTGCGGCTATATGGCGTGCTGCTGATGGTGCCGGTATTGTCGATGCGGCCTTCACCTTTGAGCTGCACAGCACCACTACCCATGACAACCGGGGTGGTGGAGCTGATGTTGCCGCTGTTGGTGATAGTACCGTTGAGCAAGGCGATAATCCTGCCGGTACTATTACCATCGCCGACGATCGATCCGGAATTGCTTACGGTAACCGCCTGGAGTGCATCCGCTGGCTGCCCCAGCGACCCGTCGTACTCGACGCTGCCGACCGTGCCGGCATTGTGCAGCGTGGTACCCCCGGCGAGATGGATCACGCCACTGGACGGTGCGCCCGCACTGGCCAGCGGCCCGGCCGAGGAGCCGGCGGTGATGTCTAGCGTGCCGCCCCCCACCCATGTACCACCAGTGTAAGTGTTGTTGCCGGCCAGCGTCAGCGTGCCCGCACCTACCTTGAGCAGCATGGACCCCTGCGGCCCCGTACTGCCAGGCGGATCGTAGTCGCTGATGGCGCCGATCACTGTGAAGTTGTTGTCGGCGTTGGCGATGTCGATGAAGCCTTGCTGATAAATGCCGATGTTGCGCGCAGTGGTTTCATTGGCCACCCCCGTGACTTGCAGCACACCGCCGTAGCGCAGCAGCAAGTCACCACTGGCATCACCGAGACTGGCGTCTGTCGCGACCGACAGGATGGCGTCGGAATCGATGGTCCACGGCGTCACTTCCGTCGTGGTGCCCGTCAACGTCACGAGGCTGTTACCCACCGCCCAGAACTGCTCGAAACCGCGAAACTGCTTCGCCGGGCCGAGCTGACCGACATCGAACGTACTGTGGGCCACGCTGCCACTGGATATGTCACCCAGCATCAGTCGGTCCTGGCTGCCCGCAGTGGCATCCACGATACCGTGGATGACCGAGCCGTCCCGCAGCCACAGCGCATTGGTGCCGCCGGTGAAGGTGATGGCGTTGGCGCGGGTGCCATCTAAATTGAGACCACCCTCAATGGTGCCGGCGTTGGCGATCATCAGGTTCTGTCCAACAATGCCAACGCCAGCGCGTGCAGATGAACCTGCGGCAGCAACCCCGCCAGCGGCGCCACCACTGCCGTCACCTCCTGTCGCCGTACTGTTGGTCCCGCCTGAACCCCAACCGTCGATTTCGGCCCCACCGGCAATGGTGCCGCCGTTGTTGGTCACCGTACCGCCACCGGAAAGCCGCAGACCGGCACCGGCAACACCGGTTTCGACCCCGGCTCCGCCGACAATGCTGGAGTCGGTCTCCAGAGTGACATTCGCCTGGCTATCCGCGCCTGCCACGATACCGTCACCGCCCGTGCCGGAAGCCCAACCCGCACCACCGGCACCCCCTGCGATGTCACCGTTCAAATCAAGATGCAGTTCCGCGCCATCGGCCACGACCACGCCGGCACCACCGCCACCGCCAGCACCACTGCCACCGCCATCACCCCCATCGCCCCCAAGGATGGTTCCGTTCACTGTCAGGTCGGCATCAATGTTCGACCCCGTGACATACAAACCCGCGCCACCACCGCCACCGGCAGAACTAGAGGCATCCCCGAAACCGCCACCGCGACCGCCTTGCAACGTGATGTTCGAGTCGATGGACAGCGTCACATCCTGCGTGATCCACGCACCATCACCTCCGCCGCCTCCGCCGCCTCCGTACAGATGATCAAAAGTGCCGCCAGAACCACCATTGCCACCCGTCATGTCCGCACTGGGCGATGCCGTCAACGTGCCTCCGTGGCCGCCACCGCCCCCGCCACCTGCGCCGCTGTCGTCGTGACCCGCGCCGCCGTCCTCCCCGTCCCCGCCAGGCGTACCCGGCGAACCCATGGCACCGGCAGCGCCACCGTCACCACCCGCGCCGACGGTGCCATCCATCCCGGCAACCCCGGATTGCCCGGCGTCGCCACCAGCACCGTCATTAATACTGCCGCCGCTACCGCCGGTGGCGTGATCGATGGTTTGCGCGGCCACAGGCGATACCGCCCACAACGATGACGTTGCGACCACCGCGCCCAGCGCCACCAGACAAGCCAGCGTCAGCGGGTGCCGGCGCGGTGGCGCAGCATGGACGGTCATGCCGGGGCCGCCCTGCGCCTGCGTCAGTTCCGAAGCGACCTGCAACACGCGCCGCGCGCGGTTGAAGACCAGACGATACACACGATTCATGGCTTGAGCCCTTGCAGTTGCGCACAAGCGCCCGATCGCGGATCGCGCCGGCATGCCATCACGGCACGCGGCAACCCACGCGTTCTCGCGCCTGCACGATGATTTCAGTCAATATGCCCACAGCCTGCCCGCTATCATCTGAGCGGCTGCCCCGGATTTCAGTCGGCATTGGCCATGACCGACTGGATCAAACACTCTCAAGTGTGGTGGCCGCAACGCTGGCCACCGAAGCAGTATGCCGGGTCCATGCATGAACTTGGGTAATATGTTGTTGCATGTCGCGCATACTTGAGACGTCCCCATGTGGCAGATACAACAGCTTGAACAATTTCGTGCGGTGTACGAACACGGCAACCTGTCGGCCGCCGCGCGCGCGCTGGGCGTGACCCAGTCCGCCGTCAGCCGCGGTTTGCAAAAGCTCGAGAAGACCCTCGACATCACGCTGTTCCAGCGCCACACGCGCCGCATGCACCCCACCGATTTCGCGCATGCGCTGTACAAGCAGATACGCGAGGTGCTGCAGGAAACCGCCGGCCTGGATCGTCTTGTGGAGCGTTTTCATGCCGGGCGCGAAGGCACCGTGCGCCTCGGCTGCGGCCCGTTCGTGCCCGACCTTTTATCCAATCACCTGTCCGAACGCATTCGCGACGACAGCCTGCACATCCATCTGGATTTGCAAAGCGACCACATCGAAGCCCTGTGCGAAGGGCTGTACAGCTACCGCTACGATTTCCTGATCTACGACCAGCGCCACGAGCAGGTGTTTCCCGACGAAGACGACATCGTCGACCAGACCCTGTTCCGCGTGCCGCTGAAAATCATCGCGCCGACCAGCTGGTTGCAGGGTCCCGACGACCCGGCCCTGCACGACGAGGCGACTGCGCGCGCCATGGTTTCCAGGCACGCCTGGGCCATGCCGCGCGTGGCGCCGCACTACGTCGACAAGACCGCCGAGTGGTTCCGCGAGATGCTGATGGCCCGGCGCGGCGTGGAGTTCGTCATGCCCACCATCGGCACCTGTCTGGCGCTGTGCCGCGCCGGTCACGCCCTGACCGTGGCCCCCGAATCGCTGGTGGCCACCGATGTGGCGCGCGGCACGCTCGCGGTGCTGCCATTGAACATGGGCGGCACCGTGCAAACCAACATCTACCGTTTGCGCTCGCGGCCGCTGTCCGATGCATCCAAGCGCGTCTGGGAAATGCTGGCCGGCTGACACGTAGGAGCGCACAGGGTGCGCTCCTACGCGGTGCGTTGGCGGACTGCCTCGAACAGCACGATGCCGGTGGCGACCGACACGTTGAGGCTTTCCATCTCGCCCGGCATCGGGATCGCGGCGAGAAAGTCGCAGGTTTCTCGGGTCAGGCGACGCATGCCCTCGCCTTCGCTGCCCATGACCAACGCCACCGGTCCGGTCAGGTCCACGGTGTAGAGCGATTGCTCGCCTTCGCCGGCCAGACCGGTCAGCCATACGCCGGCATCCTTCAATGCACGCAAGGCACGCGCCAGGTTGGTCGCCACGACCAATGGCACGCGGTCGGCGCCGCCGGCGGAGGCACGACGCACAGTCGGGGTGATGCCGACGGCGCGATCCTTGGGCACGATGACGGCGGTCGCGTTGGCCGCCGCCGCGCTGCGCAGGCACGCGCCCAGATTGTGCGGATCGGTGACGCCGTCAAGCACCACGAACAGCGCCGTGTTGCCGGCCTTTTCGGCCAGCGCCGGCAAATCCGATTCGGTCAACGCGGCAGGCACTTCGTAGCGCGCCACCACGCCCTGATGCCGGGCCTTGCCGGACAGCCGATCCAGTTCGCCGCGCGAAGCTTGTTGCACATTGATGTGCAGCTTGCGCGCCTGCGCGGCCACTTCGGCCACGCGCGGATTGCGGCTGCCCTTCTCCACACGCAATTCGTGCACGCGTTCGGCGTCGTTGGCCAGCGCCCCTTCGACGGGGTTGATGCCGACGATCCAGCTGTCGCTCATGCCTTGTCCTTTTTGTTTTTTCTCTTGGTGGTCTTGCGCTTGGCCGGCTTTTTCTTGTCGGCCCTGGCGGCTGTTTTCG
>DASSKC010000066.1:0-38548 GCA_035690885.1 Oleiagrimonas sp. | reverse complement strand
GCGTCGGCATCCAGGCCGGCAGGCATGTTCGCCTGCGCCAGCAGGGCGTCGATGTTGGTGCGGATTTCCGTCAGCTGGGCAATCAGGTCATCGGAATGACGCGATTCGTGACCGGTGATGGCGGCCGTGCCGGAAATCGCCAGCGTGTCACCGGCGGGAAACAGCATGGCGCGCGCAAAGCTCGGTGGCGTGCGCCCGTACTGACGCGGATAGCGCCAGGCGTTCCATTGCCGCGGGTTTTCGATGCGCTGCCCCGGATGGTCGGTGGCCAGGCAGTAGATGATCAGCGTGCCGGTCGGCGCCGAGTGGCCGATGGCCGTGGCGGCCGGGAAGCCGGCATCGAAAAAGTCGCCCATGCCACGCAAGCGCCCGTCGCAGAACCGCTTGTAACGCTCGTCGTCGTCGCTGCCCTCGTTGATGCGGTCCAGGTAATTCCAGATCCGCTGCACGTGCGCGCCTTCCGGCTGCGCCGCCAGAAAGGTGCACAGCGCGCGATAGGCATGTTCGGAACAACGTTGCACGTCGTCGCCGTGGTCGGCTTCGGCCACCTCGATGCGCGCGAACAGCCAGCCGGCACCACGCGCCCAGCCCACTTCGCCGGCATGGCCGTGGCTGACGCTCGCGTCGACATGCCAGCATTCCAGCGGCAGGGGCGTGGCGTCGACGGCACGCAGGCCCACGTGCGTGAAACGCGGATCGGTGCAATCCGCGACCGGTTTGTCGCCAAATCCGATCAGCGCCAGGGTGCCGGGCTGACGCAGCAGCGTACTGGCGGCGTCATCGGTGTAGCGGACAAGCGGGGCTGCGGGCATGTGTGAAAGCGTGGCGGGTTCTGCCTGGGTCATCAGCGAGTCTTTCCGGTGTGCCGGACAGGGGTGCAAAACCGCTATGGTACACTGCGCGGCCGCCGACGGCGGCCCGTGGGGCCGTGCCGGATGCGGTTTTGCAGGGGGATAATGCGTGATGAGGGATGATCCGAGCATGAGCGAGAAGACACCGCCCGAACATGCATTGGCCGAACTGATTGTCGAAAGCCTCAATCTGGAGGATGTGTCGGCCGACGCCATTGATCCCGAGGCGCCGTTGTTCGGCGGCGAACTGGGACTGGACTCCATCGACGCGCTGGAAATCGCGTTGGCGGTGTCGCGTCGTTACGGTTTCCAGTTGCGTTCGGACAATCCCGACAACCAGCACATCTTTTCCAGCCTGCGCGCCCTGAGCGCGCATATCGAGAAGCATCGCGTCCAGTGATGCCGTTTGCGTCAGAAATAGCGCATGAGTGAACGCTGGTGGCAGCGACCGGAAGGCGGGGGCCGCGTGGGGCTGTGGTTGATCTTCACCCTGGCCCGGTGCTGCGGGCGGCCGTTGACGCGGCTGATCCTGTATCCGGTTACGTTGTATTTCTATGTGCGCCGCGGCCAGGAGCGGCGTGCGGCACGCGTGTTGTTGGCGCGTCTGGGGCATCGATCGGGCACGTGGGCGGCGATGGCGCACATGCATCGCTACGCCTCCACCTTGCTCGATCGCGTGTTTTTCCTGGCCCATGGCGCGCGCGGGTTCGACATCGACGCGCAGGGCATCGACATGCTGCAGGAGGTGTTTGCGCGTGGCCGCGGGGTGTTGCTGGTCGGCGCGCACATGGGCAGTTTCGAGGTCCTGCGCACGCTGGCGTTGAACGCACCGGACGCGCCGCCGCTGCGCATCGTGCTGGCCAAGCAGCAGACGCCGGTGATGACGCGCCTGCTGGCATCGTTGGCGCCGCAGGTGTCGGCCGACATCATCGATGCCTCGGGCGATCCGGTCAGCGTGGTGCTGGCGCTTTCCGAGTCGTTGCAACAAGGCCATCAGGTCGCCCTGCTTGGCGATCGCGGGCATCCCGGCGAGAGCATGCGTCCGGTGCCGTTCTGTGGCCGTCCGGCACCGTTTCCGGTCGGGCCATGGACCTTGGCGGGAGCGCTGGGGGTGCCGGTGGTGTTGTGCCAGGGTTTGTATCTGGGCGGCAACCGGTACCGCGTGGTGTTCGAGCTGTTCGCCGACCGCGTGGAGCTGCCGCGCAAACAGCGTGGCCCCGCGCTGGATGCGCTGATGACGCGCTATGCCGCGCGCCTGGAATACTTTGCCCGTCAGGCACCGTGCAACTGGTTCAACTTCTATGATTTCTGGGATGAGGACGCCGACGACGGCGCGGGCGACGGCGGGCGCGGGCTGTAGCTTGCCGGTACCACGGCAATGCGCTTGCCTACGCGCACGAAGCGTTGCGGGCCGAATGCCGCCAGCGCGCCGTAGGCCAAAGTGTGGCCATTGATCCGCACCACGACGGTCGGTTTGGCCAGACCGATTCGCGTCAGGTCCACGTCGGCCGCATCACGCCATTGCAGGACCGGGGTCGCGGCCAGCGCCGCCATGGTGTCCAGATGTGCGTTGTCGGCAGGTCGTGATGCGGCGTGCTTCCGATGCCAGCGCCGGCCTTGCTTGATGTAATGCCGCGTCGGCTGGCCGGCCCAGGTGATGTCGATGCGGGTCACCGTTTCCGGCGCGACGTCCAGCAAGGTGTCGTCGGCATGTTCGGCACGCCATTGCCAGATTGCGAGCGCGACCAGAACGATCACGCCGGCCAGCAGCCAGCACAGGCGGCGTTGTGCGCGGTCCATCAGCGTCGCCGCCGATACCAGGCCAACCCCAGACCGAAGCAGAACAACAGGCCGGGCACGATGGCGAGGAAGACCGCGGCGAACAGGTTCAGTCCGCCTTGCGACAGTTCGAGCGGCGCCACCGAAGCCTTGTGCGGCGGTACGCCGATCAAGGCGTCATCACCCAGCAACCAGTTGAACAGCCGCTTGCCGAACGCACGATTGCCGGCCTGGCCGAGGTCGGCATTGGACAGGAAGCCGCCATCGCCGATCACTACCACGCGCTGCTGTTTGTGGGTCGGGCTTGGCGACAGCCGTGTCAGCGCCAGGCCAAAAGCCAGCGGACCGCGGGTTTCGCCACTGCCGGCGTCGTAGCGGATCGTGGACGGGTGCTGGTTGTCGATCGTCTGGCGCTCGGTCCAGCTTTTGGCGCTCGAGCGCAGGATCGGCGCGACTTGCCATTGCCCCATCGCCGTGCGCGCCAGCGCCGCCACGCGCGGGAACAGCGTGGTCAGCGTGAAGCCCTGCGTGATCGGGTGCGACGGATAGCTTCCGACGGCAATCACGCGCGGGTCGGACAGACCCAATGCGCTGCCCTGAGCATCGACCAGCACGCCGGGCAGCTTGCCGATGCCGAGCACGGACGCCAGCGGCGCAAGGCCGAGCTGATCGGCGCCCGGTTCGGTCAGCCACAACAGATTGCCGCCATCGTTCACGTAAGCGATCAACGCCTTCACCGCGCCGGCGGGCAAGCGTGCCCGCGGACTGGCCAGCACCACCAGGCGGGTGCCTTGCGGCACGGCATGGACGCGCGTGAAATCGAGCGGCAGCGCGCGTACACCGCTTTGTTCCAGCTGCTGCACGAACGTGCCCAGTCCCGCCGGCTGCGTGCCGGTGGCGGCGCGTTCGCCGTGTCCGGTGACAAACGCAATCAGGCGCGTGCCGCCGCGGGCCAGGCTGGCCAGCGCATTGGTCAGGCTGTGCTCGGACACGCGGCGCAGGTAGCGCACCTTGCCGTCGTAATGGACCACCAGCTCGCCATTGACGGTGATGCCGGCGGCACGCGTGGCGGCCGGATCGGCCTCGGGATCGACGAAGTCGAGCGTCAGATCCGGTTTGAAGCGCTGGTAACGCTGGATGAAACCGGCAATGCGCGCGCGCAGATCATTGCCGGGACGGGCGTAACTGGTGATCGTCACCGGGCCGTCCAGCCGCGCCAGCACGGCCTGGCTGGCCGGCGACAAGGTCGCGCTCTGAGTGTACGACCAGTCGGCCGTCCACGTCTGCCGGGTGCTCAAATAGCCCAGGCAACCGGCGCCGACCACCAGCGCCACCACGATCAGCCACCCCCTGATTCGCCAATGCATCAGTCGCGATCCTTTTCCTGGGCCACGCGATGCACGGCCAGTGCCAAAGCCAGTACCGTGCCGATGACGAACCACGCCACGTCGACACTCGATACCAGGCCGCGACCCATCGGTTGCAGGTGCGTCGGCAGCGCCAGCCAATTGGCCACGCCGCCGATCACGCCTTGCTGCAGCGAGCCGCGATTGACCAGCAGCAAGGCGCTGCTCACCACCAGCGCGATGGCGGCGGCCAGCGCCGGGTGCGTGCTGTGCGCCGAAGCGGCCATGCCGATGGCGGTCAACAAGCCCAGCAGCAAGACCAGCCCCAGCGCGGCGGCGGCCAGTTTGCCCCAGTCGGGTGCGCCGGCAAACGCCAGCGCCGCGGGCATGACCAGTACGACCAGCAAAATCAGCAGCAGCCAACCCAGTGCCGCCAGATACTTGCCCAGCACGATGCGCAGCGGCGACAGGCCGCTGGCCATCAGCAAGGCCAGCGTGCCGCGCCGGCGCTCGCCGGCCAGTGTCGACATGGTGGCCAGCGGTGCCATCAGAATCGCGGGAATCACGAAAAACGCCAGCCACGGCAGCAGCACCAGGTCGGTGTAGCCGATGTCCGTGCCCGAAGCGATCAACTTCTGTTGCTGGGCCAGGAACGGACCCAGCATCAGGATCAGCTCCCAGGCCATGCCCGCGATCACCACCGCCGCCATGACCCAGAAAAAGGCGCGCACCCGGACCCGGCGCCATTCGCAGCGCAACAGCGCGTTCATGCTCATGCGGCCACCTCGCGCGCGTCGTGCGTGGCGATGGCCATGAAGGTGTTCTCCAGCGAGGTGCCGGTGCCGGCCAGTGGCGCATCATGGCGCAGGCGCCCTGCATGCATGATTGCGGCGCGATCGCACACCGCGGTCACTTCGTCCAGCAGATGCGTCGACACCACCACCGCACAACCGGCGGCGGCGCG
Source organism: Oleiagrimonas sp. (assembly GCA_035690885.1). Classification (GTDB taxonomy): domain Bacteria; phylum Pseudomonadota; class Gammaproteobacteria; order Xanthomonadales; family Rhodanobacteraceae; genus Oleiagrimonas. Next base: position 33,608 of record DASSKC010000066.1, on the reverse strand, counting down.
CTCGCGGATCAGCGCGCGCAATGCCGTGGCTTGTACCGGATCCAGGCCGTTGGCCGGTTCGTCCAGTATCAGCAGTGCCGGTTGGTGGAGCAGGGCGCAGCCCAGGCCCAGGCGCTGACGCTGACCTTGCGACAGGGTCCCGGCCAGATGTCGCCGTGACGGCCCCAGCTGCAGGCGTTCGAGCATGTCCGTGCCGGCTTGGCGCAAGGCCTTGCCGCGCAGGCCATGCAGGCGGCCATGGGCATCCAGGTGCTCGGCGACGCTCAGCTCCGGCCACACCGGCGCGCGTTCAGGCAGCCAGCCGATCAGCTTGCGCGTCATTTCGGGGTATTCGGCCAGATCCTGTCCGTCCAGCAGGACGTGGCCCGCGGAAGGTCGCGAGGCACCGGCCAGCATGGCCAGCGTGGTCGATTTGCCGGCACCGTTGATGCCCAGCAGCCCCAGCACTTCGCCCCGGTTCAGCGTCAAATCGACGCGGTCCACGACGACACGCCCGGCGCGTCGTCGGCTGACATGGTTCAATTGCAGGAGATCGGGGGCATTCGTCACTTGCGCAATTCTGGCGGTGACCCCATGTCTGGAACAAGCACCCAGGTCGGAATTTTTACATTCCGATGTACGGATTGTGATTCAATAGCGTTGCCGGGATTATATCCGGCGCGCGGGGTGCTGCTAAATCAGGGACGTTTGCGGTGTTGCCCCTTTCTGCCTGACTCTTCGTGAATACTTGATGCTTGACACAATCCTCGATTTCGCCGCCCGCGGCCTCACTGGCGCCGGCTGGATCACCTGGCTGGTCTACGGCTTGGTGGTTACCCAGCTGACGATCATGGCCGTCACCCTTTACCTGCACCGCAGCCAGACCCATCGGGGCGTGGATTTCCACCCGATCGTGGCGCATTTTCTGCGCTTCTGGGCATGGCTCAGCACCGGCATGGTCACCAAGGAATGGGTGGCGGTGCATCGCAAGCATCATGCTCGCGTGGAAACCGAAGACGATCCGCACAGCCCGCAGGTCTACGGCATCAACAAGGTGTTCTGGGACGGCGTGAGCCTGTACCGCGAGGCCGCCGCCAACGAGGCGGACATGGAAAAGTACGGCCGCGGCACGCCCGACGACTGGCTCGAGCGTCACGTGTACGGCAAGCACCCGATGTGGGGCATCGCCCTCATGGCCGTGATCGACATTGCCTTGTTCGGCTTCGTCGGCCTGGCGATCTGGGCCATCCAGATGATGTGGATCCCGTTCTGGGCCGCCGGTTTCGTCAACGGCATGGGCCATTGGGCGGGCTACCGCAATTTCGAAAGCTCCGATACCTCCACCAACCTCATTCCGTGGGGTTTCTGGATCGGCGGCGAAGAGCTGCACAACAACCACCATGCCTTCCCCAGCTCGGCCAAGTTCGCGCTGCGCAAGTGGGAGTTCGACATCGGCTGGGCCGTCATCTGCGGCCTGCGCAAGGTCGGCATGGCCAAGGTGTTGCGCGTGGCGCCGGCGCTGGACGTCGCGCCCAACGTCAACCTGCCCGACACCGACACCCTCAAAGCCGTGCTTACGCACCGCTTCCAGGCACTGACCGACTATTATCGTCTGGTCATCATGCCGACCCTGCGCGAAGAAGCCGCGCACCGCGGCGAGAGCCTCAAGGCCATCGTGCCCAACCGCTTGCGCCGCGCCCTGGCCGACGGCGGTCGCTGGCTCGACAGCGACAGCCGCAAGCGCCTGGATGCCGCGGTCGAAAAGCGTCCCAAACTGCGCGTGGTGTGTGATTACCGTGCGCGCCTGGTCGCCTTGATGGAGCAGCGCGGTTCCGAACAGGCGTTGAAAGGCCTGCAGGAATGGGTGCACGAAGCCGAGCAAAGCGGCATCCGCGTGCTGCAGGATTTCGCCCAGCGCCTGAAGGGCTATCGCGTGGTGCAGGCACACGGCCACGCCTGAGCAACCCGTATGCAAAGCGTGACATGATGTGAAGCCCGCTTCGGCGGGCTTCGTCGTGTCCGGCTCATGCAAATTGCACGGTCGGACCATCGATCCATCCATCACTGACGGGAAATACGACATGACTTCAAGGCGAGCCGTTCTGGCGCTGTTGTTTGCACTGGGTCTGACATTTGGTACCAGTGCGGTGTGCGCGCAGCCGTACACGTCGGAAAACCTGTTTTACATGGTCGGGACGCAAGACTCGTTCGACAGCTTCAAGGCGCACGCCGCGCAGATATCGATCATCGTGCCGGCGGCCTACAACATCGACGAGAACGGCATCGTCTACGGCGGAATCGATCCGCGCGTGCTGAGCATCGCCAAGCGCAACGACGTGCAGGTCATGCCGATCATCGCCAGCTTCGACCAGGAGGGCATCCACGAATTGCTCAACAATCCGAAGGCCCGCGAGCGCGCGATCAAGATCATGCTCTACGACGCGCAGAAATACGGCTACGCCGGTTGGCAGTTCGATCTGGAAAACGTGCACGTGACCGATGGCGAGGCGTACACGGATTTCTATCGCCAGGCAGCCAAGGCACTGCACAAGCACGACCTGAAAATCTCCATGGCCGTGGTCAAGTCCGAAGCGCCGGCACCGGAGTCCGACAACACTGGCTACAGCCGCTTTCTGTACGAGGATTGGCGCGGCGCGTTCAACTTCAGGAAGCTGGCGAAGATCGGCGACTTCCTGTCATTCATGTCCTACGACCAGAACACGGCGCTGACGCCGCCGGGACCGGTGGCCGGCATTCCATGGATGAAGGGCATGGCCGACTATCTGCTGAGCCTGGGCATCGACCCGCAGAAAATCTCTTTCGGCATCCCGACCTATTCCGATCACTGGTACGCGACTTACAGCGAAAAGGGCGGGCCGCATTCCACGCGCAAGGAAATCAGCTACGAGGCGGTCAAGAACCTGCTCGACCGCTACAACGTGAAGCCGAAATGGATGACCTCGGCCGGCGTCGAGTACGCATACTGGCCCGGTGGAAGTGGCGTGTTCCAGTGGCTGTTCATCGAGAATGCGCGCTCGTTCAAGAAGAAGCTGGCGCTGGTGCACGATTACCACTTCCGTGGCTTCTCGGCGTGGGTGCTGGGGTACGAAGATCCGGCGATCTGGAAAGTGCTCGAGCAGCGGACCAAGGCGGTTCACTACTGATCGCCCGGCGCGACGTCGGATCCGTCGCTGCGCTCCTTGATCCGACCTACGCAGCCTGTGTAGGTCGGATTGGCTTCATCAATCCGACGTGGCCGCGGCGTCGGATCCGTCGCGGTACTCGTTTTTGCGTCGAAAAAACGTATTTCGTCAATGCGATGAGGCAGCTTCCGGCAACACACGCCGCGCGCCCCAGTAATCCTCGCCGAATCGCGCCTTGGTGGTGCGCACCGGCGTGGCGCTGTTGAAGGCTTCCATCATGCGCCCGTCGCCGATGTACATGCCGACGTGGTAGACGTGGCCGGTGCCGTGGTCGTCGGCGTAGAACATCAAGGTGCCCGGTTTCAGCTTGTCGCCGTGGATCCGCTGGCCCTGGTCCCATGCGGCCTGCGCGCTGGCGTCACGCGGAATCAGAATGCCGTGGCTCTGGTAGATCGTGGCGGTAAAACCGGAGCAGTCGTAGGCAAAGCCGGAACGGCCGCCCCACAGGTAGGGCAGGCCCATGAACAGCTTGCCGGTCTTGATCAGGTCGGCGGCGCTCGGTGCGGGAATGGCGGCAAAGGATTTGTACACGCTGACGCTGTCGGCGGCCAGCCATTTGGGGCCGTCATCGGGCGTGGCCACGCGGATCGCCTTGCCGGTGCGGGTCAGCACCGGCAGGCGCGTGTTGAAGCTGATGCGCAGGAACTTGTCGCTCAGGTCCCGACCGTTGTACAGCCACACGGTCGGTGCGGCATCGACAACGGCAAAGGCATGCGTGCGTCGGGCCTCGGCATAGGTCGGTGCGCGCGTGATCTGCACCTTCGGCACCCAGCCCGGATAGCCGAGCGGATTCTTCGGGGTCGATTGGCCCGGCACGGCGATCTTCACCCAGTCGCCCTGGCGCTTGAGCACGTACACCTTGTGGCCGTACAAGACCTGCGTCTGCGTGGCGTTGTGGCTGGACAGCCATTGCTTCTGCTCGGTGGACATGGCGTCCAGCCAGCGGGTCATGTGCACCGGGTTGGTCAGCGCCGGCTGGTCCAGCGGACGCGGCGCGTCGGGCGAGGACCAGAGCGTGGAAACCGAGACATCGACCCAGGCCACCGTCGGCTTGGCCGAGTCGGCGTGTGCCGCGGATGTTGCGGCAAGGGCAATGAATGCCAGTGACGCGATGACGAACGAAATGCGGCGCGTGAAACGATGCATGTGCATGTGCATGGCAATGTCCTCGGTTCAACCCATCAATGCTAGGTGCGGATGCATGCATCATCCAATGCAAAAAACGGCACCTGCAATCACCTCAGGCTATTACGTTGTTAGCGGTACAGCATGCGTTTAGTCTGGCGGGACATGTCGTGGCGGAGCGTACCGATGAGTCGTGTTGTTGCCTGTTTGCGCCGGGGGTTCCTCGTCGTCGCATTGTCCCTCGCCGTCGTGGCGCCGGCTGTCGCGGCCGATGCGTCAAGCCCATTCACCTTGCGCCAGATTCTCGGTTACCCGTTCCCGACCGAGCTGACCGGTGCAGCGTCGAGCAACATGATTGCCTGGCAGTTGAACGAGCGTGGGGTGCGCAATATCTGGGTGGCCGCGGCGCCCGATTTCGAGCCGCGCCGAATCACGCACAATACCGACGACAACGGGCAGGAGCTGACCGCGCTGCAGTTGTCGCCGGACGGCAAATACGTGGTGTATGTGCGTGGCGGCGACCATCACAACATCTACGCGGCCAAGGCGCCACCGGACCCGCTCGGTACCATCGCCAAGGAAAAGGTGCAGCTGTGGGCGGTGCCGACCGATGGCGGCAAGCCGATCATGTTGGCCAATGGCGACTCGCCGGCCATTTCGCCGGACAGTCAGCGCGTCGCCTTCATCAACGATGCCGACAACGCCGTGTGGGTCGCGCGCATTGATGGCTCGGGCAAGCCGCATCGCCTGTTCTACGACAATGGCAACGAGTACGACTTGCAATGGTCGCCGGACGGCACGCAGCTGGCGTTCGTGTCCGCGCGTGGCGATCACAGCTTCATCGGCATCTACACCGAAGGCGAAAACCGCATCCGCTACATGGCGCCCACCACCAACCGCGACTTCAGCCCCCGCTGGTCGCTGGACGGCAAGCGCATCGCCTTCGTGCGTCGTCCCGGCGCGGGTGGCAAGCCCAAGCCGTTGCTGAAACGCACGCCCAGGCCGTGGGCGATCTGGGTGGCCGACGTGGCCACCGGCGAGGGCCATCTGGTGTGGCAAAGTCCGCATACGTTGCTCGGCTCGATGCCCGATACCGACGGCCGCGCCAACTTGCACTGGGCGGCTGGCAACCGGCTGGTATTTTTGTCCAATGTCGACGGCTGGCCGCATTTGTATTCGATCGCGGCCAAGGGCGGCGACGAACCGCTGCGTCTGACCGCGGGCGATTTCATGGTCGAAAACGTGACCATGACGCCGGATCATCGCTTTGTCGTCTACAGCGCCAACACCGGCAATGCGGAGGACGACATCGATCGCCGCCACCTGTTCAAGGTCGCGGTCACTGGCGGCTCGCCGCAAGCCCTGACGCCGGGGACAAAGCTGGAGTGGTCGCCGGTGGTCGTGCACGGTGGCAACACGCTGGCCTTCATTCGCGCCGGGGCGAAAATGCCGCCGCTGGTGGCGGTCAAACCGCTCGCCGGCGGCGCGGTGAAACTGCTGGACCGTGATCGCATCCCGGATGATTTTCCGACCGACGCGCTGGTCGTGCCCAAACACGTGAGCTTCAAGGCCAGCGACGGTCTGGTCAGTTACGGTCAGTTGTTCGTGGCCGATGGCGGGCCGGCACACAAGCCGGCGGTGATCTTCGTGCATGGCGGTCCGATGCGGCAGATGCTGCTGGGCTGGCATTATTCGGGCTACTACTCCAACGCCTACGCCATCAACCAGTACCTCGCCAATCACGGCTATGTGGTGTTGTCGGTCGACTATCGCCTCGGCATCGGTCATGGCTGGTACTTCCATCATCCGAAGCACGCCGGACCGGCGGGCGGGTCCGAATACAAGGACGTGCTGGCCGGTGCCAAATTCCTGCAGCAGCTGCCCTACGTGGACGACTCGCGCATCGGTATCTGGGGCGGCTCCTACGGCGGCTATTTGACGGCACTGGCGCTGGCGCGCGATTCGGACATCTTCAAGGCCGGCTCGGACTGGGCCGGCGTGCACGACTGGGCGCTGGGTCGCTTCCATGACTGGGGCGGCTATCACCGGCCGAAGTTCGAACGCGGCGACAAGCCCGAATTGCTGAAGGTGGCGTGGAAGGCATCACCGGTGGCATCGATGGATACGTGGACATCGCCGGTGTTGTTGATCCAGGGCGACAACGATCACAACGTGCGCTTCCATCAGACCGTGGATCTGGCCAATCGCCTGCGCGCGCACGACGTACCGTTCGAGGAGTTGATCATTCCCAACGAAACGCACAGCTTCCTGCTGTACCACTCGTGGTACCGGGCCAACAAGGCAACGGTGCAGTTCCTCGATCGGCATCTGAAAGACCAGCAGTGAGGTAGGCGCAATGAGCAAGTTTTCGATTCTTCGCCAGTCGCTGGTGACGCTGGCGCTGGGCGCCTTTGCCTGCGCTGCGGGTGCGACCGCACCGACGCCGGATACCACCGGCCACATGCAGGGCTTTACCGCCGCGGGCGCCGTGCAGCAGCGGCAGCTGGAAAAGCGCTTCGACGCGCTGTTGAGCGCCGACGAGATGCGTGACTGGTTGAAGCGTCTGACCGCCGGCCCCAACCAGGTCGGCGCGCCGCACAACAAGGCCAACGCGCAGTTCATTCTGAAGAAGTTCAAGCAATGGGGCTGGGACGCGCACATCGAGAAATTCGATGTGTTGTATCCGACACCGAAGCGTCTGCTGGTGGAATTGGTCGCGCCCACGCACTACAAGGCCAAGTTGCACGAGCCGCCGGTCAAGGGTGATCGCACCTCGGCATTGAAGGGCGTATTGCCGCCATACAACGCCTACAGTGCCGATGGCGATGTCACCGCGGGGCTGGTGTACGTCAACTACGGCATGCCGGATGACTACAAGCAGCTGGCGCGGCTCGGCGTCAGCGTCAAGGGCAAGATCGTCATCGCCCGTTACGGTCACGGCTGGCGCGGCCTGAAACCTCGGCTGGCTTACCAGCACGGCGCGGTCGGTTGCATCATCTATTCCGATCCGCGCGACGACGGCTACTTCCGCGGCGACCCGTATCCCAAGGGCGGCTGGAAACCGGCGCAAGGCGTGCAGCGCGGCTCGGTCGCCGACCAGGAAGAGTATTACCAGGGCGACCCGACCACGCCGGGTTACGGCTCGGTACCGGGCGCCGAACACCTGGCGGTCGAGGACGCCAAGCCGATCCAGAACATTCCGGTGTTGCCGATATCGTATGCCGATGCCACGCCGCTGCTGAAGGCACTCGGCGGCCCGGTCGCGCCGGAAAACTGGCGCGGCGCCTTGCCGTTCACCTACCACGTCGGTCCCGGGCCGGCCAAGGTGCATCTGGTGGTCAAGTCCAACTGGGACTACGTGACCATCTACGACGTGATTGCCAAATTGCATGGCACGAGCGATGCCGATCAGTGGGTGATGCGCGGCAACCATCACGACGCGTGGGTATTCGGTGCCTACGACCCGCTCGCCGGCACGGTCGCGATGATGGGCGAGGCCAAGGCCATGGGCACGCTGTACAAGCAGGGCTGGCGACCGCGGCGCACCATCGTCTATGCCAGCTGGGACGGCGAGGAACCGGGTCTGCTCGGTTCCACCGAATGGGCCGAGACGCATGCCGACGAAATCAAGCGCAAGGCGGTGCTGTACGTCAATTCCGATACCAATGCGCGCGGCTTCCTGCGCGTCGGCGGCAGCCACTCGGTGCAGCACATGGTCAACCAGGTTGGCGACGGCGTGACCGATCCGGAAACCGGCGTCAGCGTGATCGACCGCCTGCGTGCACGCGCGATGGTGCGGGCCGCGCAGCATCCCGGCAGCGACTGGTGGAGCAAGCGCGCCAAACAGGCCGCCGGCGACGGCGACATCACCATCAATACGCTCGGTTCGGGATCGGACTTCACGCCGTTCCTGGATCACCTCGGCATTGCCTCGCTGAGCCTCGGTTTCCGTGGCGAGAACGCCGGTGCAGGTATCTACCATTCGCGCTACGACTCGTTCGATCACTACATCCGCTTTGGCGACCCCGGCCTGGTGTACGGCGTGGCGCTGGCCAAGATGGCCGGCCACGTGGTCATGCGCACGGCCAACGCCAAGGTGTTGCCGATGCGCTTCAGCGACGTCGGTCGCATCATGCAGCGCTACGTCACCGATTTGCGCAACAAGATCAAGAGCGAGCGCAAGGCGTACCAGCGTCAGCAAAAGCTGTTTGCGGCCAATGCGTACAAGCTTGTCGCCGATCCGCGTCATCCGCTTGCGCCGCCGGCCACCTTGCCCGACGTGCCGAAGATCGACCTGACGCCACTGGATCAGGCGGCACAGCGATTGCTGCACAGCGCGCAGGCGTACCAGAAAGCCTACGACGCGCGCGTGGCGCAAGGGCTGGCCATTCCCGAGTCGCAGCTGCACAAGGTCAACACGCTGATCGGCACCATGCACCAGCGCCTGCTGACCGCCGATGGATTGCCGACACGGCCCTGGTACAAAAACCAGCTGGTCGCGCCGGGCATCTACACCGGCTACGGCGTGAAGGTGTTCCCCGCCGTCCGCCAGGCGCTCGGCGCCGGGAAGTGGGATGCCGCGGCGCACAACGTCGCGATGGTTGCCCACACGCTGGATGCGTACAGCAAACAACTCGACGCGCTGACGGCGTTGTTGGCCCGATAGGCGACGGTGCCGGCGAAGCAGATTGGTACGATTTATACACGATGCATAACTTCAGGTTATAGGTCAGCCAAACCTTTTCATTGGTTCGCATAACCCATCGTGCGTTATACGTAACACTATCGTAACGTTGGTGGGGAGAGGGGCCGGAACGGAATCTACCGACACCCGGTGGATGGCTGCTGGTGTGCCAGCCATTTACCTCCTGCATTGCAGGTGTGATCGGACCGGCCCGATTGGGCGTATTTGCGCTCGATGCGTAGTTCTACCCGCTTGTCGTCGATGGTGGCCATCGGCCATGGCGTGATGTCGCTCGTCCGCAACGGACGGTGACGGAACGCTCTGGTTGGCCGCGTTTCCGTGCGTACTTAGTTACGTACACCTTTTCACTCGCTTGAGTGAACTCGAAAACAAGTAACGTAGGGGTAACATCATGTACTCGCATAACGCGCTCACAAAATGCATACGCCGCTCGCTGGCCGTGATGGCGCTCGGTGCCTGCGCGGTCACCATGCCGGCGATGGCTGCCGGTGCTGGTCAGGCTCAGCAGGATCAGCAAGACCAGAACGCCGAGCAGCTCAAGACCATCACCGTGACCGGTACCTTGATCCGGCAAAGTGATGTCGCGCCGGCGTCACCGGTGACCCGCGTCACCCACCAGCAGATCGAGGATTCCGGTTTCCAGGACATCGGTCAGCTGCTCAACAACCTGCCCAGCGTCGGCTATTCGATGGGCATCCAGACCGGTTCGTTCTACGGCACCGGTGCCACGCGCATCAACCTGCGCTATCTCGGCAGCAACCGTTTGCTGGTGTTGCTGAACGGCAAGCGCTTCGTGTCCAGCTTCGGCGGTTCGGTCGATTTGACCCAGATTCCGCTGTCGATCGTCGATCACATCGAAATCCTGCAGGACGGTGCCTCGGCGACCTACGGTGCCGACGCCATCGCCGGCGTGGTCAACATCATCACCAAGAAGAACTACAACGGCGCCACGCTGTCCGTGCAGGGCGGCATCGCGCACGGTCGCGAGACCGGCAAATGGGACGGCAAGCAACAGTCGGTGCACTTCACGTTTGGTCGCGCCGGTGACTGGGGCCACATCACGTTCTCCGGTTCCGAGCGCACCGTGGACGCCATTCCGGCCTACAACCGCGTGTTCGGTGATCTGAACTATCGGCATCCAAAGCTGGCCTCGGTGGCTGGTGGCTCGGCCACGCCGGCCGGTCGCTTCATCTTCAATCCGCCGTCGATGGGCGACCCGACGACACCGACCGGCGCGAGTCCTGCCGCGTATACGGGCCTGACCTCCGCGCAGTGTCCCAATCAACTGGTCACGCTCGCGAATGGCACCAAGTATTACCTGCCGCATTGCGACCTGACCATCAAGAACGGCATGGCCGGTGACGACCCGGCCAATTACCGGCCGTGGGTTCCGACCGACAATTACTACAAGGGTGCCACCAACATCCCGCTGACCATCAATCAGGACATCAAGTCCGCCTACACCGAGGGCAGCTGGAACTTCAGCGACAACATGTCGGCCAACTTCAGTGCCTTGTATACGCATCGCGAGAGCAAGGGGCCGCGCTCGGCCGGCCTGATCTACTACGACAATCCGGGCATGTTCTTCCCGGCCGCGCAGAACCCGTTCGGCTTTGACATCGCCTACAGCGACCCCATCACGCTGGCACCCGGCTATGAGGCTCCCGCGCTGGAAGCCATCTACAAGCGCACCCTGGGTGAAGGTCGACGCACGCGCATCCATCGCTCGCGCACGTTCCGCATCTCGGCGGGCCTGGCCGGTCATTTCGAGATGATCGGGTCGCGTTGGGACTGGAACGCCAACTACATCAATGCCGTCAACCACGTGTTCAGCGGGCAGTCCAACGTGCCGGAGAATCTGGCGATCGCGATGGGTACCAGCCCCGATTGCGCGGCGCGCGCGCAGTATGGCTGCGTGCCGCTCAATCCGTTTGCCGGTGCCGGTCGCATGACCGAGGAACAGGCCAAGTTCCTGGGCAAAGGCAGCGTCCACGTCTACTCCAACGACGAAAAGGCCTATCACTCGATTGCGGCCAACATCTCCACGGCGGACCTGTTCATGCTGCCCGCCGGTGGCGTCGGCTTCGCTTTGGGTTACCAGAAGCGCACCGTGTCCGGTACGTCCACGCCGGGTGCCACGAGCATGATCGGCACCGAAAGCGGTGGCCAGGTCCTGCACGGCACGTATGACGTCAGTTCGGTCTTTGGCGAAATCAATGTGCCGATCCTGGCGCAGGTGCCGGGTGCCTATGCGTTGAGTGTCGATCTGGCCTCGCGGCGTTCGGACTACAGCACGTTCGGCGTGACCACCAACTCCAAGGTCGGTTTGCGCTGGCAGCCGATCCATGACTTGTTGTTCCGCGCCAGCTGGTCCGAAGGCTTCCGCGCCGGCAACTTGTCGGAGCTGTTCTCGCCACCGTCGACCGGCTACCCCTACGTCGTCGATCCGTGCAGCAACTACACCGCAGCACCAGCGAACGTGCAGGCCAACTGCCAGGCGGCGGGCGTGCCGGCGAGCTATACCCAGCTCAACTCGCAGTTGACCGGTACCTACGGCGGCAACCCGAACCTGGATCCGGAAACCTCGGTGTCCAAGACGGCCGGCTTTGTCTACAGCCCGTCGTTCGCTCCGGGTCTGAGCCTGAACGTGGATTACTACCACATCAAGCTCGAGAACCAGATCAGCAGCGTCAGCGCGCAGTTGATCCTCAATCGCTGCTACAAGGCAGGCATCCAGGACTACTGCAGCCGCATCACGCGTACTCCCTCCGGCAACATCCAGGACATGAGCATCCGCACCGGCAACAACGGCGGCGTGATCACCTCCGGTATCGATTTCGGCGGCGGCTACGTCTTCCCGATGACCTCGATCGGTCAGTTCAACATCCATCTGCGTTCCACGCACGTGAACGAGTACAAGGTGCTGTCGCCGCAGCCGGATGGTTCCGTGATCGTCAGCAAGGTGGTCGGTGATCTGGACCAGGGTGCCATTCCGGAATGGAAGGCGCAGCTGATCGTCGGTTGGCAGAAGGGGCCGTGGAATGCCAGCGTCACCGGGCATTACATCAGCGACTTCACCGGCACCTGCAGCAACGGTTGGGCACGCCGCGGCTATCCGCAGTACAGCCTGACCACGCTTGGCCTGTGTTCCAACCCGAACACCGCCGATCCGAGCCAGTCGACCAACCGTCGACCGTCGCTGATCTGGTGGGACGTGCAAGGTTCGTACGCGACGTCGTTCGGCATGGACCTGCAGTTGGGCATCCGCAACGCCTTCGGCAAATTGCCGGCCGGCAATGCCAATGGTCTGGGCCAGGTCAGCTCGCTCGACTACGGCGTGTTCAGCCAGTACTTCTATGGCCGCATCACGTACCACTTCTGATCGCTTCATCCACTGAAAGCAGCAACCGCCGGCGCGGCTCTTCGGGGTCGCGCCGGTCTCGTGTGCGCACGAAATATCGCCCCCATGAGCGCGCCGCGTAGGGCGGGCACTGCCCGCCAACACACCTTCACGAGCGCATTCGGACGGATTGTCGGGCCGTGCCCGATCTGCACCTTCGGCTCACGGCGGACTTCCCGCGTCTTCGCACCGACGCGCGGGTTATGCCGAGCGATCCGGTGCGCTGCCACGGGGTTTCGTATAGTCTGGAAGGCTTCTGTTGGCATTGTGTTTCGTTCGAGGTTTCCATGGCCGATTACCGTTCCCGCACTTCCACCCACGGCCGCAACATGGCCGGCGCGCGCGCGTTGTGGCGTGCCACCGGCATGAACGATGGCGACTTCGGCAAGCCGATCATCGCCATCGCCAATTCGTTCACGCAGTTCGTGCCGGGCCATGTCCACCTCAAGGACATGGGCCAGCTGGTGCGCGCCGAGATCGAAAAGGCCGGTGGCATCGGCAAGGAGTTCAACACCATTGCCGTGGACGACGGCATCGCCATGGGCCACGACGGCATGCTGTATTCGCTGCCCAGCCGCGAGCTGATCGCCGACAGTGTCGAATACATGGTCAATGCCCACTGCGCCGATGCGCTGGTGTGCATTTCCAATTGCGACAAGATTACGCCGGGCATGCTGATCGCCGCGATGCGCCTGAACATTCCGGTGGTGTTCGTCTCCGGCGGACCGATGGAAGCGGGCAAGACCAGTCTGTCGGACAACAAGCTCGACCTGATCGACGCCATGGTGGTGGCCGCCGATGATTCGGCCGACGACGAGACAGTCGCGGAGTTCGAGCGTTCGGCGTGTCCGACCTGCGGCTCGTGCTCGGGCATGTTCACCGCCAACTCCATGAACTGCCTGACCGAGGCCCTGGGCCTGTCGCTGCCGGGCAACGGCTCGTTGCTGGCCACGCATGAGGATCGTCGCGAGTTGTTCCTCGAAGCAGGGCGGCTGGTCGTCGATCTGGCCAGGCGTTTTTACGAGCAAGGCGACGACAGCGTGCTGCCGCGCAATGTCGCCACGCACGCGGCGTTCGAGAACGCCATGAGCCTGGACATCGCCATGGGTGGCTCGACCAATACCGTGCTGCACTTGCTGGCGGCCGCGCGCGAAGGCGAGGTCGACTTCACCATGGCCGACATCGATCGCCTGTCGCGGCGCGTGCCGTGCCTGTGCAAGGTGGCGCCGTCCACGCCCAAGTACCACATGGAAGACGTGCATCGCGCCGGTGGCGTGATGGCCATTCTGGGGCAGCTCGACAACGCCGGCCTGCTCAATCGCGATGTGCACATGACGCACTCGCCTTCGTTGACCGCGGCACTGGATCATTACGACATCAGTCGCAGCGACGACGCGGCCGTGCACAAGATGTACAGCGCCGCGCCGGCCGGCATCCGCACCCAGACCGCGTTCTCGCAAAAAGTGCGCTGGCCCGATCTGGACAGCGATCGCGCCGCCGGTTGCGTGCGCGACAAGCAACACGCTTACAGCCAGGACGGCGGGCTGGCCGTGTTGTTCGGCAACATCGCCGAGCGTGGCTGCATCGTCAAGACCGCCGGCGTCGACGATTCCATCCTCGTCTTCGATGGCCGTGCGCGCGTGTTCGAGTCGCAGGACTCGGCGGTCAAGGCGATCCTGGGCAACCAGATCGTCGCCGGCGACGTGGTGGTGATCCGCTACGAAGGCCCCAAGGGCGGGCCGGGCATGCAGGAAATGCTGTATCCGACCAGCTATTTGAAATCCAAGGGCCTGGGCAAGGTCTGTGCGTTGCTGACCGACGGGCGCTTTTCCGGCGGCACGTCGGGCCTGTCCATCGGCCATGCATCGCCGGAGGCGGCCGAGGGTGGTGCCATCGCCCTGGTCGAGGAAGGCGACACCATCCGGATCGATATTCCACAACGCCGCATCCACCTCGACGTCAGCGATGACATCTTGGCACATCGCCGACAGACCATGGAGCAGCGCGGCGAGACGGCCTACAAGCCGACCGAAGTGCGCCAACGCCGCGTGACCAAGGCGCTGCGCGCCTACGCGTCACTGACCACCAGCGCCGATCAGGGCGCCGTCCGCGAGGTGCCGTAGGTCGGATCAAGGAGCGCAGCGACGGATCCGACATCGCGTCGACGTCGGATTGATGGATCCAATCCGACCTACGTCTGCCGTGGGAGATCAGCCCTTGACTGCCATCACCACCAGCTGCTCGATCGGATCGACGATATGCAGCTCGGTGGCGATCGCCGACTTGCGCGCGGCGAGGAAATCGTCGGTGGTGTTCTTGGCCCATTCACGTGGCGCGGGCTGGTTGTTGTCGAGGTAGTCGAGCGCGCGCAGGCCGATTTTCGACAGCGCCGCCAGCGACTGTGCCAACGGTTTGGCCGCATGCAGACGCGGCGATTGTGCGATCACCTTTTCCAGCGCCGGATCATTGGCGATCCATTGCTTGAGCTGGGTGCGGATCTTGCTTTCGCTGGCGGCGTCGCGCGTGTCGGCGTATTGCTCGACCCATTGCTTGAACTGGATCGCCGCCCACGGGTTGGCGGTGGCGGCATCGGCCAGCGAGGCCAGCGGCGAGAACACCGAGTAGGTGCGGCTGCCGACGCGGTCGTAACCCTGCACCGGTGCAATCACGTCGACCAGCACTTTCAGCGGCTTGGTGTCGTAGCCGTTGCTCAGCTCGCGCAACAGCATGGCCTGGGCGTGCAGGTGCATCAGGCCGCGTGCTTCGAGCCACAGGCTGACCACGTGCAGACGCGTGTACATCCAGTCGACATCGTTGACATCGCGCGGCGACCACAGGCGTTCGGCAATGGCCGCGGTGCTGGGCCAGATGCGCGAGTCGATCGTCGCCGGTCGCACCAGCTCGCTCCACTGTTCGGCTTCGCCACCGAGAATGTTCTTGCGCGCTTCGGGCGACAGCTGGGTGCCGGCAGGGATCGGGTCGTTCTTGTAGTAGAACGCGGCGCTGTGCAGCAGGTCGAGGTAATAGCCGTCGGACAGGATGGTGCGATGACCCTTGCGCGCGGCTTCATATAGCGATTTCTTGCCGCGCCAGACCTGGATGATGGTGTCGGCCGGAATGCCCGGCTGCAGCACTTCGTCCCAGCCGATCACCTGCTTGCCGTCGTCGTGCACGATCTTCGCAAGCTTGTTGATGAATTCGGTTTGCAGCTCGGCATTGGTCTTGATGTCCGGTTGCATGTAGGCCTGGATGGCCGGGTTGTTGGTCCAGCCGTGGGCGTAGTTTTCGTCACCGCCGATGTGCATGTACGGGCCGGGGAACAGCTTGGCCATTTCGCCGAAGAACTTGGCCAGGAACGTGTAGGTTTTCGGGTTGGTCGGGTCGAACGAGGGATTGCGCGCACCGAAGTGGATTTCGCGCGGGAACGGACCGGGCGCGCTGGCCAGCTCCGGGTGGCTCACGAACCAGGCTTGCGCGTGGGCCGGCAGATCGAACTCCGGCACCACGATGATGCCGCGGTCGCCGGCGTAGCGGATGATTTCCTTCATCTGTGCCTGGGTGAAGTACTCGTTGTCGAACGAGCCCATCTTCGCCAGTTTCGGGAATGTCTTGCTCTGGATGCGGAAGCCCTGGTTGTCGCTCAGGTGCAGGTGCAACACGTTCATCTTGACCGCGGTCATGCCGCGGATGTTGCGCTTGATCACGTGCATCGGTTGGAAGTTGCGCGCCACGTCGATCATCAGACCGCGCCACTTGAAGCGCGGTTGGTCGCGGATCGTCACCGCCGGCAGGTAGTAACCCTTGTCGCCGGTCTGCACCAGCTGCAACAGCGTCTGCAGGCCGTGGAGCGCACCGAGGCCGTCGGTGGCCGTCAACACCGCCTGCTGCGAGTTGATGGTTAGCTGGTAGGACTCGTCTTCGCCGATCTCGAGCTTGCCCGGCCGCTTGACGCGAATGACCAGGTCGGCCTCGGGGTTCGTGGACTTGTCCGTCACGCGGTGCTGGTCGAGAAACAGACCGGTGCGGATCTGCAGGTGCTGCAGCACGCGGTTGGCCGCGTCATACACGCGATGGCCGGGGTTGCCGGTGACGCTGATGTTGAACTGGCTCGACAGCGTGAGTTGGCCCTTTTGCAGCGAAATGTGCGCCGGCCACGGCATCAGGTTCAGACCCGATTGCTTGAGCGCGTCCGGTACGCCCTTGGCCCATGCCGGCGTGGCCAGGACGGCCATGGCCAGCACGGCCAGAATCAGTGTGGCGAATCGCGTCGATGGGGATCGTTTGCTCATGGCGTGGTCCGGGCATGCGGGAATGGATTGAACCATTCATCCTAGGCGAAGCGGGAGCAATGCGCGAGCGTGCAAGCCCGCATTTCGGGTGCGATGGTCATTCCGGTTTTCAAACCATCCATATCCGTCGGTTATGCATGCCGCGGTGATTTTCATTGGCCGCGCATGTCGTGCGCTGGGTATGTTTGAAAGGGTTTGCCGGGCGTGATCGGCAACCTCGAAAAATCCTCGTCACCCCAGCGCAGGCTGGGGTCCAGCGTCTTCAAGCTTTTGACAGTCAAAGACACTGGATTCCTGCCTTCGCAGGAATGACGGACAAAGGGGCAGTTGTCCGAGGCTCCCGATCCGGGGTGGCTCATGGTGGGAGGTGCGAGGCATGGTTTCAGGCAATCGGTTGAGGCGCGCGGTCACTGTTGCGGCGACATGGGTGTTGGCGTGGGTCTTGATGATCCCTGCGCATGGCGCAACGCCGCCACATCCGTATCCGTGGAACCAGCCGCACTGCCCGTGTGACCGCACCTTGCATGTGGGAACGCCGGCGCAGGCCGGCTTGGTGCCCGAGGCACTGACCGATATCGACGGCATCGTCAGCCGTCTGCTGACCCGTCGCGCGGCACCGGGTGCCGTGGTGCTGGTGGCGCGTCGCGGCGTGATCGCCAAGTGGAAGGCCTATGGCTACGCGTTGCTGTACAAGAACGCCGATTACGACCGCGTCGGCCACCCGTTGCCGATGCAAAAGGACGAGATCTTCGACATGGCCTCGGTGAGCAAGCTGTTCACCGCCACCGCCGTGATGCAGTTGTGGGACGAGGGCAAGTTCAAGCTCGATGACCCGGTCGCGAAATACCTGCCCGAGTTCGGTGTCAACGGCAAGGGCAACGTGACCATCCGCCAGTTGCTCACGCACACTTCCGGTTTCCGGCCCGATCCGGCCACGCCGCTGTACAAGGTCAAGGGCTCGCGTGCCGATCGGCTCGATTTCGTGTTGCAACTGCCGCTGGCACACCCGCCGGGCACGCACTATGTCTACAGCGACATCAACTTTCTGGTGCTCGGTGCCTTGATCGAACACCTGAGCGGCGAGCGCGAGGACGTGTTCATCCGCGAGCACCTGACCGCTCCGTTGCACATGCGCGACACCATGTACGACCCGCCGGCCAGGCTCAAGCCGCGCATCGCCGCCAGCGAATATCAGCCGTGGACCGGCCGTGGCCTGTTGTGGGGGCAGGTTGATGACGAGAACGCCTGGGCGCTGGATGGCGTGGCCGGGCATGCCGGCATCTTCAGCAGTGCGCACGACCTGGCCGTGTTCGGGCAGATGATGCTCAATGGCGGCACCTACGACGGCGTGCGTGTGTTGTCCGAGCAGGCGGTCAAGTTGCTGCTGACCAACTGGAACCAGCAGTTTCCCGATGACGCGACCGGTCTGGGCTGGTCGATCGATCGCGGTTATCTGATGGGCGCCTTGTCCGGGCCCGAAACCGCCGGGCACGAGGGTTTCACCGGCACCATGATTGCCATCAATCCGAACAACGACATCGTCGCCATCCTGCTCACCAATCGCGTGCATCCGACCCGCCACGGCGCGTCCATCGTGACCGCCATTCGCCAGGTCTTCACCGGCATCGCCAATGCCATTCCCGTGAATGCGCCGCAGGGCGGCAAGGCGTGGTTTTCCGGTTACGGCGATTACCTGAACCGGACGCTGACGGCCCGGGTCAAGCCGCAGGACGGTGCGATGTTGTCGTTCAAGACCTGGTACCGGCTCGCGCCCGGCAACGATTTTGGCAGCGTCGAGGCTTCCTCTGACGGCGTGCACTGGAAGGAGCTCGATTTGCTCACCGGCTACAGCAACGGTTGGCAGAGCAAGCGCGTGGCGTTGCCGGCCGACACCCGTTACATCCAGTTCCGCTATCGCACCGATTCGCGCACCAATGGCCGCGGCTGGTACGTGGACGCGTTGCGCGTGGGCGTCGATGGCAGCATGGTGTCTCCCGAAGTGACTGACAGCGAGTGGCACAAGCGTGATGACTGACAGATTCCACCACCGCGTGCGAGCGGTTCTGGCCTGCCTCGTGCTGGCGTTTTTCTCGGCCTCGGCGGTGGCCGCACCGCCGCGTGCGGACGCGTCGTTCCAGACCGGCATCGAAGTCCTGCTGCATGACCGGCTCGACCTGATTGCCGGCAAGAACGTCGGCCTGATCACCAACCCTACCGGCGTCAACGATCAGCTGGTCAGCGACATCGACCTGCTGGCGAACGCGCCGGGCGTGCATCTGGTCGCCTTGTTCGGCCCCGAGCACGGCATCCGCGGCTCGCATCAGGCCGGCGCCCATGTCGGCACGTACACCGACCCGGTGACCGGCGTGCCGGTGTACAGCCTGTACGGTGACACGCGCCAACCGACGCCGGCGATGCTCGAGAACGTCGATGTGCTGGTATTCGACATCCAGGCCGTCGGCTCGCGTTTTTACACCTATCTCTACACCATGGCCGACGCGATGAAAGCCGCGGCCAGGGCCGACATCCCGATCCTCGTGCTCGATCGTCCCAACCCGATCGGCGGCATCAAGGTGCAGGGACCGGTACTGGATCCGGATTACGCCTCGTTCGTCGGTCAGTACCCCATCGCCTTGCGCTACGGCATGACCATCGGCGAGCTGGCCAGGCTGTTCAACAACGAGTTCGACATCCATGCCGACCTCACCGTGGTCAAGATGCGCGGCTGGAAGCGCCCGATGTACTACCGCGACACGCCGCTGCCATGGGTCATGCCGTCACCGAACATGCCGACCCAGACCACGGCGCTGGTGTATCCCGGCATGGGTCTGGTCGAAGGCACCAACGTGTCCGAAGGCCGCGGCACCACGCGCCCGTTCGAGCTGACCGGCGCGCCGTGGATCAACGCCACCGAACTGGCCAACGCCTTGAACGACAAGCGCCTCGCCGGCGTGCGTTTTCGCCCGGTGCACTTCACGCCGACGTTCTCCAAGTTCGAAGGCAAACTGTGCAATGGCGTGCAGGTGCACGTCATGGACCGCACCCGCTTCAATCCGGTCGTGGTCGGCCTGAGCGTGATCAAGACCATCCACGACCTGTATCCGAAGCATTTCGCGTTCAGGAAATCGCACTTCGATCATCTGATCGGCAACGACTGGATTCGTCAGGGCATCAAGAACGGCATGTCCGTCGCCGCCATGCAAAAGCGCTGGCAAAAAGACCTGGCGCGGTTCAAGAACATCCGCGCCAGGTATCTGCTTTATTGATGATTTGCGCGGTTTCGTTCGAGGGGCTGGATAATGATGTCAGGCAAACGGGTTGCGCAAAAGCGGGGTGCCGGTTGGGCGCTGACCATGGCATGCATGTTCGCGGCCTCCGCACAGGCCGCGTCGCCGGCGCATGCGTACCCGTGGAACCAACCGGGTTGTCCGTGCGCGCCCACCTTGCACAAGGGGACGCCGGCCGAGGCCGGGATGGTTGCATCGGCGCTGGAGGACATCGACGGCACGATCTCCCGCGCGCTGGTGCGTCGGGTAGCGCCCGGTGCCGTGGTGCTGGTGGCGCGGCGCGGCGTGATTGCGGACTGGGAAGCGTACGGCTACGCCTCGATCTACACCGACGCGCATTTCAATACCGTCGCCCATCCGCGTCCCAAGGCCGACAACCGGCCGCATCCGGATCGGATGCAAAAGAACACCATTTTCGACATGGCATCGGTGACCAAGTTGTTCACGGCCACGGCGATCATGCAGCTGTGGGACGCGGGCAAGTTCAAGCTCGATGACCCGGTCGCCAAGTACATTCCGGCGTTTCGCGTCCACGGCAAGGAAGCGGTCACCATCCGCCAACTGCTCACGCACACGTCGGGTTTCCGGCCCTCGCCGCCGACACCGCTGTATGCCGTCAAGGGTTCGCGCAAGGACAAGCTGGCGTATCTGTACAACCTGCCGCTGGAGCATCCGCCGGGCACGCACTACGTCTACAGCGACATCAACTTCATCGTGCTGGGCGCCTTGATCAAGCGCCTGAGCGGCGAGCGCGAGGACGTGTTCCTGCGCAAGCATCTGACCGGTCCGTTGCACATGAGCGACACCATGTTCAACCCGCCGGACAGCCTGAAACCGCGCATCGCGGCCACCGAGTATCAGCCGTGGGTCGGGCGCGGCATGTTGCGTGGCGAGGTTGATGACGGCAACGCGTGGGCGCTTGACGGCGTGGCCGGACATGCCGGCCTGTTCAGCAGCGCGCACGATCTGGCCGTGTTCGGGCAGATGATGCTCAACGGCGGCACCTACGACGGCGTGCGCGTGTTGTCCGAGCAAGCAGTCAAGTTGCTGCTGACCAACTGGAACAAGCGGTTTCCGGGCAACGCCACGGGGCTCGGCTGGTCGATCAATCGCGACTACATGATGGGCGCGTTGTCCGGTCCGGCCACGGCCGGTCACGAGGGTTTCACCGGCACCATGATTGCCATCAATCCGAAAAACGACGTGATCGCGATCCTGCTGACCAACCGCGTGCACCCGACGCGCACCGGTCCGTCGGTGGTGACCATGATCCGGCACGTGTTCACCGATATCGCCAACGCCATCCCCGTCCAGGCACCTGACCGCGGCGCGGCGTGGTTTGCCGGCTACGGTGAATACCTCAACCGCACACTGACCGCCAGGGTCGAGCCGCACGCGCACGCCACGTTGTCGTGGCAGACCTGGTACCGCATGCAGCCGGACGAGGATTATGGCAGCATCGCGGCATCACCGGACGGCAAACGCTGGACCACCTTGCGACACCTGACCGGCACCAGCGACGGTTGGCAAACCCGCAAGTTGAAGTTGCCGGCCCACACCCTCTACGTGCGCTTTCGCTACCGCACCGACGACCGTACCAACGGTCGCGGCTGGTACGTGGATGCGATCGAGACCAGCGCCGACGGCAAAACGACCGCTGCCAAGGTGACCGACAGTCAATGGCACAAGCGCGATTATTGATACGCGCATGCGCACCGACGGCGCCGAAGGCGTCGGTTGGGCATTGCCCAACAATCATGCGCGATGGATGCATGAAGGTTTGTTGGCGGGCAGTGCCCGCCCTACCCACGTGTCCCGCCAGCACGGCGCGGTGGCGTCCAGGCGTAGGTCGGATTGGTTTCATCAATCCGACGTGGGCATGACGACGTCGGATCCGTCGCTGTGCTCCTTGATCCGACCTACGCGCGCTGACACCCCGCGCGCACCGACACGACTCGCCGCAAGAACGTGACTTGCCGGCTGAACCTCGAACAACCACACCCACTGTAGGAGCGGCGGCGGCCGCGATCGGGCGTGCCTGCACGGTTGTTGCCTTGCGGCATGACCCAATCGCGGCTGCCGCCGCTCCTACGGTTGTTTTACGCCAGAGTTTGTCAGCGCGGCGCGCACGTGCCCTTTGGCCGCATCCAGCCGGCGCGTCGCCTCGGCGGCGTCGCAGTGGCCGAGCAACATCACCACGGCGGGTTTGACCTGGTCGCCGGTCGCGGCCAATGCGTCGGCGCAGGCGGCATCGTCGGCACCGGTGATCTGGCCGAGCATGCGTTGCGCGCGGCGGCGCAGCTTTTCGTTGCTGGTGCGCACGTCGACCATGTACGAGCCGTAGGTCTTGCCCAGGCGCACCATGACCGCGGTCGACAAAGTGTTGAGCGCGATTTTCTGGGCCGTGCCCGCGCACAGGCGGGTTGAGCCGGACACCACTTCCGGACCGGTCGGCAGCTCGATCGTGTCTTCGGCAACGGCGGACAGTTCGCTGTCGGCGTTGTTGACGATGGCGGCCGTGTAGCAACCTTTTTCACGCGCATGACGCACCGCGCCCACGGCAAACGGCGTGCGTCCGGAGGCGGTGATGCCGACCACGGCATCGTTCGGCGTGAGGTCGTGCGCCTCGAGTGCGGCGGCGCCGGCAGACGCGTCGTCCTCGGCACCTTCCACGGCGTTCTGCACCGCCTCGGCGCCGCCGGCAATCAAGGCCACGACCATTTCCGGTGGCGTGTTGAACGTCGGCGGACATTCGGAGGCATCGAGGATGGCCAGTCGACCCGAGGTGCCGGCGCCGGCGTAAAACAGGCGTCCGCCTTGCTCCAGGCGTGCCGCGATGGCGTCGACGGCCGCGGTGAGGGACGGAACCGCCGCCAGCGCCGCCTGCTGCGCGGCAGCCTGGGCCTCGATGATGGTTTGCACCAGATCGGTGGTCGGGCGCTGGTCGAGATCGTCCAGACCGGGGCGCACGCCTTCGGTGGCGAGTGTGTCGAGGCCGGCGTTTCGCTGCGGGGGAGGCGTGGTCGTGCTCAAGTCGGGATGCTCCGGGTTTGCATGTGTCGTTGCGGCGCGAGTCACTTGCTCGCGCGCGCAATCCAGGGTTCGTGAATGCCGTCGAGCGTGGCGGCGATCAGCCGCGCGCCGTCGATCGCGTCGCCGTGTGGCGGCTGCAACTGGATGTGGCTGTCGCCACGTCCGAGTGCGGCGTGCAGCGGGTCCAGCAACACCGGCCCCATGTTGACCAGTCCGCCGAGGATGACGGCGGGAACCGGCTGCGTCGCGTTCAGGGCCTTGGCTGCCGCGAGCATCGATTGCGCCAGCGCTTCGGCGGCTGTCTGCATCAAGTGTTTGGCCACTGCGTCACCAGCGCGCGCGGCATCGGCGACGGCCGGCGCAAACGCGGCCATGCGGCGGGCCGGGTTGGGGTCGGAACCGAGCTGCATGGCCAGCTCGCGGATCGAGCCGAACTGTGTCTTCATGGCCGCCAGCAAGGAGGTCTCCGGCCCGCGCCCGTCGCCGGCGCGCGCGGCGGCCTGCAACCCCTGGCGACCCAGCCACGCGCCGCTGCCTTCATCGCCCAGCCACGGACCCCAGCCGTCCACGCGCCGGAATGCGCCGCCGGCGCCGATCGCCACGGTCACGGCGCCGGTACCCGCGGCACACACCACGCCGGCCTGGCCGTTCAGTGCGCCGGCGTGCGAGGTAATGGCGTCGCTGGTGACCGCCGCCGCGCTCGTCCGCAGGGTGGCGACCAGGCGTTGCGCCAGCTGCCGGGCCACGGCGCGATCCTGCATGGCGCCGGCGGCGCCCACGCCGACGGCATCGACATGATCGACATGGTTGGCCAGCAACAGCGGCTTGGCGACGTCCAGGATGGCAGCAGCGGCGACCGTGACGCCATTTTCGGCACCCAGACCGAGACTGCCGTCGCCGCTGGCCGTGTCGAGCGCCGTCGCCGTGGCGGTGTCCCAGAGCGTTGCGCGACAGCCGGTGCGGCCGATGTCGATGGCGAGGATGGTGGACACGTCAGTGCGCGCCGTGCCGCGCAAGCGCGGCGCAGCCGGTGTGCGCGGGCAAACTCGACCGATCAACCACCGTGTCGGGTATCGCGCGTGGCATCCGGGGCCGCTTCGGGGTGATCGGAGCTGACGCGGATCGACGCGCCGAGCTGCCTGAATTTCTTTTCGATGTACTCATAGCCGCGATAGATGTGATAAATGCGACGCACCTCGGTGGTGCCCTCGGCGGCCAGTCCTGCCAGCACCAGGCTCGCCGATGCACGCAGGTCGGTGGCCATCACCGAGGCGCCGGTCAGGTGTTCGCGGCCAGTGATGATGACGGTGTTGCCCTCGATCTGCGCCTTGGCGCCCATGCGTTGCAGCTCGAGGATGTGCATGAAGCGGTTTTCGAACACGTTCTCGATGACCACGCCGGAGCCTTCGGCGACGGCATCAAGCGCGGTGAACTGCGCCTGCATGTCGGTCGGAAAGCCGGGGTAGGGCGAAGTGTTGATGTCGACCGCACGCGGGCGGCGCCCGTGCATGTCCAGCTCGATCCAGTCCTCGCCGATGCTGATGTCGGCACCGGCCTCGTGCAGTTTGGAGGTCACCGTGCGCAGCAGGTCCGGGCGCGTGTTGCAGGCGCGCACCTTGCCGCGCGTCACCGCGCCGGCGACCAGATAGGTGCCGGTTTCGATGCGGTCCGGCAGCACGCTGTGCGAGGCGCCGTGGAGTTTTTCCACGCCATCGATGGTGATCACGCTGGAGCCGGCACCCTGAATGCGTGCACCCATGCGGTTCAGGCACTCGGCCAGATCCACCACTTCCGGTTCGCGTGCGGCGTTGGACAACACCGTCCGGCCCTTGGCCAGGGTCGCGGCCATCATCAGGTTTTCGGTGCCGGTCACGGTGACCTTTTCGAGCACGATCTCGCTGCCGACCAGACGGCTGGCGCGGGCCTTGATGTAGCCCTGGTCGACCGAGATCTCCGCACCCATGGCACGCAAACCGCGCAGATGCAGGTCGACCGGGCGCGCGCCGATCGCGCAACCGCCCGGCAACGACACGTCGGCTTCGCCGAAGCGCGCCAGCAGCGGGCCGAGCACCAGGATCGACGCGCGCATGGTCTTGACCAGATCGTACGGCGCCACGCAGGTGTGCACGTCGCCGGCCTCGATCTGAAGTTCCATTTGTTCGTGCGGCGCGAGTTTGACGCCCATTTGCGTCAGCAGCGCTTTCATCGTCACGATGTCCTGCAGGTGCGGGACATTGCCAAGATGCAGCGGCTCGGCGGTCAGCAACGATGCCGCCAGGATCGGCAGAGCGGCATTCTTGGCGCCCGAAATGCGGACATCGCCGCTCAGTCGGGTGCCACCTTCAATCAAGAACTTGTCCATCTGGCCTCTTGCGTTTGCGCGGGGGGATTCCCGTGTGGCTCCGGTGCAATCTGACGGCCGAAGTCATTGCCAGCGAAGCAAATTCCGGGCCGAAGCCGCAATATATCCCATGCCCGAAAACCGGGGAACCCCGGGGCCTCCAATAGCCGGTTGCACACCACGGTAGGAGCGGCGGAAGCCGCGATTGGACGTGCCCGCGCGGTTGATACCTTGCGGCGTTACCGATCGGGCCTTCCAGCCCTCCTACAACCGACCGGACCCGGCGGATGGGTCAGCGACAATCCGCCGCCGACCAGCAGCGTGATCAGCACGCCGATCGGCACGTACCAGGTGAAGGCCAGGGTCTGGCCGTCGATCTTCACCGTCAGCACGACCACGGCCATGATCACCACCGTGGCGATGAACGCGATCGCGCCATCGCGATGGTTGGCGCGCTTGATCAGCAGGCCGAGCAGGAAGGCGCCCAGCAACGCGCCATAGGTGTAGCCGGTGATGCTCAGGCCCAGCACCACGACCGGGCTGTCGGTATTGGTGAACATGGACGCAAAGCCGACCAGCGCGGCGGCCCAGAACAAGGTCGAGATGCGCGAGAGCTTCAACATCGTCTTGTCGTCGATGTCACGGCGCACGAACAGGCGCATCAAGTCGGTCAAGGTGGAGTTGGACATCGAGTTCATCGCCGAGGACAACGAACCCATGGTCGCGCCCAGGATGCCGGCGATCATCAGGCCGGAAATCCCCGGCGGCAGCCCGCGGATGATGAATTCGGGAAACAGCTCGTCCGGTCCGCTCAGGCCGAGCTCCGCCGGCGACTGGCCGCTGAACTTGACCCACAGCAGCGTTCCCACCAGCGAGAACAACGCAAATTGCCCCATCACGAACACGGCGCTGCCGATCATCGCCTTGCGGCTGTCACGCAGGCTCTTGCACGACAGAATGCGCTGCACCATCAACTGGTCGGCGCCATGCGAGGCCATGGTGAACACCGCGCCACCGATGATCGCGGAGACGAACGCGAACGGGCTGGTCAGGATCGAGGCGTCGAAATCGAAGACCTCGAACTTGCCGGCATCCCAGGCGTGGGTGATGTCCGCGAATGACACCTGATGCAGCAAAATGCCGACACTGAGCAGGGCGCCGCCGATGTAGAGCATCATCTGGATGGCGTCGGTCCAGATCACGGCCTTGATGCCGCCGACGTAGGTGTAGGCCACGGTGATGCCGGCCAGCACCAGGATGATGACGAAGTAACTGACGTGCACGCCCATCGCCGCCAGCAGCAAGGCGATCGGAATGGCCGAGGCGAACAGGCGCACACCCTCGGCCAGCAGTCGCGTGATCAAAAACGTGACCGAGGCCAGGCCCTGCACGTTGGGCCCGAAACGCTGGCCCAGGTACTGGTAGGCGCTGACCAGGTTGCCGCGCGCATACAGCGGCAACAGCACCATCGCCACGATGATGCGTCCAAGCAGGTAGCCGAACGCCAGTTCGACGAAGCCGTAGGCGCCCAGATAGGCCACGCCCGGCACGCTGATGACCGTCAAGGTGGAGGTTTCGGTGGCGACGATGGAAAAACACACCGCCCACCACGACATGCTGCGTTCGCCGACGAAATAGTCGTTCGCCGAGCGTTGCTTGCCGCTGATGCGCAGTCCGATCGCCGCGATGACAATCAGGTAGATGACGATGATGGCCAGGTCCAGGTCAAACATGCAATGAGGCTCGAGTGTCGTGTGGTATCGACGCACCCCATGGCGCGTCAAAGCGCGCGGGTGCGATGGCTCAGTGCGGTTTTCGGTCAGGCCGATCCTGGCAACCGTCGTGCATTGGCCGCGACGCCGCTGGGTGCGGGCCGCGTGATCCCCGGTCGTGACTGCAACGTTCTGTGCGTTGCTTTCACTGGCAAGCGTTCGATCCTAGCACGGCTGCGCGCGGTGGGAGCGGTTGGCGTTGCCCGGTGCGCGGCCATGATCTTGTCGGCTGCAGCTCGCTTGACGCATCTGGTCATGAAGATGAAGAATGGGTGAACCAATGACCTCCGGCGATTCTGGGCGGGTGGGGTCCATTGCATCGCATCTGCCTGGTGGTTCTCGTCGGTGTGGCCATTTCATTCTCGTCCACGGGCGTGCACGAAGCGGTACACCCTTTCCGCAGGAGATCGCGACATGAATCCGAACCGCATGAGCAAACTGGGCCCCCTGACGCCGCTGGTCGGCGAGTGGGAAGGCAACGTCGGCGTCGACAGCTCGTACCACAACAAGGATGACGAGACGACCGAGACCGGCTATTTCGAAAAGGCCTGGTTCCGGCCGATCCCGGTGGTCGAGAACGGCCAGCAGACCATGGAAGGGCTCAACTACGAGATGACCGCCTGGCGCCATGGCGAAGAAGCCATGGACCCGTTCCACGACGAGGTCGGCTACTTCCTGTGGGAGAAATCGACCGGGCAGGTGTTGCGCTGCTTTGCCGTTCCGCGCGGCCTGGCCATCCTCGCCGGTTGCGACGCCAAGCCCGAAGACAAGGAGCTTCACCTGAAGGCCGAGCCGGGCTCGACGTCCTATGGCCTGGTCCAGAACAAGTATCTCCTGCGGCGTGCCGAGGCGACCTTGTTTGAAAGCGTCTTCACCTTCAATGACGACGGCACCCTGAGCTACACCTCCGACCTGACGTTGAAGCTGGCCGCGACCGGCGAGACCATGCACCACACCGATCGCAACACCCTGCACCGCACCAAGCGCTTTTCCGAGAGTGTCGAAGACGCCTGATCGCGCAAGCGTGGTCGACACGATGTCGCAGGAACGCACGAGACTGTGTGAAAACTCTCGAACAAAAAGTCGCGTAGTCGCGTAGGTCGGGTTGAGCCGCAGGCGTAACCCGACGTTGGTGTCGCATCGTGGCACGTCGGGTTGATGAAGCCAACACGACCTACATCGAAATGACGCCGCGGCGAAGGCGGCCTCCCTGCTGTCACGCAAAGCCCGCTTTCGCGCCATTCATCGCGTTGGCGTACCCTGAGCAGGGTACTTGGGTAGGGATTCTCGAATAGCCCCGTCACCCCAGCGAAGGCTGGGGCCCAGTGTCTTCAAGCCGTTGGCGTCAGGGACACTGGATTCCTGCTTTCGCAGGAATGACGGATAAATGGGTGGTTTTCGAGGTTCCGGGTAGAGGGCACAGGCCGACCGTCCATGGCGAGAACCGCATCAGATCCAGCGTGGCAATGCGATGACGGCGCCCGGATCATCCTGTCCGGGTCGTGGAGCCTGCTGGTCGACAAGCGGCGCCGCCAGCAGCTGTTCGACCAGTTGCGGCGGCTCGATGCGCCACGTGACGGTTGCTGGGATCTGCGTCAGGTGGCGTCGCTGGACAGCACCGGCGCCTTGTTGCTGTGGAAGATCTGGGGCGGCGAATTGCCCGATCGGCTCGATTGCAGCGATGACCAGCGCGCGCTGTTCAAGTGGATTTCCGACACCACGTCACTGGCCGGCTCATCGCAGCCGGTCACGTCCACCTGGCTGCAGCGTTTCGGCCACGGCGTGGTGCTGGTGCTCGAGGCCGGCGGTGGGATCTTTCTGCTGGCCGGGCAGTTGATGCTCGATGTGGCCTATTGCGTGCGCCATCCACGGGTCACGCCGTGGCGCGAGATATCCGCCAACGTCCATCACATCGGCGTCTCGGCGATGTTGCTGCTCGGTTGCATCGGTTTTTTGATCGGCGCGGTGATGGCCATCCAGGTAGGTCTGGTGTTGCGCGAGTTCGGCGCCACCTCATTGGTCATCGGCATGATGTCCACGGCGGTGCCGCGCGAGCTGGGCGCCATCGTCACCGGGCTGCTGATGGCCGGGCGCACCGGATCGGCGATGACCGCCAGCATCGGCGCCATGCACATCACCGAGGAATACAGCGCGCTGCAAGTGCTGGGCTCGTCGCCGAGCCTGCGCCTGGCCCTGCCGCGTGTGGTCGGCGCGGCCATCAGCATGCCGCTGCTGGTGGTCTGGACCAATGTCACGGTGGCGGTCGGCGCGGCATTGGCCGCGCAGCTGGAGCTGGGCATCAACTACGGCTTGTTCCTGCAGCAGATGGTGCTGCAGGTGCAGGTGGTCAATTTCTGGATCGGCATCGGCAAGGGCGTGCTGTTTGGCGTGGTCATCGCGCTGGTGGGGTGCTACTTCGGCATGAGTGCGTCCCCGGACACCGAAAGCGTGAGCCACCACACGACGCTGTCGGTGGTCACCAGCCTGACCGCGATCCTGTTGCTGGACGCGTCGCTGGGTGCGGCACTCACGCATGTGGGGTTGATGTGACCGAGCGCCTCGATACCCACGCCGATGCGCCCGTGATCGAGGTGCGCAACCTGCGCAAGCGTTACGGTGAGCAGCGCGTCCACGACGGCATTGACCTCGAAGTTCAGCGCGGTGAGTTCCTGTCCGTCATCGGCACCTCCGGGTCGGGCAAGTCCACGCTGCTGCATCAGGTGATCGGCCTGGTCAAACCCGATGCCGGCTCGATTCACGTGCTGGGATCGGCGATTGGTCGGCTCGAAGGCACGGACGCGCGCATGCTGCGCCAGCGCTGGGGCGTGTTGTTCCAGCGCGGAGCACTGTTCAGCCCGTTCAATGTCTACGACAACATCGCCTTCCCGATGCGCGAGCTGCGCAAGGACGGCTTGCATGTGGACGAGGATCTGCTACGCGAGGCGGTGGCGCTCAAGCTGCGCATGGTCGGTCTCAAGGCCGAGGTGGCGTGGAAATACCCGGCGGAGTTGTCCGGCGGCATGCTCAAGCGCGTGGCGCTGGCGCGAGCGCTGATGCTGGAGGCCGAGCTGTTGTTCCTGGACGAGCCGACCACGGGTCTGGACCCGGCCTCGTCGGCCGATTTCGATGCCATGCTGGGGGCACTGCGCAAGGAGCTGAACCTGACGGTGATGATGGTCACCCACGACCTTTACTCCATGGCGACATTGAGTGATCGTATTGCGGTGCTTGATGAAGGCCGCTTGATCGCCGTCGGGACCTTGTCGGAAGTCGCCGCTGTCGACCACCCCTTCATTCGCGATTTTTTCCGCGCACGACGCAACGACAACCCGCTGCGTGATCTGCCGGGCCACGAGGGCCACGAGTGATGGAAAACCGGACGCACGCCATCATTGCCATCTGCTTTCTGGTCGTTTTTTCGGTCGCGGCGGTGGTGATCTTTCTGTGGCTGTCGTCCGGTCCGGGCGAGCCGCTGGCCTATCGCATCGTCACCAGCCAGTCGGTGGCCGGGCTCGAGCCGCAATCGACGGTCGAGTTCAAGGGGCTCACCGTGGGCCATGTCACGCGCATCCGCTTTGATCCGCACAACCCGGCAAAGGTCGTCGTCGACTTTCATGTCCGCCGCGGCACCTACATCACCCATGCCACGTATGGCGTGCTGGCCAAGCACGGCCTGACCGGCGGCGAGGTGCTCGAGCTGAAGCTCGGCGAGGGCAGCCGCAAACTGCTGCAAACCAGCGCCGACCATCCGGCGCACATCCCGTTGCGCAAAAGCTACCTGGGCCAGCTGGAGGCCTCCGCCAAACAGATCATGGACAACCTCAAGTCCGTACTCGCCAGCGCCAACAAGCTTCTGGACACCGACAACCGCCAGCACATCAGCGCCACGCTCAAGCATCTGGACGCGGTGACGGCCAAGCTGGTCACCATCGAAAATCAACTGATGCCGACGCTGCAACGCATGCCCGAACTGATGCGCAGCCTGCAGCAAAACCTCAAGACCAGCCAGCAACTGCTGACCAACGCCAACCAGCTGGCCAAGGCCGCGCACGGGCCGGTCAACAAGTTGGGCAAGGTCGAGGACAACGTACGCCAGCTCACGCACAAGCTGAACACGCAGACCGCGCCCGACATCAGCGAACTCAGCCGCAGCCTGATGCGCACCTCGCGTCAGCTGCAGACACTGATCGACCAACTCAATGCCAAGCCGCAAAGCCTGATCTTCGGCCCGTCGCCGCCGCCACCGGGTCCGGGCGAGCCGGGTTTCGAGCCGCATGGCGGGCAAGGTGACAAGCCATGAAGATGCTGTATGCCATGTTGTGCGCGAGCGCGTTGCTGTTGTCCGGCTGCATGTCGACCGGGCAGACCCGGACGGTTCAGCACTATGCCTTGGGCGCGCCGGTGGCGACACCTGCCGGCGCGCATCCGGCGGCTTCCGGCGAGCGCGACGTGCTCAAGGTTGCGCGCGTCACCGTGCCGCCGTGGCTGGCCGGCACGGACATGTACTACCGCCTGGACTATCGCGACGGTGGTCAACTGTCCGCGTACGGGCAATCGGACTGGGCCGCGCCGCCGGCAACCTTGCTCGAGCCATGGGTGCAGGCGGCATTGAGCGCGAGCGGGCAGTGGCGTGCCGTGGTCGGTCCGCGCAATCCGGCCACGGCGGACGTCAGCCTGCATTTGCGGCTGGAAGACTTCAGCCAGATCTTCGCCAGCCCCGAACAGAGCACCGGTGTCATCGACGCCACGGCGACGCTGCTCGACAACGCCGATGCGAGTGTCGTCGCGCAAAAACACTTTCATGTCACGGTACCGTCACCAAGCGCCGATGCCCGGGGTGGGGCGACGGCGCTGCGCGAGGCCAGTCATGCGCTGGCACGGCAGATCAGTCGCTGGCTCGGAACGCGTTGATGATGCTGTCAAAGCCGGTTGCGATGCCGGATGGCGCGGACTCACGCGGGGGATTTTGAAGGCGGCATTCACGCTTTCAACTCATTGTTTTAACAATATATTGTCGTTTGCCGAACCGCGCTTGCGGGGGGTGTCGCAAAGGAGTACGGTCGAATTGCCGGAGTACTCCTGCTCCGGGTTTTGCCGGTCAGTCTCATGCACGTATTCGTCCTGTCCGCGTCCGCCATCGCCGCACCGCCGGCATGGCGCGTATGTGCGTGCCCCCGTTTCAAGCATGTCGCCGCGTGGCCGGTCGCGACGGCGTGCCCAGTCATCCGGAGATCGCCATGTTTGAAAACCAGCAGCGAGAGGATATCGAGGCCTTGATGAAGGTCGACACCGAGTTTCGTCGCCTGTATCACCACCACCGCGAGCTCGACAGCAAGGTGCATGATGCGGAAATCGGTGCACTGCCCATGGATGACGACACCCTGAACAACATGAAAAGGGAAAAACTGCTGGCCAAGAACCGACTATTGCGCATGTGGGACGAGCGCCGACATCGCACCATGAACTGATTTTTCCTGCGGAGTAGGTCGGGTTGGCTCCATCAACCCGACGCGTCGCAACGCGAAATGGATGTCGGGTTACGCCTGGGGCTCAACCCGACCTGCGCAATTTCCATGAACAACCGACCGGCGCTGGCGCTTTGCCCGCGCCGGTCTCGTTGGGGACTCGGTTATCATGAGGCCCCCGCGCACCGACGGAACCCGCATGAGCGTTGCATCCAGCATTCTCGACTTGATCGGCCACACCCCGATGCTGCGCGTGCAGCATCTGGACACCGGCCCCTGCGAGCTGTACCTCAAGCTGGAAAGCATGAACCCCGGCGGCTCGGTCAAGGACCGCATCGGCCTGTCGATGATCGCGGGCGCGGAGAAGGCCGGCAAGATCAAACCCGGCGACACCCTGGTCGAGGGCACCGCCGGCAACACCGGCCTGGGCCTGGCGCTGGTGGCGCAGGCCAAGGGTTACCAGCTGATCCTGGTGGTGCCGGACAAGATGAGCCGCGAGAAGATCTTCAACCTCAAGGCCATGGGCGCCGAAGTGGTCCTGACGCGCTCGGACGTGGCCAAGGGTCATCCCGAGTACTACCAGGACCTGGCCGCAAAAATCGCCGAGGAAACGCCCGGCGCGTACTTCATCAACCAGTTCGGCAACCCCGACAACCCGGCCGCGCATCGCGCCACCACAGGCCCCGAGATCATCGAGCAGATGGACGGCAAGGTCGACGCGCTGGTATTCGGCTGCGGCTCGTCCGGCACCATGACCGGCCTGTCGCAATGCTTTGCCGAGGCCTCGCCCGACACCGAGCTGGTCCTCGCCGATCCGGTCGGCTCGATCCTGGCCGAATACATCAACGAAGGCACCAAAAGCGAAAAGTCCGCGAGCTGGATGGTCGAGGGCATCGGCGAGGATTTCCTGCCGACCATCAGCGATTTTTCGCGGGTGGAAAAAGCCTACGCCATCAGCGACAAGGAAAGCTTCCTCACGGCGCGCGAATTGCTGGCGAAGGAGGGCGTG
>DASSKC010000065.1:0-5212 GCA_035690885.1 Oleiagrimonas sp. | reverse complement strand
TACCGGGCGCGTCGCTGCTGGTCGTCAAGAACGGCAAGGCCATCATCCGTCGCGGCTACGGTTATGCCAACCTTGAAAAACACGTCAAGACGACGCCCGCGACCAACTATCGCCTGGCTTCGATGAGCAAGCAGTTCACCGCGGCCTGCATCCTGCTGCTGGCGCAGGACGGCAAGCTGAGCCTGGACGATTCGGTACGCAAGTGGTTGCCGGAACTGCCGGCAAGCGATGCCGGCATCACCTTGCGGAACATGCTCACGCACACCAGCGGCCTGATCGACTACGAAAGCCTGATCCCGCCCGACCGCACCACGCAGTTGAATGATGCCGACGTGCTGCGCATGATCGCCTCGCAGCATAAATTGTATTTCCCACCCGGCAACGCGCACCGCTACAGCAACGGCGCCTATGTCCTGCTCGGCCTGATCGTCGAGCGCGTCTCGGGCATGAATCTGGCCGACTTCATGCACCAGCGCATCTTCCAGCCGCTGGGCATGGATCACACGTTGATGTACGAACACCATCGCGGTCCGAAGCCGGCGCATCGCGCCTACGGCTACAGCTTCGTGGACGGCCGGTGGAAGCGCACCGACCAGAGCCTGACCAGCGCCACGCGCGGTGATGGCGGCGTCTATGCGTCCATCGACGATCTGGCCAAATGGGACGCCTCGCTGTACGGCAACCAGTTGCTGAGCGACGCCTCGAGGAAGCTTTTCTTCACCGCCAGCGAACCGATCGGCGATCCCGATGTCGGCTACGGATTCGGTTGGCGCATCAGCGAAGACTACGTATGGAAGTCCGGCGAAACCATGGGTTTCCGCAACGTCGTCATCCGTTGGCCCAAACAGCACCTCACGGTGATCGTGCTCAGCAATCGCAGGTATCCCATGCCGTATCCGGTGGCGTTGACCATCGGCGAGTTGTTCCTGACGCACTGAATCTCTGCTTGTTGTGCAGAAGCAACAGGTTCACAAGGGAACGCGGTTCCGGGCAAAAAAAGAGGCGACCTGTTCATGCGCAGGTCGCCAGAGGGGATGTTTCCGTCGTGCGTGGCCCTGAGGGCTCTGTCCAGCTTTGGCGTCGGGTCGAACATCCAGTGAGGATCGGGAAAACCGGGCCGCCCGTCCGTGGGCGGCCCATGGGGAGGATCGTCAGAAATCCACTGAAACAGTCAATTGCGCGTAGCGCGGCGATTGCAGGTAGCGTTCCTTGCCGAAGAAGTCGTTGCGGTCGCCCACGCCCGGTTCGAGTTCCTGGTAGACCCAGACCGGCTCTTCGCGGTTCAGCAGGTTGTATATCGCGAACTTGGCGCGGAAGGTGCCCACGCTGCCGAGCGCATGCTCGTAGCTGACACTGGCGCCCAGGTTCACGTACCACGGCATGCGGCCGGCGCCGCCGCGCGCGGAGTGCTTGAACACGCGGTCGGAGGTGCTCCAGGTGTCGCCTTCCTGCGGGTTCGCATACGTCTGCTCAGGCGTGCAGTTTTCTTCGCAGATGAAATAGCTGTGGTAGCTCTTCCAGTTGTACGGGTTGCCCACGCCCATGGCGGTGATGGGGCCGCCCGAATGCGCGTCGAGCGTAGCGCCGACACGCCAGTGCGGAGTGAACGCGTAGCTGCCGCGCAATTTGATCTGGTGGCGATGGTCGTTGGCCAGTGGGCCGTTGCCCCGGTAGTTCACGAACGGATCGTCGAAGTTTTCGGTGCGCCCGGCGTCGCCGAAGTTGGTATCGGTGTTGACCGGACCTTCCGCGTTGCCTTCGCTCCACGACAGCGTGTAGGAGGCGTTGAACATCCACTTGCCGTCCCAGGCGCGGTTGACCTGCAGTTCGAGTGCCTTGTATGTGCGCTTGGGATCGACCCAGCCGCGCTGCGAGCCGCCGGTGGAGTCGACGTATTCCCATTCGCCGTTGGTGTAACGGTAGTTGTCGTTCTCCGTCCAGTAGCCGCCCTTGGAGGTGTCGATGGTCACGTAGCCGTCGTCGGTGCCGTTGCAGTCGGTATCGCCCCAGATGGTGACTGGCTGGCCCGGATTGGCCATGACCCAGTGGCTGGAGATGCGACCGCAATGGGTGGCAGTGATGTTGATGTCGTCGATGGCGTTGTGCAGCTTGCGGTAGATGCCGCGCACGCCCCACGACCACTGCTCGTCGAGCATCTGCTGGAAGCCGAGGATCAACTCGTCCTGGTACACCGGATCCATGTCGTGGTCGACCTCCGAGCGCAGGTCGCCGACGGTGCCGTCGCCCTGGTCGTCGCTGTAGCCGAACTGCGGCCCCAGCTTCGGCATGGCGTATTGCACGCCGTCGTGCTCGAGAATCTGCCAGCCGTCGAACCCGTAGAAGGTGCGCGCATCCAGCAGCGCGCCGCCCTGCTTGATGTTGATGACGTTGGCCACCGGCAGGAAGTAGCGGCCGATGTTGCCGAACAGCTTGGTGGTGCCGTCGCCATTCATGTCCCAGGAAAACCCGATGCGGGGCGAGATCATGTGGTCCATCTTGATGTAGCTGCGGCCGGCGGCGTCCTTGTTGTCGAAGCTTTCGGTGCGCACGCCGAGGTTCAGCACGAAGTTGTTGCCGATCGACCAGTTGTCCTCCAGGTAGTAGGCCATGTTGGTGGATTCGAAATTGCCGAAAATCTCGTACTGGCGCGCCCGCACGTAGGCGTAGTAGCCGGGCGGCACGATGCCGGCGTCGGAAATCTGCGAGCCGGGGGTGGTGCTGTCGACGTCGTATTCGATGCCGCCGGGGCCGGAATAGCGCGAGCTCAGGTCGGAGGTGTCGATCTCGCGGTCGATGCCGAAGCGGACCAGGTGGTTGCCCAGAGACCACTGGAAATCGGCGCGCGTCTGCTTGCGCAAATCGTCGCGGTCATAGACCGAAAGATTGTTCGAGCAGCCCACCGGTACGCCCGGATCGACCACGGCCGCCTCGCGCGTGACGTAATTGCACTCGGCGTCCGACGGCGAGCCGGACAAGCTGGTGCGGTCGTTGCGGCCGTACATCAGCTTCATCGACAGGTTGTCGGTGAAATACGACGTCCAGGTCAGTGCCCAGTTGCGGCCGCCGCTTTGCGAATACGATTCGGAAAGCTTTTCGCCGCGGGCATCGGTGTCGAAGTCGTAGGTGTAGGTGTCCGTGTCGGTGCGGTTCTTGTTGGAAAACGCCAGCAGCGAGAGCTGGTTGTTGGTGGTGATGTTCCAGTCGAGGGTGACGCCCCAGAAGCCGTTGTCCGCCTTGCCCTTGTTGATGCTGCTGCCGGCGTTGTCGGTATTGACCGGCTTGATGTCGCGTGCCTCGTACATGGCGAAGAAGAACAGCTTGTCCCTCACGATCGGGCCGGACGCCCAGACGTTCAGTTTGCGCGAGTCGGTGCTGTCGCGGCTGCGGGTGATGTAGCGCGTTCCGTCCAGGTAGCTGTCGTGCGCATGCGTCTCCCAGGAGGACGGACCCCACACCAGCTTGGCGCCGTAATGGAACTCGTTGGTGCCGGACTTGGCGACCGCGTTGACCACGCCGCCGGTGGTGCGGCCGTACTCGACCGAGTAGCCGCCGGTCTTGACCTGGAACTCCTTGTAGAAGTCGAACGGCGCTTCGGAAAAGCCGATGCGGTTGTAGAAGTCGGTAACGTTGAGGCCGTTGATGTAGAAGGTGTTCTCTGCCACCGAGGAGCCGCCGAAGGAAATGCCGCCGAAGCCGGCCGTGCCGGGGTTCACGCCCGGCGCCAGCAGGGCCACCGCGCTCACGTCACGCTGTACCGGAAGGCGCAGCAGCTGCTCCGCGCTGATGTTCATGGCCGACTCGGTCGAGGTGACATCGACCGCGCTGATGACCGAATTGGCGGTTACCGTGACGGCGCCCAGCCTGGTGGCCGATCGCGAACCAAGGTTCACGGTGGTGGCCTGGCCCAGTTTCACGATCACCGGCACCGAGCTGCCCGCCTGCGTTCCGTTGACCCTGGTGGTAAGCACGTAATCGCCCACCGGCAGGAACGGAAAGCGGTAATTGCCCTGGGAGTCGGCGACGACCGTGCGGGTCAACCCGGTGTCGGGATCGACGATGGTCACCACCGCGCCCGGTTGCGTATGGCCCACCACTGAACCGTCGGTGTTGGCCGCGAATGCCGCGGGCGCGGCGGCCAGCGTCAAGCACAAACCCAAAGCCGCACACAATGCGCTCTTGCGAATCTTCCAGCTACTGCTGCCCATAATGCTCTCCCCACTCATGTCATGCGTGGCTGTTGTCGTCGGTTGGTTGTGTTGTCCCTAGTGATTTTGCTTCGACGGAAGCACTTTCCAGTCGAAGTGGTAGCTCCATTGGTTGTAGTACAGGTTGCCGCCGTCCCACTCGACTTCGCCGCGTTGCGAATCGACGTTGTCGGAACGGAAGGATGTTTTCGCCGGCACGAACGGCCGCGAGAAATCGTCGTTGAAGGCGATGCGGTAGTTGTCCAGCCCGCCCAGGTAGAACCACTTCAGCGATGGATCGTCGGTGTCGAAGCGCCCATAGGTGACGTCCACCGGAACCCAGCCGTACGGGGCCAGGTAGATTTCGGCCCAGTCGTGGATGTTGTCGTAGTCGCCGTCGCTGTAGATCCAGCCCGACTGCCAGCGCGCCGGGATGCCGTTCATGCGCATCAGCGCGATCAGCAGCAGGGTCTGTTCGCCGCAGTCGCCGTGGCCCGCATGCAGGGTGTAGTCGCTGATGTTGGCGATGGTCGAGTATTCGCGTGCGCCGGCCCAGGGAATCTTGTCCACGGCGGCGTAGATGCGCCGCGCGATCTCGTACGGGTTGGTGGCGTCGCCCACCACCTGATGCGAGAACACGCGCAACGGCTGGGTGAACACGACGTGCGGCGCACGCTCGGCCACGAAGGGTTTCAAGGCCGGCGTGATTTTTGCCGGCACCACCTTGTCCGGGTCGACCGCGTGGTACTGCGCGTAGAGCGTTACCTGGTAGGTGATCGAAAACACCGTCGGCTTGCCGGCCTGCGCGGTCTTTTCCAGATATACCGTGCGCTGCAACGTGGATGCGGGCGCGATGCGGTGTTGCGCCGGCTGGCTGGACACGAAGTGGATGTCTTCCTGCTGGCCGGGGTTCGCGCGCGGGTAGGGAATCCAGGCGCGGACGGTCTTGCCGGCAGGCACGGCGTCGGCGTCCACGGTCAGCGTCTGCGTTACCTGCAGGCGTCGTGGCAGTACGCTCGTTTGTCCGC
>DASSKC010000064.1:0-31936 GCA_035690885.1 Oleiagrimonas sp. | reverse complement strand
GCGCGAGCCCAGCTGGTCGCAGTAGTCGCGGATCGGCTGCCAGACCTCCGGGTCTTTGGTGTTGTTGTCGATCACCAGCACTTCGTAGTTTTCGTAGTCCAGTGCGGCCAGCGAATCGAGCGTCACCTTCACCATCTCCGGTGGCTCGTTGTAGCAGGCCAGGTGGATCGACACGAACGGCTGCGTGGCCGGCGGCTCCGGGTTGAGCAGGGCGTGGTGGCGTATCCAGCGCTTGCGCCACAACACCTCGGTGAACTCGAAACCGTTGATCAGCAGCACCGCCAGAATGGCTATCTGGGCCGGGAACAACAGGATCAGCATGGTCCAGTCGAGTGGTCCGAGATAGAAATTGAAGGGCAGGGTGGACGACCACACCACCAGACCGGCCGAGAGCTGGATCAGGGCCATGAAGAAGAAGCGCCCGGCCAGCTTGAAGCGCGAGAAGCGCCAGGCGAACCAGAGCATCGGCCCCAGCGCCAGCAAGACCGCGGCCAGCGCTTTCCACGGCCATGCGGTGTCTTCGGTCACCGGGCCGGTGAACGGGAATTTCAGTTGCCGGTCGGCGTTGAACATGCCCCAGTAGGCACCGGTGCGGCCTTCACCCAGCCCTTGCTTCCAGGGCTGGTCGAACGCTTCCATGACGTAGTAGTCGATGCCGAGGCGGCGCGCGACATGGAACCACTTGCGCAGGAAGATTGCCTCGTTGGACAGCGACGGGTCGGCGG
Source organism: Oleiagrimonas sp. (assembly GCA_035690885.1). Lineage (GTDB taxonomy): Bacteria > Pseudomonadota > Gammaproteobacteria > Xanthomonadales > Rhodanobacteraceae > Oleiagrimonas. Next base: position 31,211 of record DASSKC010000064.1, on the reverse strand, counting down.
CACGGAAACGGTTGCCGTTGGACGGCCAGCCGACTTCGCCGACCACGATCTTCTTGTCCGGATACAGCTGCTGGAGCTTGCGATAATGCATCAGCGCGGTGCCGATGGCGTCCTTGCGCGGGACGCCTTGCCAGTACGGCAGCAGGTGCACGGTGATGAAGTCGACGTGTTTGACCAGTTCCGGATATTTTTCCCAGATGTGCCATGGTTCGGCGGTCGAGACCGGTTGCCGGATCGCGGCGCGGGCGCGATCCAGGTAGGCCATCATCTGCTCGGGTGTGAAGTCGTGGCGCAACAGCGCCTCGTTGCCGACCTCGACGCGGGTAATGGTCTCGGGATACCGCCGTGCCTGCGTGATCAGGGCATTCAGTTCGCGGTGATTGTTGCGCTTGCGCGTGTCCAGCCAGGCGCCGGCCAGCACTTCCAGGCCCTGGGCCTTGGCCAGGCGGTATACCTGCGGGTTCTGCAACGACGAGTAGACGCGGATGTGGTCGGTGTATTGCGCCAGAAGTTTCAGGTCCGAGGCGATCTGCTTGTCGCTCGGAAAGGCATGACTCATGCCCGGCGGGTTGTTGGGCAGCGGGCTCTGGTGGCGCTGGAACAGGCTGACTGCGAAGCCCTTGATCTGGCCGTGCCAATCGGCCGGTCCTTGTGGCAGGTTGCTCCACCACCACAAACCCACATTGAGCGAGGCGACCAGCAAGGCCAGCAAAATGGCTGCAAACCATGGATGGCGGCTGTCAAGCTGGGTGGGTGCCTCGGCGCTCAAGTGGATCCTCGGGCCGCATGGCCGCATGACAGGTAATCCCCGGGAGGATAGCCAAGCACGACGGTGCGCTCAATGCGTCGCCGGGTCGGCAGTCAGCACCAGCTCAGGCGGGGCATGGGTGGAACCGATCGTGTGCGGTTATCATGCGCGGTTCGATGAGTCGGACCACGCCACCCGCCAGCCATTCCGAGTTGCCACAGTTGCGCGAGCAGCTGGCCGGTGTGTGCACGCGTGATTACGGTCGCTTTCTGGGTCGTTGGCGGAAGTTGTCGCGCACGCGCAAGCCGGTTGCTGCCGATGTCGAGCGCCTGCGCCGCGACATCGCCGCGTCGGTTGCCATGCGCGAAGCGCGGGTTGCGGCCAAGCCGCCGTTGCGGCTGGATGCGGCCTTGCCGATCAGTGAGCGCGCCGAGGACATCGTTGGTTTGATCCGCGACAATCCGGTGGTGGTGGTGGCCGGCGAAACCGGCTCGGGCAAGACCACGCAGCTGCCCAAGCTGTGCCTGGCGGCCGGGCGCGGCGAAGCCGGCCTGATCGGCTGCACCCAGCCGCGGCGTCTGGCGGCGCGTGCGGTGGCGCGGCGCGTGGCCGAGGAAATGGACACCTCGGTCGGCGACAAGGTCGGCTTCCAGGTGCGCTTTACCGAAAAGGTCAGCGACAAGTCGCTGGTCAAGTTCATGACCGACGGCATCTTGCTGGCCGAAACCCAGTCCGATGCCTGGCTGAGTGCCTACGACACGCTGATCATCGACGAGGCGCACGAGCGCAGCCTCAACATCGATTTTCTGCTCGGCTACCTCAAGGGCCTGGTCAAGCGTCGGCGCGACCTGAAGATCATCATCACCTCGGCGACCATCGACACGGCGCGCTTTGCCGCGCATTTCGACGATGCGCCGGTGGTCGAAGTGGAGGGGCGGACCTTTCCCGTCGATGTGCGTTGGCGCCCGGTCGAGGATGCGGCCGAGGAGCGTGTGCAGCAGGGCAGTCCCGAGCACATCGTGCGCGCCGTGGACGAGATCGGTGCCGAAGATCCGCGCGGCGACATCCTGGTGTTCCTGCCGGGCGAGCGCGAGATACGCGATGCGCACAAGGTGTTGTTGCGGCGCCAGTATCGACATACCGAAATCCTGCCGCTGTATGCGCGCTTGTCGGTCAAGGACCAGGATCGGGTGTTCAAGCCTGGCCCGCAACGGCGCATCGTGCTGGCCACCAACGTGGCCGAAACCTCGTTGACCGTGCCGCGCATCCGCTGCGTCATCGACACCGGCACGGCACGCGTGATGCGTTACAGCCGGCGCAGCCAGATCGAGCGCCTGCACGTGGAGCCCGTGTCGCAAGCGGCCGCCAATCAGCGCAAGGGCCGTTGCGGCCGCATCGGTCCGGGCATATGCATTCGTCTGTACGACGAGCAGGACTATGACGGGCGGCCGCGCTTTACCGACCCCGAACTGCTGCGTTCGTCGCTGGCCAACGTGATCCTGCGCATGCTCAATCTCAAGCTGGGCGACGTCGAGGCATTTCCGTTTCTGGATGCGCCCGATCCCAGCGCGATTGCCGATGGTTACCGGCGTCTGGCCGAGGTGTCGGCGATCGACGAGGAAAAGCGGCTGACGCCCATGGGCCGCGACCTTGCGCGGCTGCCCATCGACGTGCAGTTGGCGCGCATGCTGATCGAAGCCAGGCAACAGGACGTGCTTGCCGATGCCCTGGTGGTGGTGGCGTTTTTGAGCGTGCAGGACCCGCGCCAGCGCCCGCCCGAGGCGCGCCAGCAGGCCGATGCAGCGCATCGCCAGTTCGTCGATCCCAAGTCCGATTTCGTCACCGTGCTGAACCTGTGGCGCGCCTTTGCCGAGGCCCGCGATGAGCTGACCCAGTCCAGGTTGCGTGACTGGTGCACGAAGCATTTTCTCGGTTACCTGCGCATGCGCGAGTGGCGCGAGGTGCATCGGCAGTTGTTGCTGGTGGTCAAGCACGATAAAGGCGGATCATCCAGTGCAACTCGGGCCGGGCGACGCCAGAGGTCGCTGTCATCGGGTCGCAAGGCGGAAGCGAGAATGGATTCCGGCGTGCGCCGGAATGACGGTCGTGACGGTGACGGCAAGGCCGAACAGCGGCGTTACGAGGCGCTTCACTTGAGCTTGCTTGCCGGCTTGCCAACCCAAGGCGCGCGCAAGGACGAGCACGGCATTTATCGCGGCACCCGGCAGCGCAAGTTCGAGGTGTTTCCCGGTTCGGGTCTGGCCAAGTCGCCGCCCAACTGGGTGTTCGCGGCGCAGATCCTGGATATCGGCGGCAAGGTCTGGGGCATGCAGTGCGCGCGCATCGAACCGCGCTGGATCGAGCGCCAAGCCGCGCATCTGATCCGCCACACCTGCCGCGATGCGCACTGGTCGCGCAAGCGCGGTTCGGTGGTGGCATACGAGCAAGTCAGCCTGTTCGGACTGGTGCTGGTCGAGCGGCGCCCGGTCACGTTCCGGCGTCAGGACCCGGCATTGGCGCACGCGATATTCGTGCGCGAAGCGCTGGCGCGCTGCGACATCGACTGCAAGGCCGCGGCGATGCGCGCCAATCAGCGCGTGCTGGCCAAGGCGCGCGACATCGAGGCGCGACAACGCCGTCAGGGTCTGCTCAAGACCGACGAGGAACTGGCGCACTTTTTCGCCGGCAAACTGCCCGAAGACATCAGTGACAGCCGCGCCCTGGACGCCTGGTATCGCAAGGCCTCGCCGGCGGAGCAACAGGCGCTGCAGTGGTCGCTGGACGACGTCATGGCCAGCGACAACGGGCTGGACGCCGGCGCATTTCCGTCGACGCTGGAACTGGACGGTCAGCGCTACCGGCTGACTTATCGCTTCATTCCCGGCGACGCGGCCGACGGCGTCACCCTGCATTTGCCGCTGTCGCTGCTCAATGCCTTGCCGGCGGCACGCTGCCAGTGGCTGGTACCGGGTCTGGTGGCCGAAAAGGTGGCCGAGATGATCCGTGGCCTGCCCAAGTCGCTGCGGCGCAACTTCGTGCCGGCGCCGGATTTCGCGCGCGCGTTCACCGAGGCCGAGTCGGCGTGCGACAAACCGCTGGCGCAGGTGCTGGCCAAATTCCTGACGCGTACCACGGGCATCGTGCTGCCTGCCGATGCGTTCGACGACACGGCATTCTCGGCACATTTGCGCGTGCGTTTCGCACTGGTGGACGACAAGGGCAAGTTGCTGGACGCCAGTCGTGATCTGGCCGAGCTGCAAGCGCAATGGGAGGGGCAGGCGCGTGCGGCGTTTTCGCGCAAGGCCGATGTGGACCTGGACACCCGCGAGTCGCGGCAATGGGATTTCGCGGACATCCCGGCGCGCATCCAGACCACCGGCAAGCCGGACGCCTATCCGGCGTTGGTCGATCAAGGCACGAGCGTGGCGTTGCGCTTGTTCGAACGCAATCTCGACGCGCGCAGCGAGCATGCGCGTGGCGTGGAGCGCTTGCTGCGCTTCGCACTGGAAAGCGCGTTCAAGCGAGCGCGCAAGCAACTGCCGATCAGCAAGACGCTCGCGCTGCAATATGTACCGCTGGGCACGCAGGCCGGTTTGCGCGAGGATCTGGTCGAAGGCGGTTTTGCCGATTTGTTGCGCGAGCGCGATCTGCAGGTGCGCGGCGCAAGCGCCTACGAAACCTTGCACGATGACATCGCGCGCAGCCTGTTTGGTGCCGCCATGGAGCGCTTGAAACTGGCCGAGCCGATCATTGCCACCCAGGCCGAAGCGCAACGCTGGATGCGGCCGGCGCGGCCCGGTCAGTCCCCGGCCAGTTATACCGACTTGGCCGAGCAGCTCGATCACCTGATCGCGCCGGGTTTTTTGCGTGATCTGCCAGGCACGCGGCTCGCGCATTACCCGCGTTACCTCAAGGCCATGCGTCTGCGCGCCGAGCGTCTGCAGCGCGATCCGGGCAAGGATTATCGCCACTTGCAGCAAGTGCTGCCGTATTGGCGGGCCTGCCTCGAACACTGCTTTGGCGAGCGCACGCAGGCCAGCGAGCATTTGCGCTGGCTGCTCGAGGAATGGCGCGTGTCGCTGTTTGCGCAGGAACTGAAGACCGCCGAACCGGTGTCGGAAAAACGCATGCGCAACGCACTCGACGCGGTCGAAAACCCGTCCTGAAACCGCGCGGTTGTCATCGCTGTGCCATCATGATCAGGCCCACCGGTATGCTGGCCCGACATCATGGTTTCCTCCACCGCCCGTTCCGATGATGCATTGACTGCGCTTGGCGCGCGGCGCGAAACCCTCGTGCCCGTTTTGATGCAGGCCCTGGACGCGTTCGATGCCGCTCGCTCCGACAGCGCCGACGAATGCAGCCGGGTGCTCGGCTTGTTGCAGACACTCGGCTGCGACGATGAAACGCTGGCCGCCGCGTTGTGGTTTTACGTCGCGCAAAGCGATGCGTCGGCATGGGCGGCATCGGAGAAAGCGCTGCCGGTGTCGTTGGCGCGCCTGGTCGGCGGGCAGTTGGCGGCCGAGCGTGTGTGGAAACTGCATGCCGAGCGCAGCGACGGCAGCGAGGGCCTGCGGCGACTGCTGCTGGCGATCATCCGTGACTTGCGTGTGGTGTTCGTGTTGCTGGCGCGGCAGTTGGCACGCATGCGCACAGCCGATCATCTGCCTGCGGCCGAGGCCCGCGATCTGGCGCGATTGACCGCCGACATCCACGCGCCGCTGGCCAATCGGCTCGGCATCTGGCAACTGAAGTGGGAGTTGGAAGATCTGGCATTCCGTCATCAGGAGCCGGAAACCTACAAGCGTGTCGCGCGCTTGCTCGACGAGCGCCGTACCGACCGCGAACGCTTCATCGCCGACTGCATCGACCAGCTGTCGACGGCACTGGCCGATGTCGGCATCAAGGCCGATCTGGCCGGTCGCCCCAAGCACATCTATTCGATCTGGCGCAAAATGCAGCGCAAGCATCTGGAGTTCGACGAGTTGTACGACATCCGCGCGGTGCGCGTGCTGGTCGACAATCTCTCGGACTGTTATGCCGCGCTGGGCGTGGTGCATGGCCTGTGGCCGCACCTGCCGCGCGAGTTCGACGACTACATCGCGCGGCCCAAGGACAACGGCTACCAGTCCCTGCACACGGCGGTGTTCGGCCCCGGCGGGCGCACGCTGGAAGTGCAGATCCGCACCCACGAGATGCATCGTACCTGCGAGCTGGGCGTGGCTGCGCATTGGCGCTACAAGGAAGGTGGCAGCGGCGATGCGGCGTTCGAGGGGCGCATCGCGTGGATGCGTCGGCTGCTTGAATCGCGCGGCGAGGCCGATGACGACTTGTCGGCGGCGTTTCGCACCGAACTGGTCGAGGATCGCGTCTACCTGCTCACGCCCAAGGGCGACGTGCTGGACTTGCCGCGCGGCGCCAGCGTGCTCGATTTTGCCTATCGCATCCACACCGAGGTGGGGCATCGCTGCCGTGGCGCCAAGGTCAACGGCCGCATCGTGCCGCTGACCTTTCAGCCGCACAGTGGCGACCGGGTCGACGTGATGACCGGCAAGGTGTCCGAGCCCAGCCGCGACTGGTTGTCGCCGGACAACGGTTACCTCAACACCAAGGGCTCGCGTGACAAGGTGCGTGCCTGGTTTCGTCGTGGCGAACGCGCGGCCAACCTGGCCGCTGGCCGTGCCACGTTCGAGCGTGAGCTCAAACGCCTGGCTCTCGAGCCGGTGGTGCCCGATACCTTGCCCAAACGTCTGGGTCTGAAGGGCGCGGACGAGTTGTTCGAGGCGCTGGCCCTGGGCGAAGTCACCGTGGGCCAGATCGCGCGGGCGCTGCGCGAGCCGGAGGCCAAAACCCGCAAGCTGCCCAGCACGCCACCGCCGCAGCCTTCCGGCGCCACCGAATCACTCAGCATCGACGGTGTCGGCAACCTGTTGACCACGCTCGCGCACTGCTGCCAACCGCTGCCGGGCGACCGCGTGCGTGGTTACATCACGCGGGGTCGCGGCGTGTCCGTGCATCGCGCCGATTGCCCGAGTCTGCTGCGTTTGCTCAGGCGCGACCCCGACCGCATCATCGACGTCGACTGGGGCAAGACCGCCGAGCAGGTCTACCAGGTCGACATCGCCGTGCGCGGCTACGACCGCAAGGGCCTGCACAAGGACATCCTGGCGGTCATCACCACCGCGACCACGCCGATCGTGGCTTCTTCCAGCCGCACCGACCCGCGCCACGGCGTCATGGACATGCACCTGACCCTGCGCGTGCACGACTTCGAGCAACTGTCGACCCTCATGGCGCGCCTGTCGGCGTTGCCCAACGTCATCGACGTGCAGCGCCTGACCGCATGATGCAGCTGGCAGCACGCTGAATGCGTGATGCTTCGCTCACGGCGCTGGCGGGTGCCGGTGCTACCCTGCAAGCTTGTGTTCACGTGATTGTGCCGGCCCGACGGGATTGACACTGCATGGCTACTAGCGACAAAAAAAACGGACGCCGGGAGCCGACCCTGGGCGATCTGGATCATCTTGATGCGCCCGCGTCCGCGCCGTCACCGCGCGAGGACGATGGCTTGCCGCGCATCAAGGCCGATACCGGCTCACGGCGCCCGACGCCGCCGCGACGTTCGCGCAAGCGGCCTGCGCATCGCGCGCCGCCGGCATGGCGTTCGTGGCTGTGGCCGCTGCTGGCGATCGTGGTGGTGGCGTTGCTGGCGCTGGCCTGGCTCAACCAGGACAAGCTGCGCGCGATGTTTCCGCGCACGCATCTGAACACGATGCTGGTGCATGCCGATCAGGCGCTGGCGGCCGGACGCCTGGAAGGCACCAATGGCAACAGTGCGCATGAGCTGTACGCCAAGGTCTTGCGCGAGGAGCCGGACAACGGACATGCGCTGCGTGGCCTGCGCAAGGTCGGCAAGGCCGAGCTGGCACGTGCCAGTTCGGCGATCGAAGCCGGCGACTATCAGCAGGCGGCGATCTCCGTGGCCAATGCCAAGCGCCTGCTCGGCAGTGGTACACAGGTGCAGCAGGTGGCCGACGCGTTGCAGCAGGCCAAACACCCGACCAAGCGTGTGCACGCGACCATCGAGCAGGCGCGGCAGGCACTGGAGGCCGGCCACGTGACCGGCAGCAATGGCGCGGCGGCGCTGTATCACCAGGCACTGAAGGTCAATCCGGACAACGCGGTGGCGCGTCATGGCCTGGATCAGGCTGGCGACATTCTGGCATCGCGTGCGCGCGATGCGATCGACCGGCGCGACTTCGACAAGGCCGCTTCGCTGGTCGACGAGCTGGGTCGGTTGTTGCCGCACGATGGCGATTTGCCGGGGCTGCGCGCGCGTCTGTCACAAGCGCGTCAAGCGGTCGCCGCGGGCAGCGTCGAGTCGCACCTGAAAGCCGGGAAAGCCTACTTGCACAAGGGCCGTTTTACCGGCCATGGTGGCGACAACGCCCTGCATGAATTCCAGATCGTGCTCAAGCGCGATCCCGGCAATGCGGTGGCCAGTGCCGGCATCCGGCAGGTCGCGCAAGCGCTGGTGCTGCGCGCGAATGCGGCTATTGATGGCGGCGATGCCAAGCAGGCCAAGGCATTGCTCGACAAGGCGGCCAGACTGGCACCCAAATCGCCAGCGGTGGCGGTGGCGGCGGCGCGTTCGCGCCTGGGCGAGCCGTCGCAGACAGGTATCGCCACGGCAGGGCCGATGGCGCATCCGGCATTGACGCCGTTGCAGAAAGTCGAGATCGAGCACCTGATCACGCGCGCCGAATCGGCCGCCGATGCCGGCCACATCATGCTGCCGCCCGGTGCCAGCGCCTATGATTTGTATCGCAAGGTCCTGACCATCGATGCCAACAACGCCGCGGCGCGTCAGGGTCTGGATTCCCTGACGACCAAGGTGGTGCAACTGTTCAACCAGGCGTTGGCCGGTGATCACCTGCATCAGGCAGGTGATTATCTGGCTACCCTGAAGAGCCTTGCGCCCGGAAGCGATCAGGCTGATTCACTTGGCAAGCAGTTGGCCGATGCGTGGGTTGATCGCGCGCAGCAGGCACTTGCGCAGGGCAACCGCCAAGCTGCCATACAGGCGTTACAAACGGCGAGCAAGCTCGATCCTGGTTCCGCCCGCGCGAAGGCGCTTCGCGCGCGTATGGGCCAGCGCTGATCTTTTGCAGGTCGGGTTGAGCCGCAGGCGTAACCCGACATTCGTATCGCAGCGCGGCATGTCGGGTTGATGAAGCCAACCCGACCTACGTCAATCCATGGTGTCCTGGAGTACCTGCTCCAGCGTGTCGCGCGCGGCGGCAAACGAGAAATAGCGGCGTACGTTGGCCAGTCCGCCATCGGACAACTGCAGCCACAGCTCGGGGTCGTCATGCAGGCGCAGCACCGCGGTGGCGAAGGCTTCGGCGTCCTCGGCGACCAGCACGTCCTCGCCGTCGACCAGATGCATGCCTTCGGTGGCGATCGGCGTGGCGACGACGGGCAGGCCGTGGCTCATGGCCATGTTGACCTTGCCCTTGACGCCGGCGCCGTAGCGCAATGGCGCCACGGAGATGCGGCAACGGCTCATCCAGGGAGCCAGGTCGTCGACGCGACCGTGCAACATCACACCGGGGACGTCGAGTGCGCGTCGGGCTTCGGCCGGCGCATCACCCAGGATGTGCAGCGTCACATCCGGCAGTTTGCGGCGAATGCGCGGCAGGATTTCCTGCACCATCCAGCGCAGCGCATCGGCGTTGGGCGGATGGTTGAAGCCGCCAATGAACACCAGATCCTTGCGCGTGTCGAATGCAGCCTTGCGGCCATACACGGCATGCACGTTGGACAGCAGTTCGACGCGCGATGATGGCGCTTCGGCGGCCAACAGCTCGCGCTCGACCGGGCTGACCACGAAGGTCACGTCGCTGGCTTCGACCAGGGCCAGTTCGCGCTGACGCGAGGCTTCGGCCTGACGTGCAAGGGCCGTGTTGCCGGACAAGTCGGCGGCGCGCTGTTCGCGCAGGAAGTGCAGGTCGACGGTGTCGAAGATCACTTGCGCGCCCGGTGCGTGCCGACGCGCCACGGAAAGGTACTGGTCGGCGATGGAGCTGCGGCACAGCATCACGGCATCGAGGTCGTCGCCGTGGCGGCTGAGCCAGGCCGAGGCATCGCGCACCCACGGGCGCCGCAACACCTGCACGCCGAGTGCGCCGAGCATGTCGACATGCGCTTCGTCGGCGTGACCGTCATCGGGCAGAAAGCTGGTTCGCCAGCCCATGTCGTGCAGCAGCTTGAACAATGCGACCAGACGCAACGAGCCGGAGTCGCGCGCAGGCTCGGGCGTGGTGGTGTCGACAATCAGGATGTGAGGCCCGGTGCCGTGCATGATCGATTCGACCCGGGCGTCCGGCGCCGGTTGTCGTTCGAGTACACGCGACCAGGTTTGCGCAAATTTTTTGCGGTTGGTTTGCTGTTGTTGCTTGACGCCGGAAAACACGTCGGTGCCGGAGGTGGTGCCTTCCATGTGGATGACCAGGCTGCGCGGCTCGTAGATCACGCGCTGGCCGGTGTCGCGGACCGAAAAGGCGAGGTCGGTGTCTTCGTAGTAGGCCGGTGCATAACGCGCGTCGAAACCGCCGATGCTGGCGAACAGGCGACGCCGGATCATGAGCGCCGCGCCGGACACGTAATCGACTTCGCGCCGGTATCGATAGCGGGGATCGTTGCGATCCTCGAAACGCCCCACATTCCAGCATGAGGCATCCGAACACACAATGCCGCCGGCCTCCTGCAGGCGGCCATCCGGATATGCCAGACGGCTGCCGGCGATGCCGCAGTCGGGCTCCTGAACCAGGCACTCGTGCAAGGTGTCCAGCCAACCGGACGTGACCTGGGTGTCATTGTTGAGAAACAGCAGGCAGTCGCCGCGGGCCTGCGCGGCACCGGCGTTGCAGCTGCCGGTGAAGCCGAGGTTGTCGCGATTTTGCAGCAGGCGCAGGCCTGCCACCTTGCGCAAGGTCGCGGCGCTCGCATCGGGTGAGGCATCGTCGACCACGATGACCTCGAACGGCGTGTCGGCACCGGCGCGCACGATCGAGCGCAAGCAGGCCAACGTCCAGGCAAGCTTGCCGTATACCGGGATGATCACCGAAACCACCGGCGTGTCGCTGGTGGGCAGCGTAAACGGCGTGAACGGCGTGTCCAGTGGCAACAGCTCGAGGCTGCTGTCGGTGGCCGGTCGGCGCCGCCACTCCTGGCTGATGCGTTGCAAGGTGCCACGCAGGCCGCGTCGGGCCAGCGAGCCGGATACGCGACGCAGCAGGTAGCGCCAGCGCTTGAGACGCCAGCCCATGCCACTGGTCTTGCTTGTGCTTTGCCGACGCGTGCCCATCGTGGTTCCGTGCGATCAGTGAACGGCGACCGCGTGCGGCTGCCAAAGGGCGTGATTATGCCTGCAAGTGGCATGCGCAAGGCGGCTTGTCGCTGAACGAGGCATGACGCGATGACCGCGCACACGGGCGGCGTCGGTGCTGGCTGCGTGTACTCTCGTGCGGGTCCGGCGCGGACGCACCGCGTCGCTCCACTATAATTTCGGCCTTTCATTCCGGTTGCAACGCTTGTCCATTCTTACGCGTACACGTTCTCTTGCCCGCGCCGTATGGCCGTGGTTGCGCTATCCGTTCTGGCTCGGCCTCGGCTTGCTGGTCGGTTTCATGGTGCCGTACACGATGGTGCTCAACGCCCGTGTACAGGAACGCTTCAACGATCTGGTGTTCTCGGTGCCCACGCGCATCTACGCGCGGCCGATGCCGATCAAGGCCGGGGAGCCGATGACGCCGGAAGCGCTCGAGCTGGAATTGCGTTTTGCCGGTTATGCGCACAACGATTCGGGCCGCGTGCCGGGCACATGGACGCGCAACGACACGACCTACGTGATTTCCTCGCGCGGCTATGTCGGCCCGTATGGCGGCGAGGTGCCACAGCGCATCAAGCTGACCCTGGGCGGGCACGACATCACCTCGGTCAGCGACATGCATGGCAAGCCCGTCAAGTTGACCCATCTCGACCCGGCACGCATCGCCACGCTGTACGGTGCCGAGCAGCAAGAGCGCCGGGTGGTCAAGCTCAACGAGGTGCCAGCGCTGCTGATCACCGGCTTGCAGGCCGTCGAGGACCGCAGCTTCAACAGCAACGTCGGCATCGACTTCACCGCCATCGCACGTGCGGCGTGGGCCGATCTGCGCGCCGGCCACATCGTGCAGGGCGGATCGACGCTGACCCAGCAGCTGGTGCGCAACCTGTTCCTGGATCGCAACCAGACCTTCGTGCGCAAGTTCAACGAAGCGATCCTGGCGGTCCTGATCAAGACCAATTACAGCAAGAAGCGCATCCTCGAGGCCTACGTCAACGAGGTTTTCCTCGGGCAGAAGGGTTACCAGGCCGTGCATGGATTCGCCGCGGCCGCCGAGTTCTACTTCGGGCGTCGCCTGCAGGAACTGGGTCCGGCGCAAATTGCCATGCTGGTGGGGCTTGTGCGTGGTCCGAGTTACTACAATCCGCGCCGTTATCCCGAGCGTGCAAAGGCCCGGCGTGACCACGTGCTGTCGGAGTTCAACCTGACCGGGTTGCTGAGTGATGCCGCCACCAAGCGTGCGCAGGCGACGCCGCTGGAGGTGACCGACCGCGCACGCCTGCCGCATGACCGGTTCCCCGCGTTCATGGATCTGGTACGCGCCCAGATCAAGCACGATTTCACCGAGGAGCAGTTGCGCAGCGATGGTCTGTCGGTCTTCACCACGCTGGACCCGGCCGCGCAGATCTATGCCGAGAAAGCCGTCAAGCACACCATCAAGGGCCTGGGCAAACGCGGCGAGCATATCCAGGCCGCGGGCGTGGTCACCAACCCGCACAACGGCAACGTGCTGGCGATGGTCGGCAGTCGCGAACCGCGTGTTCCCGGCTTCAATCGTGCGCTGGACGCGCATCGCCAGGTCGGCTCGACGATCAAGCCGTTGGTGTATCTGGTGGCCCTGGCGCAGCCGGAGCGTTGGTCGCTGGCCAGCATCATCAGCGATGCGCCGGTGCATCTGAAGCAGCCCGATGGCAGCGTATGGTCGCCACAGAACGACGACAATCAATCGCACGGCAACGTGTTCCTCATCGACGCGCTGGTGCATTCGTGGAATCTGGCGACGGTGCACCTGGGGCTGGCCATCGGCATCAAGCGCGTGCAGAAATTCCTGGAGTCGTTCGGGCTGGAGAGCGTCAATCCGAACCCGTCGCTGGTACTCGGTGCCATCGACTTGTCGCCGGCGCAGCTGGCGCACCTGTACCAGTTCATCGCCTCGGGCGGGCACGCCTTGCCGCTGGTGACCCTGCGCGGCGTGACCGATTCGCACGGCAAGACGCTGCGCCGTTACCGCGTGCGTGAAGGCAAGGCCGAGTACGAATTGCCGATCAAGCTGGTCAGGTATGCCATGCAGGAAGTGGCCATTCGCGGTACGGCCCATTCGATACGCACCAACGGCCTGGGCTGGCTGCACGCGGCCGGCAAGACCGGCACCAGTGACGAGCAGCGCGACAGCTGGTTTGTCGGTTTCACGGGTGACCGGCTGGGTGTTTTCTGGATGGGCCGCGACGACAACAAGCCGACCAACCTGTGGGGTTCGTCCGGCGCGCTGGTCGCGTGGCGCTACCTGTTCTCGCACATGCCCACGCAGCCGCTGCCGCCTCCGTCCGAGCTGGGCAAGGGCATCGACTATGTCTGGGTCGATGCGCAGACCGGCGAGCGGACCAAACCGCAGTGCGACGGCGCACGTCGCCTGCCGTTCATTGCCGGGACCCAGCCGACCGAAGTGCACGGTTGCTTCTGGCAGCAGTTCCGCGGCTTATTCGGCGGCGATGACAAGCCAGCTTCACCCACACAACCTTCAGCCGGTTATTGATGATGTCTTTGCGAAGTGTTTTGTTGCTTGTGCCGTGCGTTGCCGCCGGCGCGATGTTGGTCGCTTGCTCGCAGCCGCCGGTGCAGGCGCCCAAGCCGGAGCCGTCCGGCGCCGAGATGGTTGCGGCGATTCGTGCCGCCGGCGCGAAAGACGACTCGGTCGTGCGCGTCAAGCCATTGCGCGAACCGGGTGTCGACCACTTGCTTGCAAAGGCGCAACAGCGCGCCTCGAAAGGTCGTTACGAAGACGCCGCCGCCGCGCTGGACAAGGCGCTGAAGCTGGCGCCGTCGCCGGACATCCTGCAAAAGCGTGCTGAACTGGCGGTGCGCCTGGGCGATTATGGTCAGGCCGGAAAGCTGGCGCGACGCTCTTATCGGCTCGGTCCCAAGGTCGGCGGGCTGTGCGCACGCAACTGGCAGACGGTGCTGGAAATGCGCCGCATTGCCGGCGACGCGGCCGGCGTCGCGGTTGCGCGCAAGGCCGTGGCAAAATGCGAGGAAAGCGGCCCCGTGCGGATGTGACGCACGCGCGTTGCTGCACTGTCGTAGGAGCGGCGGAAGCCGCGATGGGGCGTGCCCGCACGGTTGTTGTCTTGCGGCATTGCCGAATCGCGGCTTCCGCCGCTCCTACCGTTGTTTTGAACGAACAGGGACGGGTTGTTCGCTCGCTACAGCGAGGCTTGTGTCGTGCTCGTTTGCTGGTGCAATGCCCACGCGACGTGCTCGCGCACCACGGGCGAGGGGTGGTCGGCGCGCGCCCTGAGCGCTTCGATCACCTCCGGCGATGACTCGGCATTGCCCAGTGCGACGGCGATGTTGCGCAACCAGCCTTCGTAGCCGGTACGGCGAATGGCCATGCCCTCGGTGCGCTCGAGGAAGGTTGCCTCGTCCCATGCGAACAGGTCGACCAGGCGTGCGCCGTCGAGCTCGTGGCGCGGCGCGAAGTCGGGCTCTTCGGTGGCGTGCGCGAACTTGTTCCACGGGCAGATCAGCTGGCAGTCGTCGCAGCCGAAAATCCGGTTGCCCATCGGTGCGCGCAATTCTTCTGGAATCGAGCCTTTCAGCTCGATCGTCAAATACGAAATGCAACGCCGCGCGTCGACCGTGTACGGCGCGACGATGGCGCCGGTCGGACATACGTCGATGCAACGGCTGCAGGTGCCGCAATGGGCGCTGGTCGGCGCATCCACGGGCAAGGGCAGGTCGGTGTACAGCTCGCCGAGAAAAAAGTACGAACCGGCGTCGCGGTTGAGCAGCAGCGTGTGCTTGCCGACCCAGCCGAGGCCGGACTTGCCGGCCAGTGCCTTTTCCAGCACCGGCGCCGAGTCGACGAAGGCACGGTAACCGAAATCGCCGATGCGCTCGCCGATCCGACCGGCCAGTTTCTGCAGGCGCTTGCGCATCAGTTTGTGGTAGTCGCGGCCGAGCGCATAGCGCGAAATGTAGGCGCGCGAATCATCCTCCAGGACCGACCACGATTCGTGCGTGTTCGGCGCCAGGTAGTTCATGCGCACCGAGATCACGCGCAGCGTGCCCGGCTCCAGTTCGTCCGGACGCGAGCGTTTCGTTCCGTGGCGCGCCATGTACTCCATCTGACCGTGCATGCCGGCGTCCAGCCACTTGTCCAGGTGTGCCTCGTCAGCCGTCAGATCGGTATCGCTGATGCCGGTTTCGGCAAAGCCCAGCTCGCGCGCCCAGCGCTTGATGTCGGTGGCGAGTGCGGCGTAGTCGATGGGGGTGGATGCGTCCGGCATGGCATCCATTGTAGATGCCTGTCACGCGACTCCCGGTTATGCTTTGCGACGTGACCGCCAACATCGCCAGCACCGCGCTGTACACCACCGAACAGGTGCGCGCCATGGATGCCCATGCCATCGGCGTGCTGGGCATCAGTGGCGACGAGCTGATGCGCCGCGCCGCGCGTGCCGCGCTGGACGAGTTGCGGCATCGTTGGCCCGAGGCGCGTCGCATCGCGGTGGTCTGCGGCCCCGGCAACAACGGTGGCGACGGCTTTCTGCTGGCGGCAGGTGCACGCGAGGCCGGGCTGGATGTGTACGTGCTGGCATTGACGCCCGAATCGCGCGGCGACGCTGCCCACGCACGTGCGGCGTTTGTCGATGCGGGCGGCCGGATCGAGACGATGGGCGGCATGGCCGGCCTGGAGCGCGCCGATGTCATCGTCGATGCCTTGTTCGGCAGCGGCCTGTCGCGCCCGTTGCACGGGACGGCGGCCGATGTCGTCGCGCAGATCAATGCCGGCGGACGCCCGGTGTTGGCGCTGGATATTCCCTCGGGCCTGGATTCCGATACCGGCCACGCGGCGGGAGCCGCTGTGCGGGCGGCGGCGACCACCTCGTTCGTGGCCTGGAAGCGGGGCCTGTTCACCGCCGCGGCGCCGGAATACTGTGGCGCGCTGAGTCTGCACACGCTGGGCTTGCCGGCCGAGGTCGCCGCGACCCAGGTGCCGGCTGCGCAGTTGTTGTCGGGCATGTCGTCGCCACGCCGTGAGCGCACCGCGCACAAGGGACGCTACGGCCATGTGTTGGTCGTCGGCGGCGACCACGGCATGGGCGGCGCCGCGCGTCTGGCCGCCGAAGCCGCCCTGCGTGTCGGTGCCGGCTTGACCAGCGTGGCCACGCGCGCCGAGCACGTTGGTGGCCTGTTGGCAGCGCGGCCGGAGTTGATGGTGCACGCGATCGCGTCGCCGGATGAACTCGGGCGCGCCATGGAGCGCGCCAGTGTCGTGGCGCTGGGGCCGGGTCTGGGCACGGGTGATTGGGGACGCGCGCTGTGGCGGGCGGGCGTCGACTGTGCCTTGCCGTTGGTGCTCGATGCCGACGGGCTGAACCTGCTGGCTGCCGAGCCGCGCGCGTTCGCCGATCGCAAAGTGGTGCTGACGCCGCATCCGGGCGAGGCGGCGCGTCTGCTTGGTTGCGACACCAAGGCTGTGCAGGCGGATCGTTTTGCCGCGGCACAGCGGTTGGCGCGGCGCCATCACGCGGTGGTCGTGCTGAAAGGGGCGGGCAGCGTGGTGGCGGCGCCGGATGGCAAACTGGCGGTGTGCCGCGACGGCAACCCCGGCATGGCCAGTGGCGGCATGGGGGACACGTTGACCGGTATCATTGCGGGCTTGCTCGCGCAACAACGTTCCGCTTGGCAGGCTGCCTGCCGTGGGACCTGGTTGCACGCACGTGCCGGTGACATCGCCGCGCGGAACGGTGAGCGCGGCTTGCTGGCCAGCGATCTGTTCACGCCGCTGCGCCGGCTTGCCAATGGCCTGGATGACTGAGATGTCTGTTTTGAATCTGCCGGACGAAGCGGCAACACAAGCGCTGGGCGCGCGGATGGCCGACGTCCTCGATGGCGGTCTGGTGGTTTACCTGGACGGTGATCTGGGCGCCGGCAAGACCAGCTTCGCGCGCGCCTTGTTGCGCCGGCTGGGCGTGGGCGAGCGCATCAAGAGCCCGACCTACAGCCTCGTCGAGTCGTATCCGTTGACCCGTGGCCGCGCCTGGCATCTGGATTTGTACCGCATTGCCGATCCCGGCGAACTGGAATGGCTGGGACTGGATGCCCTGGCCGAACCGAATGCACTGGTGTTGGTGGAGTGGCCGCAACACGGTGCCGGTGCCTTGCCGATGGCCGACCTGATCGTGCATCTGGCGCATGCCGGAGACGGTCGCAGTGCGGGGTTCGAGGCCTTGAGCCAACGCGGACACGAGCTTCTGGAACGCTTATCTGATTGAAAAATCGCGGGAAAGCGCTTGCAGGTCCTGTCGACGGTAGAAGTCAAGTAAAACCGACGCTTGTCCGTGATTCCTGACTGAACGTTGACAAAACCCCTGCAGGTGCCGGATTACTAAAGAGATTTGGACTTGCAATCCGACTGAAATTGCAGTATCAATTCGCGCCATGAGGGGCATTCGTCACATTTTCTCCGGGATCGTGTTCACCGCATTGGCGGTGGGGGTCGGTTTGTGCCCGGCACAGGCCGCCGAACTCAATGGCGTACGCGTGTCCACCAACGCCACCCGCACGCGTGCCGTGATCGACCTGTCCGGCCCGGTCAAGTACAAGCTGTTCCAGCTGTCCAACCCGGGACGAGTGGTACTGGACTTCAGCGACAGCGCGCTTGACCACGGTTTCAAGGCGCCGGACAACGAAGGTTTGCTCAAGGATGTGCGCACCGGGCGCCACGGCAAGCACGGTGTGCGCGTGGTGCTGGACCTGGCCGGCAAGGCACATCCCAAGAGTTTTCTGCTCGAACCCAAGGGCGATCACGGCTACCGCCTGGTGGTGGATCTTTATGGCGACGGTAGTGGCAGCGGCCACGACGTGGCCGAGACACTCAACGAGCGCCAGGCTGCGACCCGCGCGGCCAAACTGTTGCAAGGGGCGCGCAAGGTGATCGTGGCCGTCGATGCCGGTCATGGCGGCGTCGATCCGGGCGCACATGGTCCCGATGGCACGCAGGAGGCCGACGTCACGCTGGACGTGGCCAAAAAGCTGGCGCGCATGATCGACAAGCAGCCCGGCATGGAGGCCATCCTCACGCGCAAGGGTGACTACTACGTGGGCTTGAAGGAGCGCCGCGTGATCGCGCGCAAGCACAATGCCGACCTGTTCATCTCGATCCATGCCGACGCGTTCACCAGCCCTTCGGCGAATGGTTCGTCGGTGTGGGTGCTGTCCACGCATGGCAAGGTGAGCGAGGCCGCGCGCTGGCTGGCCAACAGCCAGAACCATTCCGGCCTGCTGGGCGGGGTGTCGCTGGACGACAAGAGCGATGCGCTGGCGTCGGTGCTGCTGGATTTGCAGCAGGGCTATGCCATCCACGCCAGCAAGCGCGTGGCCAACAACGTGTTCGACCAGTTGGCCAAGCTGGGTCCGACCCATCGTGACCATATCGAGCGCGCCAACTTCGTGGTGTTGCGCTCGCCCGACATCCCGTCGATCCTGGTCGAGACCGCGTTCATCACCAATCCGGAAGGCGAGCGCAAACTGCAAAGTTCCGCCTACCAGACCAAGTTGGCCGGTGCCGTGTTGCGCGGCGTCGAGACCTACTTCACCAAGACGCCGCCACCGGGTACCTGGTTCGCCATGAAGGCGCGGCAGCGTCGCGGTGAACTGGTCACGACCGGGACGACCGGGAGTGGCCAAGGTGATGTCTACAAGGTGGCCAGTGGCGACACGCTTTCCGGCATCGCGCGCCGGTACGGTGTCAGTGTCAGCGACATCAAGTCGGCCAACCACATGAGCGGCAACATGGTGCAGGTCGGCGCGATGCTGACCATTCCCGGCAGCTGAAGCAAGCGTTCTGCAGGGCCGCTTGTTTGGTCGTCAATTGCCCTTATCCTAGGCGGCATGCCTACGATACGTCCGCTGCCGCCCGACCTCGTCAACCAGATTGCCGCCGGCGAAGTCATCGAACGCCCGGCGTCGGTGGTCAAGGAGCTGGTGGAAAACAGCCTGGATGCCGGCAGCAAACGCATCGAGGTCGATATCGAAGCGGGCGGGGCGCGCCTGATCCGCGTGCGCGACGATGGCGCCGGTATTGCCGCGGACGAATTGCCATTGGCGCTGGCCTCGCATGCGACCAGCAAGATCGCCAGTTTCGATGACCTGGAGCATGTCGCGACCATGGGGTTTCGCGGCGAGGCGCTGGCCTCGGTGGCGTCGGTGTCGCGCTTTGCGCTGACCTCACGCCCGGACGGCAGCGACATGGCCATGCGCGTGGAAGTGTCTGCCGGCCAGGCACGCGAGCCGTGTCCGGCGCAACATCCGCGTGGCACCACCATCGAAGTGCGCGACCTGTTCCACAACGTGCCGGCGCGGCGCAAGTTCCTGCGTACCGAGCGTACCGAGCTCGGACACATCGATGATCTGGTCAAGACCCTGGCGCTGGCCAACCCCGGCATCGAGTTTCGCCTCGCGCACAACGGCAAACCGTTGCGTCTGTACAAACCGGCCCACGACGAGGCGGCGGCGCTGGCGCGCGTGGCCGAGGTATTGGGTCCGGAGTTTCCCGAGCGCAGCCTGCGCGTGGAGCAAAGCGGGGCGGGCATGCGCCTGTCCGGCTGGGTCGGTTTGCCGACCGCGTCGCGCGGACAGGCCGACCAGCAGTATTTTTTCGTCAACGGACGCATGGTGCGCGATCGCGTGGTCACGCATGCCGTGCGCCAGGCCTACGCCGATGTGCTGTATCACGGCCGTCATCCGGTGTTCGTGCTGTTTCTGGAGCTGGACCCGGCCGGCGTCGACGTCAACGTGCATCCGGCCAAGCACGAGGTGCGCTTCCGCGAGCAGCGTCTGATTCACGACTTCCTGTTCCGCAACCTGCACGAGGCGCTGGCCGATACTCGCGCCGGCAGCGTGACCTCGTTGCCTGCCGGGGCCATGCCCGAAGCCATGCGCGCCCCGCCGGCAACGGCCACGCATGCCGAAGCACCGGGCATGCCGATGCGCGGCAGCGGTGGGGGCGGCGGCAACTGGCGCGGCCAGTCGCCGTTGTCACTGGGGATTCGCGACCAGCCGTTGGCCGATTACGCGGCGTTGGCTGGTCCGGGCGAACCGGCCCGTTCGGCACCGGCGACGCTGGATGCGGCGACCGCCCCCGATGACGCCGACGTACCACCGTTGGGCTATGCGCTGGCGCAACTCAAAAGCATCTATGTCCTGGCCGAGAACGCACAAGGACTGATCCTGGTGGACATGCACGCGGCCCACGAGCGCATCACCTACGAGCGACTCAAGGCCGGGCGCACCAGCTGCAATCTGCGTTCGCAGCAATTGCTGGTGCCGCTGACGATCGCGGTGTCCAGCCGCGAGGCGGCGGCGGCCGAAGAGTATGCCGAGTCGCTGGCCGAATGGGGTCTGGAGCTGTCGCGCAGTGGTCCTTCGTCGGTCGTGGCTCGGCGGATTCCGTCGCTGCTCGAAGGCGCTGATGTGTCCGAACTGACGCGCGACGTGCTCGGCGAGTTGTCCGAGCACGGTCATTCGCGACGTCTGCAAGAGCTGGAGAACGAACTGTTGTCGACCATGGCCTGTCACGGATCGGTACGTGCCGGACGGCGCCTGACGGTGCCGGAAATGAACGCTTTGCTGCGCGACATGGAAGCCACCGAGCGCTCCGGGCAATGCAATCACGGCCGTCCGACCTGGGTGCAGTTGCGACTGGACGAGCTGGACCGCCTGTTCCTGCGCGGCCGCTGACGCCGCGTATCAAAACCACGAAAGAATGAAATCATGAACGATGCTTCCCATATCCGCGCCGTCGAGGATTGGCGCCGCGAGCGGCTCGCGCGGCTGACTGCCGCCGACGGCTGGTTGACCCTGGTCGGCTTGCCGTGGCTTGAATCGGGTGACAACACGATTGGCAGTGGTGCGGACAACGACATTGTCGTCGACGGCTTGCCGGCACGCCTCGGCACGGTGTCCCTGGGCGACGATGGTCAGGTTCACATGTCGCTTGCCGATGACGCCGGACGCATCAATGGCCGTGACGTCAAGCACGCTTTGCTGCTTGATGATGGTCATCCGCAACCGACCGTGGTCAGCGCGGGTGACATCAGTTTTTTCCTGGTGCGTCGCGGTGATCAGGTCGGTCTGCGCATCAAGAACGTGCACGCGGCCACGCGCGAGCAGTTTCTCGGCCTGGATTGTTTTCCGGTCGACCCGTCCTGGCGCATCGAGGCCGAGTGGCGTCCGGCCGAGGGCGGACAGTTCCTGGAGATGGGTACCGCCATCGGCACGATCGAGAAGCATCCGATTGCCGGTACGGCGACGTTCGAGCGCGACGGTCGGCGCTTCGAGCTGCTGCCGGTGATCGAGTCGCCCGATGACGGAAGCTTTTTTCTTGTCTTTGCCGATCAGACATCCGGCAAGGAGACCTACGGTGCGGCGCGCTTTTTGTATACCGAGCCGCTGGATGACGGCCATGTCGTGCTGGATTTCAACAAGGCCTACAACCCGCCGTGCGCGTTTACGGCATTTGCCACCTGCCCGATGGCGCCGCCGGAAAATCGCCTGGACATCCGTGTCACGGCGGGTGAGAAGACCTATCGCGGCAGCGCTCATTGAACCCATGAAGCATTGGCGTGTGCAGGAGTGGTTTTCGTTGTGACAGCTGTGTGCCGTGTTTGGACCGGTGTTTTGGTTATTTGACTTGGATCGATCTAAATGTGATATAAACGGAACCTGAAACGTTCAAATGCTATCAACGAGAGGGTTTGCGTCATGCATCGATGGTTGACCATTTTCACGTGCCGGCGCTCGGCTTGGGGTCGTGTCGGGCTCGGCGGCTTGCTGGCGCTGGCGGTCGCGCCAGCGCTGACGGCCGCGCCGGCGGTCACGAATGGGTCGACATCGTTGGCCACGGCGGTCAATACCTTCATCGGCACCAAGGACGAAGGCAATACCTTTCCCGGCGCGTCGGCGCCGTTCGGACAGATCCAGGTCAGCCCCATCGGCAGCCACTACAGCGGTTGGCAGTACTCTGACGATGCCATTCGCGGGTTCGGCCACTCGTTCGTGTCCGGTGCCGGCTGCTGGGGGCAGGGCGGCCAGGTGTCGGTGTTGCCGGTGACCGGTTCCATCGGCCCCGGTGGTGATTTCGATACCACCGATGCCGACAGCTTCGATCAGGAAAAGTACGCCGCCGCCTATACCCATGAGGGCGAGGTGGGTGACGCGGGCTACTACAAGGTGCGCCTGACCGATTACGGCGGCGTCACGGTCGAAGCGACCGCCCGCACCCATGCCGCGGCGGTGCGCTACACCTTCGACAAGGCCACCGGCAAGGGTCATCTGCTGATCAATGTCGGCCAGGCCAATCCCAGGCATTCGGTCAAGGGCAGTGTCATCCATGTGGTCGATGACGACACCATCAAGGGTCGCGTGACCACGCACAGCTTTTGTGGTGGCCACGAATACACCACCTGGTTTCGCATCACCTTCAGCCGTCCGTTCCAGTCGTTCGGCATCTGGGATCACCAGGGTGGTGTGTCGGGTGCGCGCAACTCCATGGAGGGCGTGAGCAAGCCCAACGGCGCCTGGGTCACCTTCGATCTTTCCGACGACCATTCGGTCACCGCCATCAGCGCCATTTCGCATGTTGGCCCCAAGGGCGCGCGTATCAATCTGGAGGCCGACGGCATGCACGACGGCAAGCTGCTGGGCTTCGCGAAGATGCGCAAGCTGTCCCGGCAGGCCTGGAACAAGAAGCTGTCCACGGTGAAAATCGACGGCGCCAGCGCCGACGACCGCGCCGTGTTCTACAGCGCGCTCTACCACGCCTACTTGCAGCCGATGACCGGCAACGATGCCGACGGTCGCTATCGCGGTTACGACAACCAGATCCATGATGCCGAAGGCTGGACCTATTACGAGTATTTCTCGCTGTGGGATACCTACCGCACGCAAAACCAGTGGCTGGCCATGACTCAGCCGGCGGTGGCGCGTGACATCGCCCACACTATCCTGGCCATCAACGAGCAGAGCGGCTGGCTGCCGCGCTGGGGCTTTGCCAGCTTCGACACCAACGTGATGACCGGCGATCCGGTGACGCCGTTCCTGGTCGACCTGTGGCGCTTTGGCGCGCTGGAAGGCCGCGAAGACGAAGCCTGGGCCGCGTTGCGCAAGAATGCCTTCAAGATGCCGCCGGAGGGCTCGCGCCATGATGGCCGGTCCGGCAATGCCAGCTACCAGGCCCATGGCTACGTGGTCTACGACCTGGCGTTCCCGTCCAAGGGCATGGACGTGGATCCGCGCCACGGCGGGTCGGCCACGCTGGAGTACGCGCTGGCCGATTGCTCGCTGTCGTACATGGCCGCGGCCCTGGGGCATGACCAGGATGCCGCCATCCTGCGCGCCAACGGAGGCAACTGGCATAACGTCTGGGATGCATCCGTGGTCGACGAGAAGACCGGATTCAAGGGCTTTCCGCGTCCGCGCGTGCGTGGTGGTGCGTTCTACCAACCGCCGCGCGGCCCGTACAGCCCGCGTTCGCAGCGTGGTTTCCATGAAGGCACGGCCTGGCAATACCAGTGGCTGGTGCAGCAGGACATCCCGGGTCTGGTCAAGGCCATGCACGGGCGCGACAACCTGCATCGCCGGCTGGACACCTTCTTTGCCATGGATGCGCTGCGCGCCGACCCGATGCACGCCGCACGCGAGCAATGGGTGGTCGGTCCGTACAGCTACTACGACCAGTATCGCTACAACCCCAACAACGAGCCGGACCTGCACTCGGCCTGGATCTACACGTTGACCGGTCAACCGTGGAAGACGGACATCGTGGTGCGCGCGGCGCAGCAGTTGTTCACCAACGCACCCGATGGCGTGACCGGCAATGACGATCTGGGCACGATGTCGGCCTGGTATCTGTTCAGCGCCGTGGGTCTGTACCCGGTGATGCCGGGCAGCGGTCGCCTGTTGTTGCATACCCCGCGTTATCCGCACATCACGATGTCGCTGGGGCATGGCAACACGCTGGAAATCCATGCCGACGGCGCCGATGGCCACAGCGTGCAATTCATCCAGGACGTGAGCTTCAACGGTCACGAGCACGGCAAGGTGTGGCTTGATTGGGATCAGCTGCGCCACGGCGGCGAGCTGGACTATCAGCTGGGCAGCGAGGCGCCCACGCAGGGCTGGGGCACCGACCCGGCCGATGCACCGACCTCGCGTTGCGTGGCCGCGGACGCCCGGGGATGAATCAGGTGGCATGATGGGCGTTTGTCACATGTAACAAGACGCCCACCGAGGATGAATGCCGAGATGACGGACAAACCGACAACCCAAGCCAGGACGCGTGGCAAAAGCGCCAAGCGTGCAGTCACCGTGATCGACATCGCCCAGGCGGTCGGTGTGTCGCGGGCCACGGTATCGCTGGTGCTGCGCCAAAGTCCGCTGGTCAACGCCAAGACGCGGGAAAAGGTCGAAGCCGAGTTGAAGCGGCAAAACTATGTCTACAACCGCTCGGCGGCCAATCTGCGTCGACGCACCTCCAGTGCCGTAGCCTTGGTCATCAACGATTTGTCCAACCCGTTTTTTGCCGAGTTCGCCTCCGGCGTGGACGCCGCCCTGGCGGAAAAAGGCTACGTCACCTTTCTTGGCAGCACTGGCGAATCGGTCAAGCGCCAGCGCGCGGTGCTGAGTTCGTTGATCGAGCACACCCCGGCCGGATTCATCCTGTCGCCAGCCGAAGGCAGTGACGGCGACAAGCTGCGCCAGGTGCTGGGCAGCCGGGCCAACGTGCTGGTGTTCAACCGCGAGTTGCCCGGGTCCGAGGGCTGGCATTTCCTCGGCATGGACAACCAGCGTGGCGCCTATCTGGCCACGCAGCACCTGATCGAACGCGGCCACACGCGCATCGGCTTTTTCGGCGGCCATGGCAGTTCCAGCTCGTGCCGGCAGCGACGCGTTGGTTATCAGCAGGCGCTGGAAGAGGCTGGCATGACCATCCAGCCGCAGTGGATGATCGAGACGGCACCGGACCGGCTGGACGCCGCGGCTGGTACCAGTGCTCTGTTCGAAAAGGCGGAGCACCCCACGGCGGCCGTTTGCTACAACGACACTGTCGCCCTGGGATTGATGCTGGGGCTGTCATCGCGCGGTATCCAGCCGGGCAAGGATTTCGCCGTGACCGGCTTCGATGACATTTCCGAATCCCGGCTGGCGGTACCGCCGCTGACCACGCTGGCGGCCAATCCATTCGAGCGCGGACGCCAGGCGGCCGGCTTGTTGCTGGAGCAGATGCACAACCCGGAGGCTGCGCCATCGCGTACCGTCACCGCGGTGGAACTTTGCATTCGCGAAAGCAGTACGACTTACCAACCCCCAAACTGATTCGCGGAACCGGTCGGTTTCGCCCACGCCGAGGCACCCATCATGTCGAGCAGCCAAACGCTCCAGACCCCGACGACATCGGCCGCACCCATGACCCACTACCGGTCGGCATTGGCGGTGGCGGCGGTGGTGTTTTTCATGTGGGGCTTTCTGACCTGCCTCAACGACATCCTCATTCCGCATTTGAAGTCGGTGTTCGAGCTCAACTACACCCGCGTCATGCTGGTGCAGTTCACGTTTTTCGGCGCCTATTTCCTGATGTCGCTGCCGGCCGGGAAGCTGGTCGACTGGCTGGGTTACAAGAAAGGCATGGTCGCCGGTCTGGTCATCGCCGGGCTGGGTTCGCTGGGCTTCTGGCCCGCAGCCGAATCGCATCAATACATGGCGTTCCTGGGTGCATTGTTCGTGCTCGCCACCGGCATCACCGTGCTGCAGGTGGCGGCCAATCCGTACGTGGCCCTGCTGGGGCCCGAGCGCACCAGTTCCAGCCGTCTGACCCTGGCGCAGGCGCTCAACTCGCTGGGTACGGCGATTGCGCCCATCTTCGGCGGCTTGCTGATTCTCGGCGCGACGGTCAAGGACAACAGCCAGGTCGACGCCATGTCGATGGCCGATCAGGTGGCCTACCGGTCCGCGCAGGCGCACGCCGTGCAGGGGCCATACGTGGGCATTGCCGTGGCGCTGTTCCTGCTGGCGGTGTTCGTGTTCGTGTTTCGCATGCCGGGGTTCAAACCCGGTGGTGCGGCCGGGCACGGTGAGCACAGCTTTGCCGACGCGCTCAGGCACAAGCATGTGTTGTTCGGCGCGCTGGGCATTTTTTGCTACGTGGGCTCGGAAGTCGGTATCGGCAGCTTCCTGGTCAACTATTTGTCGTTGCCTCAAATCGGCGGCATTTCGCAGGCCCAGGCCACCCACTACGTGTCGGCCTACTGGACCTTGGCGATGGTCGGGCGTTTTGCCGGTTCGTGGTTGCTGGCGCGTTATTCGCCGCGGCATCTGCTGGCCCTGTTTGCCGGCGCGAACATCGTGTTGCTGATCACCACCATGGCCGCGTCGGGCCATCTGGCGATGTACGCGATCGTGGCTACCGGCCTGTTCAACTCGATCATGTTTCCGACCATCTTCGCGCTCGGCATCCGCAGCCTGGGACCGTTGTCGAACAAGGCTTCCAGCTTGATGATCATGGCCATTGTCGGCGGCGCGATCATCCCGCTTTTGCAGGGTATGCTGGCCGACCGCTTTGGCGTGCATTACGCCTTCATCCTGCCGTTGCTTTGCTACGGCTACATCATTTTCTACGGATTGGCGGGATCGCGTTTGCCCGCCGGCACCGCACAGGGAGACTGACACAACGATGGGCAAGCTTGTCTGTTTCGGCGAAATTTTGATCGATCTATTCGCTCAGGCGCCTTCCACGCCGGAGGCGCCGCGCGCTTTCTTGCAACACGCCGGCGGGGCTCCGGCCAACGTCGCCGTGGCGGCCGCGCGATTGGGCGCGGATGCACATTTCGTGGGCATGTTGGGACACGACATGTTCGGAGACTTTCTGGCCGACAGCCTGGAAAAGGCCGGCGTGGGAATCACGGGCGTCGCTCGCACCCGCGAAGCCAAGACCGCGCTGGCGTTCGTGGCGCTGGACGCGCATGGCGAGCGCAGTTTCAGTTTCTATCGGCCGCCGGCGGCGGACCTATTGTTCCGTGCCGAGGACTTTCGTGACGACACGTTCGAGGGGCTGGGGGCGTTTCACGTGTGCTCCAACAGCCTGACCGAGCCGGACATCGCCGCGACCACATGTGAAGGCATGCGTCGCGCGCGTGCCGCCGGTGCTCTGGTCAGCATGGACATGAATCTGCGCGAGGTGTTGTGGGCCGATGGTGCCGATCCCGTGCCGCGCCTGTGGCAGGCGCTTGCGCTTGCCGAGCTGGTCAAGCTTTCGCGTGAGGAGCTGGAGTTTCTGGCCCGTCCACTGGGCGCCGATGGCGAGACGCAGGTCATCCGGCGCCTGCTGGATGCCAATACGCGCTGCGTCGTCGTCACCGATGGTCATCACCCGTTGCAGTGGCATACGGCGAAAGCGCATGGCCAGGTGCAGGGCTTCCAGGTCAAGGCCGTGGATACGACCGGTGCCGGCGACGCGTTCATGGGTGGCTTGTTGTCGGCGCTGATTGCCCATGGTGCCGATGGCAGCGAGTTTGCCGCGTTCTGCGATAAGCCGCAGGCGCTCGAGCAGGTATTGCGGTTCGGCGCCGCCGTGGGCGCATTGGCGGTCACCCGCAAGGGTGCGTTTGCCGCCATGCCCGCACGCGACGACGTGCATCGACTACTGCAACAACATCCCCATACCCCGGAGGTTTCCGCATGACCCCGTCCGTGACCGATTTCCGTTCCGCTGATTTTCTGCGCGACCACATCGCCAGCATCATGGCGTTCTATCATCCGGATGACATCGACCCGAAGGGCGGGTTTTTCCAGTATTTCCGCGATGACGGCAGCATCTACGATGCCGGCCATCGGCATCTGGTCAGCAGTGCGCGCTTTGTCTTCAATTACGCCATGGCCTGGCGCGAATTCGGCAATGACGAATACCTCGATGCCGTGCATCATGGCGTGCGTTACCTGCGCGAGGTGCATCGCAACCCGGACACCGGCGGTTACGTGTGGACACTGCGCGATGGCCAGGTCGAGGACACCACCAACCATTGCTACGGCATCGCCTTCGTGTTGTTAGCCTACAGCTGCGCATTGCGCGTCGGCATCGATGAGGCGCGCGGCTGGATGGACGAAACCTGGCAGTTGCTGGAAACCCATTTCTGGGAAGCCGAAGCCGGCCTGTATCGTGACGAGGCCGACGCCGACTGGCGCTTCAGTGACTACCGCGGCCAGAACGCCAACATGCACATGTGCGAGGCCATGCTGGCCGCGTTCGAAGCCAGCGGCGAGGAGCGTTATCTCGACCGCGCCGTGCTGCTTGCCGAGCACATGACCCGGCGCCAGGCGGCCAAGGCCGACGGCCTGATCTGGGAACATTACGACCGCGACTGGAACATCGACTGGGACTACAACCGCGACAACCCCAAGCACCTGTTCAAACCCTGGGGCTTCCAGCCCGGCCACCAGACCGAATGGGCCAAGCTGCTGATGATCATCCAGCGCCATCGGCCCATGGACTGGCTGGCGCCGACCGCGATCAAGCTGTTCGACACCGCCATGGACAAAAGCTGGGACGCCGAACACGGCGGCATGCACTACGGCTTCGCGCCGGACGGCAGCATTTGCGACGGTGACAAGTATTTCTGGGTCCAGGCCGAGTCGCTGGCCTGTGCCGCGCTGCTTGCCGAGCACACCGGCGAGGAGCGCTTCTGGACGTGGTACCAGCGCTTGTGGACTTACGCCTGGGAGCATCTGGTCGACCACCGTTATGGCGGCTGGTACCGCATCCTGAGTGCGGACAACCGCAAATACAGCGACGAGAAAAGCCCCGCCGGCAAGACCGGCTACCACCCCATGGGCGCCTGCCATGAGGTGTTGAATGTGGTCCGCAAAAACACCGCTGCCTGAGCCGCAGGAGAACACCATGACGTCGATTGCGTCCCGTCGTTTGAACGCATTCCACGCACTCGCGATCGGCTTGTGTGCCTGCTTGATGTGGCTGTTGGCAATGCCGGCGCAGGCCGCTTCCACGACCCTGGATGGTCACTGGCAGTTCCGCTTGCTACCGGGCGATTCCAAGGCCGTGCAGCATCCGGACACGACCAGCTGGCATCCGGCCACGGTGCCCGGCAGCGTGCATACCGATCTTCTGGCCAATGATCTGATCGTTGCACCGTACAAGGGCGCCCACGAAGCGCAATTGCAATGGATCGGCCGCGCCGACTGGGAATATCAAACGCACTTCGACGTCGATGCCGCGACCTTGGCGCAGCCGCACAGCGAGCTGGTGTTCGAGGGGCTGGATACCTTTGCCGATGTCACGCTCAACGGTCATCCGATCCTCACCGCCGACAATGCCCACCGCACCTGGCGCGTGGACGTGGAAGGCTTGCTCAAGGCGACGGACAACGTGTTGCGCGTGGTGTTCCACTCGCCCATCGACAAGCTGCTGCCGCGCGTGACCGGCATGGAGCACGAGATCGCCGGCAATTACCCCTCGCCGTTCAACGACATCCCCGACGGCGTGATGATCGGCAACTACACGCGCAAGCCGGCTTATCACTACGGCTGGGACTGGGGGCCGCGCTACGTCACCGCCGGCATCTGGCGTGACGTCAAACTGGAAACCTGGAACGCGCACCGCATCGCCGACCTGGCCGTGCGCACCGATCAGCTTGATGCCGAGCATGCCGATTTGACCGTGCTGATGACCGTCGAACAGGGCGACAAGCCTACCGAGGCGCAAGTCAATGTGAGCCTGCGCGGCCCGGACGGCCGACGCGTGGTGCATCGCGAGCAAACCGTGACGTTGGAACCGGGGACCAACCACATCCAGTTGCCGGTCTCGCTGACCGACCCCAAACGCTGGTGGCCCAACGGCTATGGCAAGCAGAACCTGTACACGGTGAAGGTCACGCTGGAAGGCGCCAATGGCCATGTCATTGCCGACCAGGACACCATCGGTCTGCGCACGGTGAAGCTGCGCCGACGCCGCAGCGAGAAGGGCGGCTTGGGGCTCGCGTTCGTCATCAACGGCGTGCCGATTTTCGCCAAGGGCGCCAACGTCATTCCGTTCGACATGTTCCCGGCGCGCGTCACCCGCAAGCGGCTCAAGCATGCATTGACGTCGGCGGCTGAGTCCAACATGAACATGCTGCGCGTCTGGGGTGGCGGCTACTACCCCAGTGATGACTTCTACGAGCTGGCCGACAAACTGGGCCTGATGATCTGGCAGGATTTCATGTTCGGCGGTGGCATGCAGCCGGCATTCGATGCGGATTTTCGCGCCAACGTAGTGGCCGAGGCCCGCGACAACATCCTGCGCCTGCGTGACCATCCGTCCTTGGTGATGTGGTGCGGCAACAACGAGGAAGAGTCGGCGTGGAAAAACTGGGGGCAGGGCGCCAAACTGAAAAAAGCCGCGCCCAAGTTCGCCGCCAAGGTCTGGGCGGGCTACAAGCAATTGTTCGGCCACGATTTGCGCCAGGTCGTGGACAAGTTGGGCCTGGGCGTGCCGTATTGGTCCAGCTCGCCCAGCAACGGCCATCTGCAAGGCAATCCCGATGCGCGCGACAGCGGCGACATCCATTACTGGGGTGTGTGGGCACACAGCAAGCCGATCCAGACCTATCTGGATGTGACGCCGCGCTTCATGTCCGAGTTCGGCCTGCAATCCTGGCCGTCGCTGGACACGGTCGATGATTTTGCCGACCCGTCGCAATGGGCGATTGACAGCAAGGTCATCCGCGCCCACCAGAACTATCTGGCTGGCGACGGCAACAAGCGCATCCTTTATTACATCAAGGCCGAGTACGGCGCGCCGGCGTCTTTTGCCGACTTTGTCTACCTGAGCCAGGTGATGCAGGCCGAGGGCGTGGAGTTGGCGGCGCTGCATCATCGCGCGTCGCGGCCCTACACCATGGGCACGCTGTATTGGCAGCTCAACGATGTCTGGCCGGGTGCGTCGTGGTCGAGCATCGACTACGACGGTCGCTGGAAGGCATTGCAGTTCCATGCCCGGCGCTTCTTCGCCCCGGTGGCGAT
>DASSKC010000063.1:0-3160 GCA_035690885.1 Oleiagrimonas sp. | reverse complement strand
TTGGCCGACGCCCACCACGAGCAGTTGCGCTGGGCGCTGATCGAGGGAAAGAAGCCAGGAGTGCGCTTTTCGAACACGGCCATGGCGGATCTCCACCTCGCCTTTCACTCACTTGCTGGCGAGCTTTATTCGGCGCGTGATTACTTGGCGCATATCGCGGCTGTCGGGTGCTGCGCGCACGAGAAGGTCGATGGAATGGGCCGACTGGATGAATGGCTCGCAAAGTCCGCCAATGCCGCCGCGCACGACAATCCACTGGTGGCGCTGCTGTTCGCAAACATGGGTACGAAGGATGCACCAGGCTGGTTACGCGTCCTCGGTGAGCTCCGGAATACCGTCATGCACCGTCAGCCAATGCGCGCAAATCCATCGGCAGGCGGCCTCAGTGTCGCAGAAACGATCACTCGCGCAGGGCCGATCTCCACCATTCGCCTTGTGCCAATGAACGATACTGCCCAGGGACCAGATCCATTCGTCGAAATTGTCGGGCTCTATAAGCGGTTCGAGGCCTTGGCCATCGAGGCAACCGCCTATGTTCCCTACACAGTCGACCTTCCTCGCGTGATCGGCAAATAAGCCTTGTCATGCCAGTGTCCGCTTCTGGCCAATCGACGACCGGCGCGGTACGACTCTATGGAGTTGGTGACGATCTGACCTGCTCCCCTAATGCCGTACCAGTTGTTAGTAGGTACAGTCCGTTCACCAAGCGAGGACGGACATGCGCAAGAGTCGATTCAGCACCGAGCAGATCATCGGCTTCATCAAGCAAGCGGAGGCCGGATTGGCGGTCACCGAGCTGTGCCGCCAGAACGGCTTCAGCGATGCGACCTTCTACAAGTGGCGGGCGAAGTACGGCGGCATGGATGTGCCGGATGCCCGTCGCCTGAAGGCGCTGGAGTTGGAGAACGGCCGGCTCAAGAAGCTGCTGGCCGAGGCGCACCTGGACATCGAGGCGCTGAAGATCGGGTTCGGGGTAAAAAGCTAGCCCCGCTGGTGAAGCGCGCGGCGGTCGGGCGCATGCTGGAAGTGATCAGCGAGCGCCGGGCCTGCCGGCTGGCGGGGCTCTCACGCGATGCGTTCCGGTGTCCGCCGGTGGCGTCGGCGGACACGGTCGCGTTGTCGGCCAAGCTGATTGAACTGGCGCAGGCGCGGCGGCGCTTTGGCTATCGCCGCTTGCACGACCTGCTCCGGCCGGCGTTCCCCAACGTGAATCACAAACGCGTCTATCGACTGTACCGCGAGGCCGACCTTGCCGTGCGCCGGCGCAAGAAGGCCAAGTTCCCGGCGTCACTGCGCCAGCCGCTGCAGCCAGCGCTGGCGCCGAACGAGGTGTGGAGCATGGACTTCGTATCCGATGCGCTGGCCAGCGGCCGCAAGCTGCGCTGCTTGACGATCGCCGATGACTTCACCCACGAGGCCGTCGACATCGTGGTTGATCACGGCATCAGCGGCGCCTACGTTGCGCGTGTACTCGACCAGGCGGCGTGCTTCCGCGGCTACCCGCAATCGATTCGTACCGACAATGGCCCCGAGTTCACATCCAAGGCGTTGTTCGCCTGGGCCGAACGGCACCACGTCCGGCACTTGCTGATCCAGCCCGGCAAGCCGACCCAGAACGGCTACATCGAAAGCTTCAATGGCAAGTTCCGTGACGAGTGCTTGAACGATCACTGGTTCACGACGCTGCCGCAAGCCCGTGAGGTCATTGCCGACTGGCGGCGTGACTACAACGAAGTGCGACCGCACAGCAGTTGCGGCCGGATCCCGCCTGCGCAGTTTGCCGCCAACTACCGACACCAACAGGAGGTCAAAGCCAAAACCCAGAGCAACAACGAAGCACCCCTGCAGTAACCTTCAACCCACGGACTGCCTACTTATCCGTGGTACGGCAAATGGGGGCAGGTCACGAGCGCTGCGGCACGCCGATCGTGAAGATCGCCTCCGACTCACGGCCACTGTTCCTGTGTCCCCGGTGTCAGGCGGCGGACTGAGTGGCGCTTTCGACCCGAAGTGGAACTTCGAACGATGGCGAGGCTGCTTTTCCCGTGACGTGCTGGTAGCGCTGGTATGCACCGCATCTGCGCGATGAAACGCTAGACAATATCCGGCCCATGCCAGCCTGGAGTTTGGGGCTCTCCATCCGGGTAATAGCGCGCCGTATCCGCCAATGCTTTCCAACGCTCCATCAAATCCGGGTCGGCGGTCTGGCCGCGGGCAGGGGCCGGCATGCCTTGCTCGATATGCGCGTGGCCAACGAATTGGCCTTCGCGTGAATCCACCACGCTGGCGTTCGATTCAACGATTTCTTCCGCACGCAACGCAGCTAGACCGATGTAAAAGGCCGTGGCGATCTCCACGGCTTTATTCTTGCAGCCGTCGTTGCCCAGATGACGCTTGCGCATCACACTCACGTCATCTCGTTCGGGTCGCGGCCGGAATGCGGCTGCTTTGAGCCGCTTCTTCTTTTTGTCAAGGTGATGCGGCGTCTTGACAGCCCTGACGATGATCTCGTCTGGCGCTATTTCCAGAGGCAAGCCCCTGTCCATGGTTCAGCCTCGTTCAAAACAATCTGCGCTGGATGAGCGAGCCAAGGTTGTCGATGTCGGTGATGTTTCCCAACGATCCCATGTCGGTCGTACGCTCGCCCGACTTGGTCTTCATAAGAAAACTGTATGTGGTATGGCCGATTTCGAGCAACGCAGAGCCTGCATCGGACTCCCATTCGAAAGTGAGTGTGTCGCCTGGGTTGGGAGTGATTTCCGGCGGTAGCGTCCGCCCCAACAGTCGCAGGCCGACATCCTGTGCCATCTTCGAAGTCCGGATGCTGATCGGCTCAGCGTCTTCGCCATCCCAGCCTGGCGGCAATGATTTCAATTCGGCCAAACGCTGACGCAAGTTTGCCTCAAAAAGGTGCGTAGGATTAAAAACATCGCCGCTCCATTCCGAGCGTGCCTTTGGCGCAGGCTGTGCGTATGTAATCGATGCGCCATTGTTGTAGTTGACAGGCATCATCAATGCCATCAGGCGTCCCCCCCTTCCGGAACCGATTGCAGCTCGTCTTGGATGGACTTTGTCATATCCAAGAAAGTTTCATGAATCAGATCGTGAGCGCTGTCCAACGCAGACAGAATAGCTTGTTTTTCGCTTGGTAGCACACTTT
>DASSKC010000062.1:0-64998 GCA_035690885.1 Oleiagrimonas sp. | reverse complement strand
TCCCACGACGCCAGCTCCTCGCGCAGCGCGAGCGAGCCGAAGATCTCCCGGGCGACGAAGTTGGCACGGGTGAGCTCGGCAGCATCTGCGCCGGTCTCCCCGGCCAGTCGCGGCCAATACGTCATGCCCGCGCCGTTGACGAGGTCGTTGACCACCTGGGTCACGATGATCTCGCGGCGGAGCGGGTGAGACTCCATGTGGGCGCGGTACTCCTGACGCATCTGCGTGGGGAAGTAGGCGAACAGGTCGGTCCGCAGGAACGGATCCTCGGGGAGGTCCGAGGCGAGCAGCTCGTCGGCCAGCACGATCTTCGTCCAGGCGAGCAACACCGAGAGCTCGGGGACGGTGAGCCCCTCGCCCCGGTCGAGCCGGCGCCGCACCTGTCGCGAGGTCGGCAGCGCCTCGAGCTCGCGGTTCAGCACGCCGCGTCGCTCCAACGCCTTCATCCAGTCCTCCTGGACGTGCAGCAGGCCGGGACCGTGCGCCGCCGCGTTGGCGAGGGCGAGGTTCTGTTCGTAGTTGTCGGCCAGCACCAGGGACGCGACCTCGTCGGTCATCGCCGCGAGCAGCTCGTGGCGCTGCTTGGCGGTGAGGTCGCCGTCGGCGACCACCCGGTCGAGCAGGATCTTGATGTTCACCTCGTGGTCGGAGGTGTCGACGCCGGCGGAGTTGTCGATGAAGTCGGTGTTGATCCGGCCGCCGCGCACGGCGTACTCGATGCGGCCGCGCTGGGTGAAGCCGAGGTTGCCGCCCTCGCCGATGCAGCGGACCCGCAGCGAGCGGCCGTCGACGCGGATCGTGTCGTTCGCCTTGTCGCCGGCGTCGGCGTGCGACTCGTCGGCCGCCTTCACGTAGGTGCCGATGCCGCCGTTCCACAGCAGGTCGACCGGCGCCTTGAGAACGGCACTCATCAGTTCCATCGGCGTGATCTGCTCGACATCGCCCTTGAGTCCGAGCGCCTCGCGCATCTGCGCGGACACCGGAATCGACTTGGCCGAACGCGACCAGACGCCACCGCCTTCGGAGATCAACGACGTGTCGTAATCCTTCCAGCTCGAACGCGGCAAGTCGAACAGACGCTTGCGCTCCTTGAAGCCAACGGCCGAATCCGGGTTCGGATCGACAAAGATGTCGCGGTGATCGAACGCCGCGACCAGGCGGATATGTTCGGACAGCAACATGCCGTTGCCGAACACGTCGCCAGACATGTCGCCGATGCCCACCGCGGTGAAATCCTCGCTCTGGCTGTCATGTCCGAGCGAACGGAAGTGGCGCTTGACCGATTCCCACGCACCCTTGGCGGTGATGCCCATGCCCTTGTGGTCGTAGCCGTGCGAGCCGCCGGAGGCAAACGCGTCATCGAGCCAGTAGCCGTGCTCGGTGGACAAGGCGTTGGCGATATCCGAGAACTTGGCCGTGCCCTTGTCGGCGGCGACCACCAGATACGGATCGTCGTCGTCGTGGCGCACCACGTTCTCGGGCGGCACCAGTTTGCCGTCCTCGAGGTTGTCGGTGATATCGAGCATGCCGTTGATGAACATGCGATAGCAGGCCTTGCCCTCTTCCAGCCAGGCGTCGCGATCGTCCGCCGGATTGGGCAACTGCTTGGGAAAGAAACCGCCCTTGGAGCCGACCGGCACGATCACGGTGTTCTTGACCATCTGCGCCTTGACCAGGCCCAGCACCTCGGTGCGGAAATCCTCGCGGCGGTCGGACCAGCGCAGGCCGCCACGGGCGACCATGCCGAAGCGCAGATGCACGCCTTCCACACGCGGCGCGTACACCCAGATCTCGCGGAACGGAACCGGCTTGGGCGCATCCGGCACCAGCTGCGAATCGAACTTGAAGCTGGTGAAGTGACGCGGCGCACCGTCGACCCGCTGGAAATGGCTGGTGCGCGTGGTCGCGCGGATGATGTCCATGTAGCTGCGGATGATGCGCTCGTCATCGAGGCTGGCAACGCCGTCGATCAGGGTCTCGATGGCCCCGCGGAACAGCTCCATCTGCTGCGCGCGCGGCTTGGCCAGCGCAGCCACGGCATTGTCGATGAAATCCGGATGCGCCTCCATGGTTTCGCTGGAAACCAGCACATCGAGCTCGCGACGCAGCTGCGCACCGGCGTCAAGCCGTGCATCGTCGGACAGATGCTCGCGTTCGGGATCGAACTTGGCATTGAACAACTCGGCCAGCAGGTTGGCGATGGCCGGGTAGCGGTTGAGCGTCTCTTCCATGTAGCTTTGCGAAAACGCGATGCCGACCTGCTGCAGGTATTTGCAATAGCCTCGCAACACCGCCACCAGGCGCCAATCAAGCAAGGCACCCAGGACCAGGCGGTTGAAATTGTCGCTCTCGGCGTTGCCGCGCCATACGTTTTCGAATGCACGCTCGAAGTGGTCGCTGACATCATCGACTTCGAACGCCAGCTGCCCGGTCGGCTGCACTTCCAGATCCTGGATCGACAAGTGCTCGCCATCGACGTCCATTTCGTAGACGCGCTCGGTGAGCACGCGCATGCCGAGGTTTTCCAGCTGCGGCAGGACGTCGGACAAGGCGATGTCGCCGCCATGGCGGTACACCTTGAAACGCAACGTGTCGGGATGACGCGCCGGCCGATACAGCGACATGCGCGCGGCGTCGTCGGACTCCAGCGCCGCCAGGGTCTTGACGTCATCGGCCGCGACCTCGGGCGTGACTTCCTCGATGTAACCGGCCGGCAAGGCGCTGCCAAAGCGGTGCGCCAGCGTGGCGCCTTCGGCTTCGCCAAGGTCACCGACCAGACGTTCGCGCAAGTCGTCACGCCAGTCACGTGCAACGTGCACCAGCGCGGTCTGGAGTTTCTCGAGGTCGTACTCGGGATGATCTCCCGGCTTGGGTCGGACGGTGACATGCAGACGCGCCAATACCGACTCGCCCATCAACACCGACGAATCCATGTGCTCGCCGTGCAAGGCATCGCGCAACATCGCTTCGATGCGCTCGCGCACCCCGGTATTGAAACGGTCGCGCGGCACGAACGCCAGGCAGGAGAAGAAGCGATCGTACTTGTCGCGACGCACGAACAAGCGTGGCCGCGGACGTTCCTTGAGCTCCAGGATGCCGCTGGCCAGCTCGAACAACTCGTTCTCGTTGCTCTGGAACAGCTCGTCGCGCGGCAGCGTTTCAAGGATATGCCGCAACGCCTTGCCGGAGTACGAGTCGCCGCGCAGGCCGGAACGCTCCATGACCGCCTGGTACTTGCGCTTGAGCAACGGCACGTCCTTGGGCCGGCGCATGTACGCGCCGGACGTGAACAGACCCAGAAAGCGCTGTTCGCTGACCGCCTTGCCGTCGGCGTTGAAACCGAGCACGCCGATGTAATCCATGTAGCCCGGACGGTGGATCTCCGCGCGCGAATTGGTCTTGGTCAGGATGACCGCATCGACCGTACCCGACTCGGCCAGCTGGGTCGCGCCCAGCGAACTCAACGAGCGTGGCGCCGTGGAGCGTTCCTTGGCTTGCAGGATGCCCAGCCCGGAACCGGCGACCGCGCGCAACACCTCGTCCCCGTCGTTGTCCACGACCTCGTACTCGCGGTAGCCGAGGAAACTGAAATGGTCGTCCGCCACCCAACGCAGGAAATCCTGCGCTTCGGCGACGTCCTCGGCATCGACCGGCAAACCGCGTTGCGGCAAACCGTCGGCGATTTCCTGCATTTTGGTGCGCATGGCCTGCCAGTCGCGCACGGCGGCACGGACGTCGGCCAGGATCGACTGCAACTCGCTTTGCAGCGCTTCACGCGCGGCGGCATCGCTCATGCGGTCGATTTCCAGATGCATGACCGATTCGACCGTGCCATCGGCAGCGGCAACACCGGTCAGCTGGCCCTTGTCGTCACGCGCAACCGGCAACACCGGATGGATGATCATGTGTGCATTGAGCTTGCGTGCGGCAACCGCCATGCTCACCGAGTCGACCAGGAACGGGCTGTCGTCGGTATTGACTTCGACCACGGTCACCATCGCATCCCAGCCGTTGTCGGCCCGGGTCGGGTTGAAGACCCGCACATTGGCGGTGCCCGCGTCGCGCTGGCCGATGAAATCGAACAGGTCCGCCAGCAACGCCGCCCAGTCCGCTTGTTCATGCAATCGGACATCACCCGGGGTAGTTCGCGCAAAAAAGCCGGAGACAAAATTTTGCGCCTCCGGGAGGCGCTCTGGGGACAGCTTGCCCTGCTTGCTCGATGCTTCCAATGCTTCACTCACGCCGGCCGCGAACCGACCTTCGTCAAACGCGCGTTCAAGAGCCATGATCAATACTTCTTGGGGTGGGGAAAAATGGAATGGCAAGCATAGCCCCGCGCGACATGCGAAACCAGTATATGCGGGTTTTTCGCGGTCACGCGGCGGCTTTCATTCAACCATCCGTCATCGAACCGAATCGAATGACATCCGGGATAAAACCCGTCCTCACGCAAAGTGCACGAAATTGCTCACAAGAACGCGACAATGACAAGCATTGACGATGGCACAAACCAATTCTAAACTGGACGGTACAGTCCACCTGTCCCTACCTCATCTTGCCTGTTTCCGCATCGTCCACTTCGCGTATCCTGGATGCCGCCAGCCGGTTGTTCCTGGAAAATGGTTACCGCGTCAGCATGGACGCGGTGGCGCAGCGTGCCGGTGTGTCCAAGCAAACCGTGTACACCCACTTCCACAGCAAGGACGCGCTGTTTGCCGCGGCCATCGAGGCATTGGTCAAGCCCATGCATGATTCGCTGCACGGCAGCCAGGACGACATCGAAGGCTGCCTGCGTGCATTGGCGGAGGTCTACTGCCAGCGCGCACGCGACCCGTCGACGAAAGCATTGAGCCGCATCCTGGTGGCCGAAGCACCGCGTTTTCCGCGCGCGGCGCGACAGCTCTACCAATGCGGCTCCGGTGCCGTGCTGCAACGCCTGTCCGCGCGCATCGAACATGCCATGCGTCGTGGCGAGTTGTTGCAGACGAACCCCGATCAGGCCGCGGAACTGTTTTTGTCCATGCTCAACGGCATGAATCCCGAACGCAGCCTGCTCGGACTGCGCCAGCGAGGACAAAAGGCACAGGACAAATGGGCTGCCGATGCCGTAAACGTGTTCCTGCGTGCCTACCGCCCCGATTCCCCCTCTCCCGTTAAAACGTCAAGGAAGTCGCCATGACCTCCCCTCGCAGTCATATTCCGTCCCGCGCATCGCGGGTTTTCATCGTCGCAACGGCCGTGGCCCTGATGGCCGGCTGCGGCGGCCAGAACAAGCAACGTCAAATGCCGCCGGCGAGTGTGCAGGTAACTCGCGTGCAACCGCAGACGGTACCTCTGGTGCGCGAAGCCACCGGACGTCTGTCGGCGTTTCGCACCGCGGATGTACGCGCACGCGTCGGTGGCGTACTGCTCAAGCGCACCTACAACGAAGGCACGTATGTGGACGAGGGCCAGGTCCTGTTCAAGATCGACCCGGCACCGTTCCAGGCCACCTTGAATGCAGCCCAGGCCGAGTTGGCCCAGGCGCAGGCGACCTACGCCAATGCCAAGATGCACGCCGAACGCGCGAGCAAACTGGTGCCCAAGGGCTACATCTCCAAGTCGGAGATGGACAACGCGCTGGCCGCAAAGCGCACCGCCGCCGCCGCCGTCACGGCAGCCAAGGCCCAGGTCGACAATGCCCGCATCAAGCTCGGTTATGCCACGGTCCGCGCACCCATCGCCGGTCGCGCCGGCAAACAACAGGTGACCGAGGGCGCGCTGGTTGGCCAGGGTACGGCCACCTTGCTGACCACGGTGCGACAGATCGATCCGATCTACGTCACGTTCTCGATGCCGGTCGGCGAGCTGCAGCAATTGCGCGCCAAGCAGGTCAGCGGCCAGGCCACGTTGAAAGGCACCAGCAAAGCTTCCGTCACGCTGAAACTGCCCGGTGGCACCACCTACCCGCATACCGGCACGCTGGACTTCGCCGCCGCTTCGGTGGACCCGGCCACGGGTGGTGTCACGCTGCGTGCATTGGTCCCCAACCCCGAACATGTGCTGCTGCCCGGCATGTACGCCACGCTCGAAGTGGACATGGGTTCGCTCAATCAGGCGTTCCTGATACCGCAGAATGCGGTCCAGCGCGATACCTCCAGCGCCTATGTACTCACCGTCGGCAAGGACAACAAGGTCGTGCGCAAGAACGTCACGCTTGATGGCATGCAGGGACCGAACTGGGTCGTCACCAAGGGTCTGGCCGCCGGCGACCGCGTGATCGTGGGCGGCATTCCCAAGGCGCATGTCGGCGCGGTGGTCAAACCCGTCAGTGGCAATGCCAAACCCGCGGGTCAAAAAACGGCCCAGGGCAAGACCGTCGTCACCCCGGCTGCGGCCGCGTCAACCCCGCCTGCCGCTGCGGCATCATCCGAAGCCGCCGGCAAGCCGTCGACCAAATCCTGAGGATCGATCATGCCCAAGTTTTTCATCGACAGGCCGGTCTTTGCCTGGGTCGTCGCGATCCTCATATCGCTTGGCGGCGTCATCTCCATTCTCAACCTCGGTGTGGAGTCGTACCCGAGCATCGCGCCGGTACAGGTCAATGTGAGCGCCAGCTACCCCGGTGCCAGTGCCGAAACGCTCGAGAAAACGGTCACCCAGGTGATCGAGCAGCAACTGACCGGCATCGACAACCTGCTGTACTTCAG
Organism: Oleiagrimonas sp.; assembly: GCA_035690885.1. GTDB lineage: Bacteria > Pseudomonadota > Gammaproteobacteria > Xanthomonadales > Rhodanobacteraceae > Oleiagrimonas. Next base: position 58,309 of record DASSKC010000062.1, on the reverse strand, counting down.
CTCCTCGTCGAGCTCGACCGGACGCGTCCAGATCAACCTGACGTTCGCCGCCGGGACCGACGCCGACATCGCCCAGGTGCAGGTACAAAACAAGGTCTCGCTGGCTGCACCGCGCCTGCCCAAGGAAGTGACGCAACAAGGCGTGACCGTGCAAAAGGCCAGCGCCGGCTTCCTGATGCTGGTGGCATTGCGCTCTGAAGACGGCACGATGGACCAGAAGGCGATCAACGATTACGTCGCCGTACACATCATCGACCAGATCTCGCGCCTGCCCGGCGTCGGCAACGTGAACCAGTTCGGCTCCGGTTACGCCATGCGCATCTGGCTCAATCCGGACAAGCTGCACGGTTACGGCTTGTCCGCGACCCAGGTGCTCAACGCCGTGCAATCGCAGAACGTGCAGTTTGCGGCCGGCTCGATCGGCGCCATGCCATCCCCCGACAGCCAGGGCTTCACCGCCAACGTGACCACCGAGTCACGATTCAACACGCCCGAGCAGTTCGGCAACATCATCTTGCGCGCCAATGCCGACGGCACCACCGTGCGCCTCAAGGATGTGGCCAAGATCGGGTTCGGCGCGCAACATTACGGCTTCAATTCCACCTACAACGGCGCACCTACCGGAGCCTTCGCGATCCAGCTGCAAAGCGGCGCGAATGCCCTGACCGTGGCCGAAGAGGTCAAGAACAAGATGAACGAGCTGTCCAGCTCGTTCCCGGCCGGACTGTCCTGGCTGGTGCCGTACGACTCGACCACCTTCGTCAACATCGCCATCGAAGAAGTGATCATGACGCTGGCCGAGGCCATCGTGCTGGTGTTCCTGGTGATGCTGCTGTTCCTGCAGAACATCCGCGCGACCATCATCCCGACCCTGGTCATTCCGGTCGCCCTGCTGGGCACGTTCCTGGGCATGACGGCCATGGGATTCACCATCAACCAGCTGACGATGTTCGGCATGGTGCTGGCGATCGGCATCCTGGTCGATGACGCCATCGTGGTGATCGAGAACGTCGAGCGCGTGATGCGCGAAGACAAACTGCCGATCAAGCAGGCCACGCGCAAGGCGATGGGGCAGATTACCGGCGCCGTCGTGGCGATCACGGTGGTGTTGGCCGCCGTGTTCATTCCCAGTGCGCTGCAAGGCGGCAGCGTCGGTGCCATCTACCAGCAGTTCGCGCTGACCATTGCCCTGTCGATGGTGTTCTCGGCGTTCCTGGCCTTGTCGTTCACGCCGGCCCTGTGCGTGCAGCTGATCAAACACGATCACGACAAGAAAAAGAACATCGTGTTCCGCAAGTTCAACCAGTTCTTCGACTGGACCACGAACAACTATGCGCACCGCGTGCACAAGGCCGCCGGCCACGCGCCGCGCTGGATGATCGCGTTCGTGTTGCTGGCAGTGCTTTGCGGCTTCCTGTTCGTCAAGATGCCGACCAGTTTCCTGCCCGAGGAAGACCAGGGCTACGCGATGATCATCGTGCAGCTCCCGCCCGGCGCAACGCTGCACCGTACCGAAGACGTGATGGCGAAGATCCGGAAAATCCTCGACAAGGACCCGGCTACGGCCAACGTTTTCCAGGTCAGCGGTTTCAGTTTCGTCGGCTCCGGTGAAAACGTCGGCATGGCCTTCGTGCAACTGAAAGACTGGGACGAACGCTCGGTCACGGCGCAACAATACATTGCACGCAACAACGGCAAGCTGTTCATGGGCATCCATGACGCCACCGTCTTCATGCTCAACGTGCCGACCGTGCAGGGACTGGGCCAGTTCGGTGGTTTCGCCATGTACCTGGAGGACCGCTCCGGCAAGGGCTTTGCCGCACTGACCAAGGCCGAGCACACCCTCCTGGCCGCGGCCCGGAAAAACCCCGTGCTGACACAAGTGCGTCCCAATGCCCTGCCCGATGCGCCGCAGCTCAAACTCAATGTGGACCGCACCCAGGCCCAATCCATGGGCTTGTCGGTCACCGATGTCTACAACGCCGTGCGCCTGATGCTGGCACCGGTGTACATCAACGACTTCAGCGCCGAGGGACGCACCAAACGCGTGATCATGCAGGCCCAGGCACCGTATCGCATGGGGCCGGAGGCACTGACCCACTTCTACACGCCAAGCAGCCTGATTGCCGATCCGGATCACGACGGCAGCAACATGGTCCCGATCTCCAATGTGGTCCATCCCGAGTGGGAAGTCGCGCCACCGGACCGCACCCGTTACAACGGCTACTCGGCCATCCAGATCAACGGATCGGCCGCCGAAGGCTACAGTTCCGGTCAGGCCATGGCGGCGATGCAGAAGATCGTCAACGAGGACTTGCCGGAGGGCTTTGCCATCGACTGGACCGGACAGTCCTACCAGGAAGTGATGTCCGGCAATACCGCGCCGCTGCTGTTCGGCTTGTCGTTGATCGTGGCCTTCCTGTGTCTGGCCGCGCTGTACGAAAGCTGGTCGATCCCGATCTCGGTATTGTTGATCGTGCCGTTGGGTGTCCTGGGCTCGGTGGCATTCACGATGCTGCGTGGCCTGCCCAACGACATCTACTTCAAGATCGGATTGATCACGATCATCGGCCTGGCGGCGAAGAACGCCATCCTGATCATCGAATACGCGGTGGCCGAACAAGCTGCCGGGCGCTCGCTGCGCGAAGCGGTGGTCGAAGCGGCACGCTTGCGCTTCCGTCCCATCCTGATGACGTCACTGGCGTTCATCCTCGGCGTGTTGCCGCTGGCCATCTCCACGGGTGCCGGCGCCAATGCCCGCCACGCCATCGGCACGGGCGTGATTGGCGGCATGCTGTTCGCCACGGTGCTCGGCGTGCTGTTCGTTCCGGTGTTCTACGTGGTCATCCGGCGCCTGCTGGGAGACAAGCTCGACACGCATGCCGGAGCCATCGAAGCGCAGCCGTTCGAAAGCGAAGGAGACGAAGGCACGCCGATGGGTCGAAGCGATCGCACGCCGTGATGATGGGCAGACCATGACGACGCATGGCCAGGGACGGCCGCCGCGAGTGCCTGCTCTACTTGCCTGACATCGTAGGGCGGGCACTGCCCGCCGACAAACCGTCACGAGCGCATGCGGGCTGGTCGTCGGGCGATGCCCGACCTACAACACCACCTTCGCGATCTTGAAACGCGAGGGTGTCAGGGTACAGGACGCCAGCTACGTGTCAGTGGTGGTCTTCGGGACCGGTGACCGCCACCCGCATGTCGGCCGGGTCACTCTCACGAGTGCTGTACAGAACCGGCAGCTCCGGCGCCATCGGGCCTTCGGTGCGCGGTCCGCGCATGGACTCGAACAAGGCCTTCAACGGATGATTGAAGGTGTCGTCGACGGCCGTGCCTTCGTAGCCGCAATGGGCCATGCAGTTGTCGCACTTGGGATTGTGGCCGAAGCCGTAATGATCCCAGTCGGTGTCGTTGATCAATTGATCAAAGGTGGGCACGTAGCCCTCGTCCACCAGCAGATAGCACGGCTTTTGCCAGCCGAACATGTTGTAGCAAGGCATTGACCACGGCGTGCACTGGTAGGTCTGGTTGCCGGCGAGAAAGTCCAGGAACAGGCCGGACTGGTTGAAGCGCCATTTGTCCTTGCGCTGCTTGCCATGGCGGAAGATGTCGCGGAACAGATCCTTGCTGGCATTGCGTGGCAGGAACACATCCTGACGCGCGGCGTGCTGGTAGCTGTAGCCCGGCGAGACGGTGATGCCCTCCACGCCCAGCTCGGTCACGTAATCGAAGAACTGCGCCACCCGGGCCGGATCTTCGCCCGTGAACAGCGTGCAATTGACGGTGACACGAAAGCCGCGTTTCAACGCTTCGGAAATTGCCTCCACGACCGTGTCGAAAACACCTTCGCGATCGACCGACTTGTCGTGCTCCTCACGCAGGCCGTCCAGATGCACGGAAAACGTGAGATACGGTGACGGCTTGAACAGGTCGAGTTTTTTCTTCAGCAGAATCGCATTGGTGCAAAGATAGACGAACTTCTTGCGCGCGATGATGCCCTCGACGATCTGGTCGATTTCCTTGTGGATCAAGGGCTCGCCACCGGGCAGCGACACCATGGGCGCACCGCATTCATCGACCGCATGCAAGGCATCCTCGACGCTCATGCGTCGGCGCAGGATGTCATCTTCGTAGTCGATCTTGCCGCAACCGGGACAGGCCAGGTTGCATTGGAACAGCGGTTCCAGCATCAACGTCAGCGGGTATCGTTTGACACCCGCGAGTTTCTTGCCGACCACGTAGCGAGCCACGCGGTACTTTTGCACGAGGGGTATGCTCATGATGACCTCCTTCAATGCGATATTCGAAAATGTTTTTTCTCTCGTCCGGTTTTCAGCCTAGGCGCATACCAGGGTGTAGTCAAAACAACCGTATCAACGGGTTCAGCCACTACTCAGTGGCAAAACTGCATTGAACTCATTGCGCAATCGTTGCCATTCCATTTTCAGCCATGGCGTGAAACGCTCCGGATGGGCCTCGATTTCCTCGTCCAGCTCTGCCGCCGAGACGAAGCGCCAGGCTTCGACCTCGTTGACGTTGACCGATACGGGGCTGTCGGACTGGCCCACGTAAACCCGGCACAACTCGTGTTCGGCACCCAGATCACCATAATCGGCCTGGTATTCGAACTTGTACAGGTAGCGCAGGTCGCAGCGCATGCCCATTTCCTCGGCCAGACGCCTGGCCGTGGCATCGTCCATGCTTTCGCCGCGGCGCGGGTGGCTGCAGCACGTATTGGCCCAGTAACCGGGCCACAGGCGCTTGTCCTTCGCGCGCTGCTGCAACAGCAACTCGCCGTTTCGATTGAACACGAACAACGAAAAGGCGCGATGCAGGATGCCGTGACCGTCATGACAGGCACCTTTGTCCTTGTACCCTATTTCGTGGTCGTCCGAATTGACCAGGATCAATTGTTCCGAATCAAACGAGACCACCGGATCGGTTTGCGTCAATGCCTCAGCCAAAGCGCACCTCCATCGCCTGGTAGCCCGCGTTGTGCATCGCCTGCACTACTTGTTGCGTGCCATCGGGGCACAGCGCGATCATCGAACCGCCACCGCCGCCACCGGTCAGCTTGGCGCCGGTGGCGCCGTTGTCGCGTGCAATCTGCATCAATTCCTCAAGCTCCCAGCTGGACACTTGCAGCGCATTGAGCTGGCCCTGGCAGACATTCATCAACTCGCCCAGTTGGGCCAGATCGTGTGCCTTGAGCGCATCCAGCGCATGCATGGTCAAAGTGTCGATTTCGTCGAAGATGCGCTCGTAAAGCGGCTTGTTGTTTTCCCACGCGCGGCGAACGCGCGCCACCATCTTGGCGGTCAGGCTTTCGGTACCGGACAGGCCGATGACCAGTGGCAACGACTCGGTCAGATGCAGGGTTTCCACTTCCGCCGGATTGCCACTGCGGTACAGCAACGGCTTGCCGTACGTGGCGACGGTGTTGTCGATACCCGATGGCGTGCCATGCGCGATCTTTTCGCACTCGAAAGCCAGCTGGCAAATATCCGCCTCGCTCAACGACAGACTGAAATGCCGGTTCAGCGCACGGATCACGGCCACGGCCAACGCCGCCGAACCACCCAGCCCCATGGCACGCGGCACATTGGGATACACGCGCACTTCCATCGCCCGATCGCCCAGCTCGAGCTTGTCGATCAACATGGCCAGCGACTGCAGGAACGATCCCGGATGGTTGAGGTGCTGTTGCAGGCGCTGCTCGACGCCCCAGCGCGGGATCATCAAGGTGACGCCTTCGTCCGCATCATCGACGCGCGCCTTGATCGCCAGCGGCACCGGCGCGGCGATGGCATGGCGGCCATGTACCACGGCATGTTCGCCAAGCAGGATGATCTTGCCGTGACCGGCCGACCAGGACGCCTCGTCCTCGCGCTTGTCCTTGCCGGCGACCAGGCGCGGACGCGCCTTGCCACCCAGTTCGGCGATGATTTCGCGCGCCTTCCAGATCTTGATCTCACCGTCTTCGAGCAGCCGCTCGACCACGGTATCGAACATCTCCGGTGTCGCCTCGGCCGCCATTGCCACGCTGCGCGCGTGCAAGGTCATGTGGCCCTGCTGGATGCCGTCGGTGACCAGCGCACGCAGGGCCGAGAAATTCTGCGCCAGACCCACGGCGCCCATCACCTCGGCCAACTCGCGGCCGCTGTCGATGCCGAGCAGGCGGTGGTTGATGCCGACAGTCGGGTTGGACTGCAGGTTGCCGCCCACGGTACCGACCTTCATCGGCATTTCGATGCTGCCGACCAGATCGCCGTTGTCGTTCTTGTACCAGCGCGTCAGCGACGTGTAGCTCTTGCCGCGCGCGGCATACGCATGCGCGGCCGCTTCCAGCGCGCGCCAATCGTTGCCGGTGGCCAAGGCCACGGCATCGACGCCATTCATCACGCCTTTGTTGTGGGTTGCCGCACGGTACGGATCGACGATGGCCAGGTCGTTGGCCAGGATGATGCCGTCGCGCACTTCGGCACCGTCGCGGCCCTTGCCGGCCAGCGCCTCGACCGGAATCACGGCCTCGGCCCACACCAGCGCACGGTCGGTCAGATTGGACAGGATGCGCAGGAACACCTTGCCGCCGGTAATGGTTTCCACCAGCGGCGCCACGCCCTCGCACATGGTATTGACCAGGTTGGCGCCCATGGCGTCACAGGTGTTGACCAGCAGATGCACGACGACCATGTCACGCTTGCCGTCGGGCGCGGAATGGACCATGACCTCGACGTCCTCGACGCCGCCGCCACGTGCGACCATGTTCGGATGCAGGCTGTTGGCGAGGTTGATGAGCTCGTCCTTGCGCCGCAGCAGCGCGGCCTGCGCCTTGCTCGCGTGCGCCACGTCCACCACCTGCACCTGCCCGATCAGGATCGGCTTGGTGCTGCGGGTGCGAAACCCGCCACCCTTGCGCGCCAGCTTGGCCGCCGAACTGAGGGCCGCAACGATGGAGGGCTCCTCGACGGCGAGCGGTATCACGTAGTCCTTGTCGTTGATGAGGAAGTTCAGGCCCAGTCCGACCGGCATGCCGAGTACGCCGATGACGTTCTCGATCATCTTGTCGGCCTTGTCCACCGTCAGCTTGTGGCGCCCACTGGCCAGCGCACGAAAATCGTCGCGGCACAGCAGTCCGCGCCCGCTCAGCAGCCTGACCCGCTCGGCAACCGACAGCTTGTAGAAGCCCGGAAAGCGTGCCGAGCGCGATGTCGATGTCCTGGCTCCGGGATCGCGTTCGCCATCATTCACGCGTACGTTGTCCATGGTTGTCTCCTGTGACTCGTGTTTGCTGTTTGCACCGACAGGCCGCGCTCGTCGATACCGGTTTCCACGATGCGGAAACCGGCGCTCGCAGCCTGCCGTGCGAAATGGGAAAGTCGATCATCATCCACGGCCACGGCCATGCCGACGTCGCCACCGCCGGCACCGCAACTTTTGTACACCACGCCGCAGTCATTGGCCATGGCGGCCAGTGCGCGGTGTTCAGCCGACACGATGTCGATGCCGACGGTTTCGCCGAAGCGCGCCAGCATATCGGCATACTCGGACATGCCCGTGGCCATGTCGGCGCCGCTGCCTGCACGCAGGGCCACAGCCACCTCGGCGGCAGCATCCGACAAGGCCTGCATGTGGGTGGCGTAAGCAGCCGTATGCCGCGACCGCCAATCGGCCAGTTGCGCCAATGCCGAGCCCGTCGAAGCCGAGCGTCCGGACCAGACGCAGCACAGGCCCAGCTCGTGCGGCCAGCGGGCACGCTCGGTTTGCGCTTGTCCATCGCTCAAGCGGTAAATCAACGTGCCCCCCATCAAGGCGGCGGCAATATCCAGGCCACTGCCACGACCGCCCTGCATGCGCCGATGCATGCCGATCATGGCCGCAAGATCGCCCGCCTCTGCATCGTTGGCCGTGTTCACGGCGGCCGTCAACGCGACGGTCAGGGCCGCGCTGGAACCCAGGCCGAGCTTGGCGCCGTCGCCGGCAAAGAACGCTTGCGTGTCCAGCGTGACGTGCGCGGAACGCGGCGCCGCGCCGTGCTGCGCCAGGTATTGCAGCACCGCGGTCACCAGCGTCAAACGATCGGCGTCGGACGACCAGGTGATGCGCTCGCCCTCCAGCCGGCCTTGCGCACCACGAATGTCGAGGTCCGGGGCGTCAATGCAGAACGCGGCATCCGTGTCCGCCAAAGACTCGACTTCGACATGCGCGCGCCGATCCAGCGCGATGACGACTGCCGGGGCGCCTTCGAGCACCGCGTAGTCGCCGGCGACAACCAGCTTGGCCGGGGCGCTGGCATGCACCGCGTGCATCAGGCCACCTCGGCCATGGGAACGTTGCGCGCCCCCTTGCCCAATGCGCTGCGCAGAATCGCTTCCACGCCGGACACCTCGCGCAACGCGGCCGCGACTTTCGCGGCATCGGCCGGCAGGCAAACGGCCTTGACCTGGGGACCGGCATCGACGGTGAAAAACACGCCCAGACCATCACGCTCGCGCAATTGGCGAACCATCTGCATGCAGGCCAGCGTTGCCGGCGACCAGTACATCAACGGCGGCTGGCTGGACAACATCAACGCATGCATTTTCAAGCAGCTGTGCTCGCTGACAGCGGCCAGTGCCTCGAAGTCGCGTGCCGCAACCGCCGCGCGCGCCAGCACGATGTCGTCGGCGACCGTTCCGGCCCATTGGCCGTAGAACGGCGAGGTACGTCGCGTCCGCTCCATGCCTTCACCGGAGCCCACGGCCTTGGCCTTGCGCGTGGTCACGGCGACCACGACTTCGAGCGGCCAGGCCCCGGCTTCCAGCAACGGCTCGGCATGCGCGTCGGCACCATCTTCGCGGCTTCCGGCATGCATGTGCACGAAGCCGCCATACAGCGAACGCGCCGCCGACCCCGATCCCTGACGGGCGATCGTGGACAGCCATGGTCGATCTTCCGGCAAGCCAAGCGCCGCGTTGGCCGCCATCACCAGCGCGGCAAAGCCCGACGCCGATGAGGCCAGTCCCGCAGCGGTGGGAAAGTTGTTGCGCGTATCCACATGCGCACGGCACGGATTGCCGGCGCGCTCGCGCAGCACGTCCAGACACGCACTGGCACGCGCCAGCGTCCGCGCATCGGGCGCGCCATTGAGCAGCAGCACATCGTGTTCAAGCGTCGGGTCGAAAGTGACTTCGGTCCGCGTGGACAGGGACGCCAGGGTGATGGACAGCGAGTCGGCCGCAGGCAGGTTGAGTGCCGTATCCCGCTTGCCCCAGTATTTGACCAGCGCGATATTGGGTTGCGCTTGCGCAATCGCTGTCATCTGGACTCCTTCGCATCCAAACGGTGTCGGCCCGCCGGCGTCGGATCCGGAGAGCCTGTCATGCTTGACCGAGTGGTCGTGGCCTCGCTCCGGAGGATGGGTGTAAAACCAGTGCCCGACTTGCCCTATTCTACGCTTTTACGCCTAAACGTGCTCATAACCGGCCGTTCTCGGCATACCATTTCACCGCATCGGCAAGCGCCTCGCGGGCCGGTCCGGGGGCATATCCGAGCTCGAATGCGGCGCGCTGATGCGAAAAATACATGTGCTTTCGGGCCAACCGGGCGCCAGCCACGGTCACCGCCGGTTCACGCTTGCTGAACCGGGCCAGGAGCTCGGCGAGATGCGCCGGCGGCAGTACCAGCGCATGCGGAATGCGCATCCAGGGGGCATGCCGACCGGTGATCACGGCCACCTCGATCAAAATCTCGCGCAGACTGAGATTGTCGCCGCCGAGGATGTAGTGCCGGCCGCCGGTGCCGCGCTCGTATGCCAGGCGGTGACCTTCGGCCACATCGTCGACATGCACGATGTCCAGGCCGGTATCGACGTACACCGGCATGCGCCGGCGCGCGGCGTCCAGCACCATGCGCCCGGTCGGTGTCGGCTTGATGTCGCGCGGACCGACCGGTGCCGCCGGATGCACGGTGACCACGTCGAGATGTTCGGACTCGGCCAACTCCTCGACTGCCTGTTCGGCCAGATACTTGGAGCGCTTGTAATCTCCGATCATGGCGTCCAACGTGACCGGCGTGGTTTCGTCCGCCGGGGACCCGTCGGCATGCAGACCCAGCGTGGCCACGCTGCTGGTATAGACGATGCGCGCGACGCCGGCCCGCGACGCCGCACGCAGGACGTTGCGGCTGCCCTCGACATTGCTGGCGTACATGGCTTCGGTGGCCGCGGCATCGGGCGTCCACAGGCGATAGTCGGCCGCCACATGGAACGCGCCCCGACAACCGCGCATGGCGTCGGCCAGCGAATCGGGGTCACGCAAATCGCCGATCACCGGCTCGGCATCCACACCGGCAAGGTTGTCCATGCGGCTGCTGGCACGTACCAGCGCACGCACCCGATAACCCGCCTCAAGCAGGTTGCGCACCACGGCCGAACCGACAAAACCGTTGGCGCCGGTGACCAGTACCAAGTCGCTCATGGCGGACATGATACCGACAAGCATGCGGCCGCTTTGCGCAAACCGCCGCAAGCAGCATCGAAATCGCGGTGCATTTGCCGCAGATGGCGCCACATGCGCGGACCACTTGCCAGGGTCATGGCCACGGCGCTGACCCGCACGCGACCATCGGCGTGCAACAACCGTGGCGCGCAAGCCGGAAGCGCGCGACCGGCCGGGTCGCACACCGCCTTGATGACCACGAACGGCACGCCGGCAGCACGCGCCACGGACGCCACGGCGGCGGCCTCCATGTCGACGATGGCATGGCCATTGGCCGCCAGCCGTTGTTTTTCCGCGAGTGATGTGACCGCATGCGCATGCGTCCAGACGCTTCCGACCGTGAGCGGACATTCCAGCGGTTGCAGCCTCGCGACCATCTCGCTGCACCAGTCTCGATCGGGTATCTGCACGCCGTCGGCGGATGCCACCCGATCGGCGAGCACCAGATCACCCGGCCGCAGTCGAGCCGTCAGGCCACCGGCCACGCCCCAGCTGATCAACCTCGTGGCTCCCGCCGCCAACAGGCCTCGCGCGGCAGCCGTGGCGCGTTGCATGCCCGGACCGGCCACGACGACCTGAAATCCGCTGTCCGCCGGCCATGTCGCGGCTTCCGCCGGCAAGGCCGCCACCACGCCGATATCAGCCATCGACCGTGCACCGGCGATAACGTGCCAGCGCCCAGTACGGAAAATAATGGCTGTAACCGTGATACTTGAGATAGAACACGCGCGGAAAGCCCGGTGCGTTGAAACCCTTGTCGTGCCAGCGGCCGTCTTGGTCCTGCGTCTGCACGAGCCACTGTACGCCGCGCGCGACCGCCTCGCTGCCGCCCTCGCCGCTTGCCATCAGACCCAGCAGCGCCCACGCGGTCTGTGCGGCATTGCTGCGCGAATCGGTGCCGGCGAGGCCCGGATCCATGTAGGTATCGTTGGTCTCGCCCCAGCCGCCATCGGCACGCTGGCACTGCTTCAGCCACGCCACCCCGCGCCGCACCGCGGCATCACCGTGATCGACGCCAGCGGCCTCCAGCGCCATCAAAGCCGACCAGGTGCCGTAGATGTAGTTGGTACCCCAGCGCCCGAACCAGCAACCCGCGTCGGTCTGGCTGTTGCGCAAGTACGCGAGGACCCGAGTACGGGCGCGCTTGTCCCCGGGTCTGGCCAGGGCAGACAGAAAAGTCAGCACGCGTGCGCTGACATCGCTGGTCGGCGGGTCGAGCAGTGCGCCATGATCGGCAAAGGGGATCTGGTTGAGCCAGTAATGCGTGTTGTCCGAATCGAACGCGGCAAAACCGCCGTTGCGCGACTGCATGCCGATCAGCCAATCGGCCGCGCGCTGGATGGACTCGGCGTATCTGGTGTCGGCTCCGTCGGCACCTCCGCGAAGCATGGTCCAGGCCATGACCGCGGTGTCGTCCAGATCGGGATACGCCGCGTTGTTGTACTGGAACGCCCAGCTGCCGCCGGGCAGCCGGGGATGGGTCAGCGTCCAGTCGCCGTCCTCGTCGGTCAATTGTTTCTCGTGCAACCAATCAAGTGCCCGAGTCACGGACTGCTGCAGCTCGGGCAGCGGATGCGAGCGCGCATCCTCCTGCATGGCCAGACAGCCCAGACCCGTGTCCCACACGGGTGACACGCAGGGCTGGCAATATGCTTCGGTGTCCTTCTCGATCAACAGCTTGCGCACCGACTGACGCGCTTCGCGCAAGGGCGATTCGTTCTGGTCGTAACCCAGCAGCGCCAGCACCTCGCAGGCATTGACCATGGCCGGGAAAATGGCCCCGAGCCCGTCCTCGCCATTCAACCGCGGCAGCATCCAGTCCATGGCACGCTTGACCGCGCGCCGACGCAACCACTTGGGCGGATGCGCATCCAGTACGTGTGCAAAACGGTCCAGCCACAGGAACAACCGCGCCAGCAGCGTGCGCGGCGGATCGAAGTAATGACGCTCGTCTTCGGGCGCCGTGATGAACAGTTCACGGATGCCGACGCCAAGTGGATTGGCCGCCCGCGGCTTGAGGCTGCACAAAACAGCCAGGGGCGTGACCACGGTGCGCGACCAATAGGAAATCTTCAGCAGATGGACGGGAAACCAGCGCGGCAGCAACACCAGCTCCACCGGCACCACCGGAACGCCGCGCCAGGGCAACTCGCCGAACAACGCCAGCGTCATGCGCGTGAACACGTTGGCCCGAGCCGCGCCGCCACGCGCGCGAATCGCCTGGCGCGCCCGTTGCATGTGCTCGGCATCCGGATCGTCGCCGATCAGCTTGAGCGCATAATAACTCTTGACGCTGCAACTGACGTCCATCGCGCCCGACTCGTACAAGGGCCAGCCATGGTCCTTGCCCTGGCGTGCCCGCAGGTAGTTGCCGATCTTCGCTTCCAGTTCGGGTTCGCGCTCGCCGAAATAATGCAGCATCAACACGTACTCAGCCGGGATGGTGCAATCGGCCTCCAGCTCGTGGCACCAATGGCCATTGTCGTGCTGACTTTGCAGCAATGCGTTGCGGGTCGCGGCGATGGCGGCATCAAGACGATGGCGGTCCACTAGACCTTCCCCTGCCCCGCCGCCCGTGGCCATGGACGGTTCCACGGAGACATCACGCATCAAGCTTCCTCCTCCGACACATGTTGAACATGTTGCAATGGATCGCCGGGCGCGCCGGTCAACGTATCTGGCGCAACTTCTCCGACCAGTCAGCCACCAGCGTCTGCATTGGCAGCCCGCGACCGAGACGCCCGAACCAGCGTCGCAGGACACGATCATAGCCGGCGAACAGACGCGTCATGATGAGCGTATTGGTCACCACGCGATGCGATACTTTCACATCGCTGCCGCAACGGAAATCCGGATTCTCATGGATGCGCTGCAGCGTCTGCACGGCCAGCGCCAATGCGACCAGGCAGAAGCGACGAATGCCCGATTCCTTTTCGGGAATCATCAGCGTGTACTCGAACCCGTTGCGCAGGTGCGTGTAGGCAACGCCGATCAGGTTGGCGTAGGCTTCGCCGAAGCCTGGCTGGTAATGGTTGCGGTCGACTTGGCCGAGATTGACGCCCATCCGCGCAAACAGATTCTGCGGCAACCAGCACACGCCACGCCCATGGTCCTCCCAGAAGTCCTTGAGGATGTTGACCATCTGCAGTCCCTGGCCAAAGGAAAGACCCAGCTGCATCATGCGTTCGCGGTGACGATTGATGGACTCGGAGTAATCGCAGAACAGCGCCGTGAGCGTCTCGCCAACCACACCGGCGACGTAGTAGCAATAACGATCCAGTGACGCCTGGTTGCTCAACCCCTCGATGCTGGCGTGACGTTCGTAGCGCGGCATGCCGCGGCACATCACGGTCAGGCATCGATTGAGGGCGGCCTGCTGGTTGTCGTTGAAACCACGCGTGACCGCGACCACCGCATCGGTGTGGCCAATGAGGTCCTTTTCCGCCTCCAGTGCGTCATTGGCCAGCAGCGGTGTCAGCGTGTCGGCGAAAGCCGCCGCATCGGCATCGCCAGCGGCCACACTCAAAAACAGCTCGTGGAAATGCTGCTTCTGCTCGACCGACAATGCCGACTCGTCCTCGATGGTGTCGGCAATGCGGCACAACAGATAGGCATTGGTGACCACCCGTCGCAACGGCTTGGGCAGTTGCGGGATGGTCAGGGCAAATGTCCTCGACACCTTCTTCAGGATATCGTCCTGATAGTCATGCAGATACTTGGCAGAAGGAGCGAGGGCAACGGACATGCGCATGACGCTGACTCCTCATGTGTGCTGACGTATCGCTGATATACGATAACGCTTGCGACAAAAAAACGGTACCAAGCAAACGGCTTCAGGCGCTGGACACCAACTGAATGAATACGCCGCATGCCGGCCAGTGGACATCCGCCACGACGCATTGCACCATGACCCGCATCGCCATTTGCAAAGGGCCACCAGTGGACAGCATGACCAGTTTCGAGAGCCGGGTACCCGATTACGTCGACCGCGCCGAGCGCGCACTGGACGCCCGTCTCCCCGCCGCCGCCACGGCACCGTCATCGCTCCACGAGGCCATGCGCTACGCCATTCTCGGTGGTGGCAAACGCGTACGTCCCTTGCTGTGCTATGCCACCGGCGAAGTTCTCGGCATCGATCCGGACCGGCTGGACGATCCGGCGTGTGCGGTCGAGATGATCCACGGTTTTTCGCTGGTACACGACGACTTGCCCTCGATGGATGACGACGCGCTTCGGCGTGGCCGTCCCACCGTGCACAAGGCCTACGGCACGGCAGCCGCCATTCTCGCCGGCGACGCCCTGCAAACGCTGGCGTTCGCAGTACTGGCCGATGGCAAGAGCGCGTCGGCCAGTCGCATCGGCATGGTCCGCACACTGGCGCAAGCCACGGGGTCGTTGGGCATGACCGGCGGCCAGACCATGGATCTGGAAGCCGAATCGCGACATGTCGAACTGGCGGAACTGGAAGAACTCAATCGCCGCAAGACCGGCTGCCTCATCCGTGCCGCCGTCGCGCTCGCTTGCGATGCCCTGCCCGGCCTGGATGCCGGCGTGCGTCGCCGGCTGGGCGATTTCGCCGACAGCATCGGCCTGGCCTTCCAGATCCGCGACGATCTGCTCGACGTCGAAGGCGATGAAAACCTGACCGGCAAGGCCGGCGGCGCCGACGCCGCGCACGGCAAGTCGACATGGCCGGGGCTGCTGGGCCTGGACGCGGCGCGGCAACGCGCGGACAGCGCCTACTCCGACGCCATGCAGGCGCTGCAGCCACTGGGAGACAGTGCCGACCCACTGCGCTGGATGGCCGAGTACATCGTCCAGCGCAACCACTGAGCACGTGTCGCCGGAATCACGCCGCATCGTCCGCCCGCAATCAAAGGAATCCGCATGTCCCGCCGCACGCTGTTTGCCGTACACGACTGGGGATTGGGACACGCGACACGCTCTCTGGTGCTGATCCGCGCCCTGCTCGACGCGGGTGACGAGGTCACCGTCGTCAGCGCCGAGGGCAACGGCTTGCAGCTGTTGCGGGCCGAGCTCGGAACCAGCTGCCGTTTCATCAGCTTCCACGACATCCCCAAACCATTCAGCCGCTGGCCGGCGATGTTCTACGTGCGCATGAGCCTGGCCACGCCGGTGGTGATGACCCGTTTCAAGCAGGAGCATCGGTTTGTCGAGAAGCTCGTCGCACGTGATCGTTATGATCGCATCGTGTCCGACAGCCGCTTCGGCATGTGGTCGCACGACATTCCCAGCTACTGCATGCTGCACTCGTTGCGACAGATCATTCCCGGTCGTCCGCGCCATCTCGAGCGCCTGGTCGAATTCGGCCAACGCAACCTGACCCGTCACTTCAAACGCATCCTGATTCCCGATGTGGAGACCGACCGCGGCCTGTCCGGCGACCTTGGCCACGACCCTGCCCTGGACTGGGGTGACGACCGACTTGCCTACATCGGACCGTTGTCGAGCATCACGCCGACCAGCGCCGAGCCGGACATCGACTGTTTTTTCTCGATTTCCGGCATCGAGCCGCAACGCACGCTGATGGCACAAAAAGTGCTCGAGGCGTTGCCCCATCTGGAAGGCCGCATCGTGGTCGCGCTGGGCCAACCCTCACGGGCGGATGATTGCCGCCACATCGGCAACGCCACCGTTTACGGCTACCTTGATCGCCAGGCGCAAAGCGAAATGCTGGCGCGCGCGCGATTGGTCATGACCCGCTCCGGTTACACCACGCTCATGGAACTGGCCGGGCTGGGCAAGCAGGCCTTGTTCGTGCCCACGCCGGGGCAAAGCGAACAGGAATACCTGGCCCGGTTCCATCACGACAAAGGCCACGTCTGGTCGACCACGCAAAAAGACCTGAATCTGTCGACCGACATCCCGCGCGCACTGGCGCGCCCGGGCGTGCCGCACATGAGCTGCGATCAGTCCGTGACACGTTTCATGGCCGCGATCGAGGGCTGAATCACTCGGTGTGCCCCGGATCGAGCCGCACCGAACGCCACAACGCCACCACCACGGTACCGTTCAGAAGCCACATCGCGCCGGTCCACGCCAAACGGAAACCCAGCATCAACGCCAGCCCCTCGGTGTAGCTCATGCCCCAGGCATGCGCCGTGCTCATGCCGATGACCTCGACCAGTCCGATTTGCCCGAACACACCGCCACTGACCAGCACCGAGGCCAGTGCAAAGGCATAAATCGTGGTCGCTTCCGCGTAGCCGAGTCGAGGCAGACCCATGCCGTGCCCCATGACCCAGAACGCCGCGGTCAGCGCCGCCAGATAGACCGGCGTGATCAGCAGATTGATGCCGAACACGCGCCACTTGCCCAGCCGCCTCAAGCCGTCCAGCAGACCGACACCCTCGGACAACAACCGATGCACGTGGCGATGACTGATCCGGTCGGCCATACGTCCAAGCAGGTTGTAACGCAACAAGGCAAAAGCCAGCACCGCCATCAACGCGAGAATGGCCGCCGCCGTCGCTTGCACCGGTGGCCAGCCGGGAATGCCGACGATCGCCAGCCACAACAACGCGACCACCACCTCCATCAACAGCATCACGATGGTTGCCGCCGAACTGCGGCCGAAGTGCATGTCCTTCTTGCCGGCCAGCACCCAATTTTGCGCAAACACGCCCAGTGGAAACGTCAACGCCAGCTCGCCCACGGCAAACGCCAGCGCAAAGCGGCGCCAGCCCGGATGCGCGTCCAGGTCGTTGAGCAACAAGTGCAACTGCAAACCCTTGAAAAGCAGATACACCGCCGCGCAGCCCAGCGCCAGCAGCATGGTCGAGGTGGGTACCACCTTGACGCGACTGACCACCTGGCCGAGGTCACCCAGGCTCACGGCCACCAGGAACAATGCCGCCGCCAGCAGCAAGGGCAGTACGACGCGCGGACGGGACAACGCGCGCCATGTCGATGCGAGACTCATGATGACAACGCTCTCGCCAACTCCGGCTCCACGTCCTTGAGCGCATTGGCAAGGTAGCGCACGATGCCGTGCACCTGCAGCCAGCCCGGTGGCGCTTCGCGGTCCCAATCATTGTGCCAGCGCCCGCCCTCGAGCCTGACCAGATGCTTGCGGCGCAACCAGCGCAGGCGCTCGTCAACCAGCGCGTCGGTGTGCATGCGTCCAAACAACGGGTCGAGTTCGCGTTCGGTTTGCGCCGTTGCACGCTTGGCCTGCTCCAGCCAATCGACGAGGTCGCGCGTACTGAACGGCGTTTCACGCACACAAAGAAACTGCGCCAGCAGGTGGCTGGGCGTGACCACGCGACGGGCGACCAGTGTCTGCCGCACCGTCCGCGAGAGCGTTCGCGGATCACCCGGATCCAGATCCTCGAGCATGTCGCCCATGCGCACGATGGCCCGCGTACGCCCCGGCCCGAGCGGGTCGTAGCTCAGCGTCAACGGCAACATGTTCAAGGGCCGTGCGGTCATCCGGCCCAACCGCCACGTCCCGGCACGAATGCGGCCGAAGCGGCCATCAAGCGACACATGACCCTCGGGAGAAAAATACAGGCAATGGCCGGCATCCAGTCGCCGTGCCAGATCGTCCAGTTGGTCTGCAACGGTGGCGCGAAAATCCGGCGCCAGCTTTTCGCGCGCCTGCCGCGTCAGCCGCCGCAGCCCCCACTTGCCCACGCGCAACACGCCCAGCCGCCAGGGGTTGATCGCATCCACGCGCTGCGGCAACTCGTGCAGCTGCCGGCGCAACTCGCGCAGGCCTCGGGCATTGAAGACCGCCTCGGGGTGACTCGATCCAAGACCGACGCGTTCGAGCTCGCGCAACGTGTCGTGCCAGGTAAACTCCCGCAGCCGACGCATCGGCAACGTACGCACGCTGCCGAACAGCCAGTTCAACGACACCAGGCGCAACAGGTGGATCCACGGCCGCGGGCAAGCGTAGAGCAGGTTGGCCAGGGCGCCGTGCTGGAACAGGTCCTCGCGCATGGCGAAGTACGGCAACGCTCCGCGAAAATACACGCCATCGCGCGCAAACAGCTGCGCACCCAGCAGCGGCGCATCCGAGTCACGCAAGTGGTTGGAGATGATCATCGTGCCCGGTCGCAACTTGAAATCCGCGGGCAGGTCGTGATCGACGCGGAACATGCGATGCAACACCACATCAAATGCGTATTGCAGCAACCATGACAAGCGCGGGTGCACATACTGCTCGGAATCAGGCAACCAGCGAAACGCCATCGACATGTCCTTGCATGGTCCGCGAAACCCCCTGGCCCCGCCAAACGTGTAAAAGGCAACATATCACGTCGATGCAACCCGATACCCGCCGCCCGCTGAAGGACGTCAGTTCGCCGCGATCAGTGCGCGCAGGTGGGACTCGATGGCAAAAATGTGCTCGTCTTCGGTGTCCAGATCACGCAATGCATCGGCCAGCAACAGGACATAATCGCGGTTCGGCCCACTGGGACCGGTTGACGCGGCCACCTGACGCGCGATGTCGCGCTCGCTGGCCGGTCCCGACCATGCCTCATTGTCTTCGGCCGCGACATAGACCAGACCTTCGGCGCGAGCGCCGTCCGCAAAATCCATTTCCGTGGCAAAACGCAGATAGCCATTTTTTTCGCGGTGATCAAGCTGTTCGAAGGTGGACGGCGCGACGCGGTAGGCCATGCCCACGCAGGTCGCGTCGCGATCGGCAATCAGCGTCGCCACGCGCCCGGGATGTTCGGGCGTGCCGCGGTGATCGTGCGAGCCCTGCCACAAGCGCCGTGACCAGCCGTGAATGGCGGCCGGCCGACGCTCGATATAAGGGAAATCCACCTTGTAGATCAGCGAGCCGTAGCCGAACAGCCACACGCTGTCCAGACCGGCAATATCATGCCGGGCACGATTGACGGCCGTGGTGTCCAGCCCCGCAGGCATCGCGATGGCGTCGTCGCCCGCGCGCGCGACCAGACAAGTTGCGCCGGCACCCAGCCACGCTCCGCGCATCCGCGAAGACGTTCCCGCGGCATGCGATGCCGGACGGGGAAAGGCATTGAACGGATTGGCAAGGGCCTCTGAGCGCATGGACGTCAACGAACACTGAACTGACACGCAATCATGCTATCGCACTGCCCCGTCGTTGAAACATGATCCATCGCTGTTTGTTCATGCCCTTGCCGATCATGGCGCTCGCTCAGCCCGCATAGCCCGCATGGGAAACCACCGACAGCACCAGGCCGACATTGGCACTGACCAGCATCAGTGCCAGCAGCACGCGGTACGCGATGCCCCATCCGCCATGACGACAGCGATGCACGCCCCACAAGAACCACGCCAGCGCGAGCACGAACGCCACCGTGCCGAGAGCCACCAGGTCCGTGCTGTTGCACAGTGTCCCGACAATCACGCAGGCATTGGCGACGTTGAACACCAGCCACTGACCCCACGTCGTGCTCCGTGTCGGAACACGCGCGGCAAGCCATGCCTGGCCCGCTCCGAAGACGATCTGCACGACACCCACGACCAGCACCAAGTAGGCAACCATCCATACCAGTGACCGGGATGGCTGATGCGCGATGGCCGCCGCGATCACGCCACCGCTGACAATCGCGACAATGCCGAGTACGACAAACGGCAGGCACGTGGTCAAACGTGCCGCCGATGCCGCATTCTTCTTGCCGCTGGAATCTATTGCCACGACGCCTCTCCAGTTGAACGCAAAAAACCATGCCACGATGGCCCGCACCCGGTCGATTGTCGGACCACGTTCCGAGTGCTCTAATGAAACGGTATTCATCAGCAGAGAAAATGATGCCCGAATCCAGCACATCCTTGCAGCGATTCATTGCCGCACGCGACTTTCTCCTCGAACACCGCACCGACCAGGCCCGCGCCTGCCGCGACTTTCGCTGGCCGCAACTGGACCGGTTCAACTGGGCGCTGGACTACTTCGACAGCCTGGCACAAGGTGATACCGCCACGCGCACGGCGTTGTGGCTGGTCGATGCCGACGGCAGCGAGCAGCGTCGCACTTTCGGCGAGCTGTCGGCACGTTCCAATCAGGTTGCCAATCACCTGCGCTCGCTGGGCGTCAGGCGCGGCGAGCGCGTATTGCTGATGCTGGGCAACGTGGTGCCGCTGTGGGAAGCCACCCTGGCGGTGATGAAACTGGGTGCCGTGGTAGTGCCGACCACCATGCTGGCGCACGGCAACGATCTGGCCGACCGCATGCAACGCGGCCAAGTCAGTCATGCCATCGTGGATGCCAACCAGACCGGTGCATTCGACGATATCGACCGCAGCTTCACACGCATCGCGGTGGGTGACGCTGTCGCCGGCTGGCACGACTTCAACGAATCGGCCAACGCGCCCGACAGCTTCAGTCCGGACGCGCCGACGCACGCGGACGACCCGATGCTGCTGTACTTCACCTCGGGCACCACCTCCAAACCGAAGCTGGTCATGCATTCGCACCAGAGCTACCCGGTCGGGCATTTGTCGACGATGTACTGGGTCGGCATCCAGCCCGGCGACATCCACCTCAACGTCAGCTCGCCGGGTTGGGCCAAGCATGCCTGGAGCTGCCTGTTCGCGCCCTGGAATGCCGCCGCCACCGTGTTCATCTACAACAGCCCGCGTTTTGACGCCGCCGGCCTGCTCGACACGATGGTCGATCACGAGGTCACCACGATGTGCGCGCCGCCGACCGTCTGGCGCATGCTCATCCAGCAGGATCTGGCGGCGCGCAAGGTCAAGCTGCGTGAGCTGGCCAGCGCCGGCGAGCCGCTCAACAGCGAGGTGATCTCGCAAGTGGAAAAGGCCTGGGGGCTGAGCATCCGCGACGGCTACGGCCAGACCGAAACCACGGCCATCGCCTGCAACGGCCCCGGTCAGAAGCTGGTTCCGGGTTCGATGGGGCGGCCGGCGCCCGGCTATCGCATCGAACTGCTGGACATTGACGGCAACCGGGCCGACGAAGGCGAGATCTCGCTGGCTCCGGACCCGCGCCCGCTGGGCCTGATGCTGGGATACGCGGACGATCCCGAGCACACGCGTCACATCGGCTCCGACGGCTACTACCGAACCGGCGACGTCGGTTCACGCGATGCCGACGGCTACATCACCTACGTCGGTCGTGCCGACGACGTGTTCAAGTCGTCGGACTACCGCATCAGCCCATTCGAACTGGAAAGCGCGCTGATCGAGCATCCGGCAGTGGCCGAAGCCGCCGTCATCCCCAGCCCGGACCCGGTGCGCATGTCGGTCCCCAAGGCGTTCGTCACCCTGGTCGTCGGGCGCGAGGCGAGCACCGAACTGGCCGGCGAGATACTCATGTTCATCCGCGAGCGACTGGCGCCGTACAAGCGCATCCGGCGGCTGGAGTTCCACGACCTGCCCAAGACCATGTCCGGCAAGATCCGCCGCGTCGAGCTGCGCCGCGCCGAAATGCAACGCACCCCGGACGAACGGCTCGACGGCGAATACTTCGATACCGATTTCAGATAATCACGGCTTCCTCGCAACGGCCCGATCCGAACAGGCTATGCGGCCGCCCTGCGCTGGTGTGCAAGCGAGGCGACCAGCATCAACAAGCCGCCGACGGACAGCAATGCACCGACCCACCCGAGCGACGTCCAACCCAGCCCCATGATGATGACCACGCCACCCAGCCAGGCGCCCAGGGCATTGGCAAAGTTGAACGCCGAATGGTTGAGCGCGGCGGCCAATGTCTGCGCGTCGCCGGCCACGTCCATCAGGCGAACCTGCAACGCCGGCCCCAGCGCGCCGACACCGCCGAGCAGGAACAGACCGAGCAGAGCCGTCGGCATGTAGTGCACCAGCCATCCGAAAATCACCAGCAACAACGCGGCATATACCAGTATCCCGCCAATGGTCTTCATCAACGCACGGTCGGCCAGACGCGGGCCAACGAGATTGCCGGTCACGCAACCGAGACCGAACACGGCCATGGCCCACGGAATCCAGGACACGTCCAGATGCGTGACCTGCAACAGCGTCGGCTTGATATAGCTGAACACACAGAACATGCCGCCGAACCCGATCCCCGCGATGCCCAGCGTCAGCCACACCTGCGGGTTCCGCAATGCGCCGATTTCGCGCATCGGACTGGCGTTGGCGATCGGCGGAAAGTACGGCACGCAACCACGTATCGAGGCCGCGGCGACCAGCGCGCACACGCCGACGAACACGTACGCCGAACGCCACCCGAACTGCTGCCCCATCCAGGTTGCCAGCGGTGCCCCGGCCAGTATCGCGATGCTCAAGCCCAGCATCACGTAGCCAACCGCCTGGCTGCGCCGTCCAGGCGGTGCCAGTGTCGCGGCCACCAGCGAGGCCACGCCGAAATAGGTGCCGTGCGGGAACCCCGACGCAAACCGCGCCGCCGCCAGCGACCAGTACCCGGGCATGCATGCCACGACGATATTCGCCGCTCCGTAAAATGCCGCCAGCGCGATCAACAGCGTGCGCCGCGGCCAGCGCGCCGCCAACACCGCAAGCACCGGGGCACCGATCACGACGCCGAGTGCATAGGCACTGATCAGGTCACCGGCATCCGGGATGCTCACGCCGATGTCATGGGCCACATTGGGCAACAGACCCATGATGACGAACTCGCCGGTGCCGATGGCGAAGCTGCCGACAGCCAGCGCCACCATGGCACGGCGCGAGCGTGGCGCGTAAGCGTCGGTAGATGTCTGGTGTTCCATGTTCACAGTATGCAGTCAGTGGCATGTCGCGCACACCCGTGCAGCCACGACGACCGGCCCTCCGCAAGCGGAAGGCCTTTCGGTGTGCACGAGCACGGGACACGACGGATCAAATCGACGGGAGTGCCGGTTTCACTCCCGGCACGAGGCGCGCACTCTACAAGTCGCCGCCTGTACCCGCCGTGAAAGTTGTGTAGGTCGGGTTGGCTTTATCAACCCGACATCCGTATCGCCTCACGCCGTGTCGGGTTGATGAGGCCAACGCGACCTGCACGTGCCCGCCTGTATCGGGATGCAATAAAATCATGATACGGATCGTCGACGTCAGGCGGCCCGCCACTGCCGCAGGCGATATCCGCCATACAACACCAGCAGCCAGATCGGCAGCACCCACACCGCTGGTCGCATCGAGTCGAGCTGGGTCATCATGCCGACCACCAGCAACAGGAACGCCACGCACAGGTAATTGGCCAAGGGGTACCAGGGCGAGGCAAAGTGAAGATCGGCGCGCCTGTGCGCCTTGCGGAATTTCAGGTGCACCAGGACGATCATCATCCACGTCAAGGCCGCCGCCGCCGTGGCCAACGCCATCACCCGCATGAACGCGCCATCGGGCACCAGATAGTTGATGACCACCACCACGAAGGTGCAGGCCGAGGAAAACAGCACGCCGATCCACGGCACCTGACGGCGGCCCAGACGCATGAACATGCGCGGCGCATTGCCCTGCTCGGCCAGGCTGTAGAGCATGCGACCGTTGCTGTACATGCCGCTGTTGTAGACCGAAATCGACGCGATCAGCACCACCAGATTGATGATGTCCGGCGCAGCCGGAATGCCCAGGTCCTGGAACACCAGCACGAACGGGCTGCCGGCGGTGCCGATCGCGTTCCACGGATACAGCATCACGAGCATGCCGACCGAGCCGATGTAAAACAGCAGCACGCGCCACAACACCTGGTTGATGGCCTTGGGAATGCTGCGTGTCGGGTCGCTGGTTTCACCCGCGGTGATGCCGATCAGCTCGGTGCCACCGAAGGAAAACATCACCAACACCAGCGACAGCAGCAAGCCATGCATGCCGTTGGGCAGAAAGCCGCCGTAGCTCCAGAAGTTGGAGATTCCCGTCGTGGGTCTGGATGCATGCGTGGCGATCAACACCACGCCCAGCACGATCATGCCGATCACGGCGACGATCTTGATCAGCGCCAGCCAGAACTCGAACTCGCCGAAGAACTTCACGTGGGTCAGGTTGATCCCGGTCACCAACGCCCAGACCAGGAGCGCCGCGATCCAGCCGGGAAAATCCGGAAACCAGTGCGCGACGTACATGCCCACCACCGTCAACTCGGCCATGCTGACCAGCACGTACATGAGCCAGTAATTCCAGCCCGACAGAAAACCGGCAAACCCACCCCAGTAACGGTAGGCGAAATCGCTGAATGCGCCGGCGACCGGCTCCTGCGTGCTCATCTCGCCGAGCATGCGCATGATCAGGTAAATGATGCCGCCGCCGATCAGGTAGGCCAGCACGATGGCCGGACCGGCCAGCGCGATCGACTCGGCCACGCCATAGAACAGCCCCGTGCCAATGGCTCCGCCCAGCGCGATCAACTGGATGTGACGGTTCTTCAGGCGACGCGCCAGTACCGGGGCCTTCGAGCCTTGCATGGTGGGCAGAACTCCCTGGGAGCGTATCAACAAACGGACGCGGAAGCCGATATCGGCTGCCACGTCCGCGCACACGGCATCGTAGCCCGATTCAACCGGCTGTGCTCGTCCCGGCGTGCCGGTGCTCGGCGAGCAGCGCGGGCGAGATATCGGCAATACGGCGCGCACCGGTCAAGGTCATGGCCACGCGCATCTCGCTCTCGATCAGCGACAGCAGATTGGCTACGCCCGCCTCACCGTGCGTGGCCAGTGCATACACCCAAGCGCGGCCCAGCAGCACCGTGTCGGCACCCAGCGCCAGCATGCGCACGACATCCAGACCGGTACGCACGCCGGAGTCGGACAGGATCGCCAGCTCGCCCTTCACCGCATCGACGATGGGCGGCAAGGCTCGCGCCGTCGACAACGTTCCGTCCAGCTGGCGACCGCCATGATTGGACACGATCACGCCATCGGCCCCGAAGCGCACGGCGTCACGCGCGTCGTCCGGATCGAGGATGCCCTTGATGATCATCGGACCGTCCCAGAACTCGCGTATCCACTCCAGGTCCTGCCACGAGATCGACGGATCGAAGTTGGCGCCCAGCCAGCCGATGTAATCCTCCAGTCCGGTCGGCTTGCCCAGATAGCGCGACACGTTGCCCAGATCATGCGGCCGGCCGCGCAAGCCGACATCCCAGGCCCAACGCGGGTGCATGACCGCCTGCAGATAACGACGCATGGCCGCGTGCGGCCCGCTCATGCCCGAATGCGCGTCACGATAGCGGGCGCCCGGCACCGGCATGTCCACGGTGAACACGAGGGTCGTGACGCCGGCGGCACGTGCCCGCTCCAGGACGCTGCGCATGAAGCCGCGGTCCTTGAGCACGTACAGCTGAAACCACATCGGCTGCTTGATCGCCGGCGCGACCTCTTCGATCGGACACACCGACACCGTGGACAAGGTGAACGGTACGCCCTGCGCATCGGCGGCGCGCGCCGCCTGCACCTCGCCGCGACGCGCGTACATGCCGGTCAGACCCACCGGTCCCAGCGCCACCGGCATCGACAAGTCGCGGTCGAACAAGCGGACGCCCAGATCCAGCTGCGACATGTCGTTCAACACGCGCTGACGCAAGGCGATGTCGGCAAGATCGTCGACGTTGCGTCGCAGGGTGTGCTCGGCGTAAGCGCCGCCGTCGATGTAGTGGAACAGGAACGGCGGCAAGCGGCGTTTCGCCGCCGCACGGTAGTCGGTGGATGCGGAAATGATCATGGTCGAAAGTCCCTTGTTTTGCGACCGCGCACCTATGGCTTGCCGACCAGTGCCTGCCACACCAGGTGCGAAATGTCCGCGGCGATCGCGGCACTCTGGTCCGGGTCGGCGATGCCGTGCGTCATGACGACGAGCACATAGGGCGCTCGGTCGTTCGGATAGACGATCGCCGCATCATGATGGATTTTGGTGATCGAGCCGGTCTTGTGCGCCACCGGCACGCCCTCGGGAAGGCCCGCGGGTATCAACGAATTGAGCTTCTGTGCCAGCAGGATGTCCAGCATGCCCTTGCAGGACTTCGTATCCAGTGGCGCAAGGCGACCGGTGAACTTGAAACCCGACTCCGGGTTGGCGCAACGCGCGATCACATCCATGATCCGCGCCAGCGCTGCCGCCGTGGTCCGGTTGTTGATGCCTGCGCGATACGCCTTCAGGTCTTCCACGCCGCGTCGCACGTGCATGCCGTCGGCGCCGATCGCACGCATGGTCTTCTCGACGTTCTTCGGACCGACCAGCTCGATCAGGTTGTTGGTGGCCAGGTTCGACGAGCGCGTGATCATGCGCTGCAGCAGGTTGCGTATCGTCAACTTGTCGCCGACCCTGGCGTAAAGCTTGGTCTCGCTGTCCGACGATGGCGGCAGCGAATAGGTGCTGCCATCGGCAAGACTGGTGAAGGTGTTCTTGACCCGGATCTTGTCATCCAGCGAAAAACGCCCGGCGTCGGCCTGGCGGAACAGCTCCAGCATCACCGGCACCTTCATGGTGCTGGCCGCATGCATCATCACGTCCTGGTTGATCGCCAGATGCGCGCCGCTGCCGAGGTCGATCAAGTCGACGGCAATGGTGCCCGGAGCACGCTCGATGCGTGCATGCAATGCGGCCGACAGGGCCGTCATGTCGGGAACAGGTGCCTTGGCGTCCGGCGCCGCCTTGGAGCCGGGGGACGGACTGCAGGCGGCCAGCAAGACCGCCATGAAAGGAATCCACAAGCTACGCAAACGCATCATGACTACTCCGCGCAAACGGCGGACGGACATCACAAGACACGGACAGGACCGCTCACTTGCTGCAGTTCCGTCCGCGTCATCAACAAATTGGGTGAGATGCGCGCGAGCAAACACGTGGCACCCGGGACCACCCAGCCTCCCTCGTCGCGCATCCCGAGTATTGCAGAAACACGAAGGCATGTTCACCCCGGCTTCGCGCCGGGTGTCGCCGGAGCGCGTCAGCCGTTGCCGGTCACGTCGGCAATGGCCTGGCACACGTAGCCGATGTTGGCATCGCTCAAGCCGGCTACATTGGCACGACCCGAACCGACCATGTAGATGCTGTGCTTGTCACGCAGCACCGTCACCTGCTCGGAGCTCAAGCCGGTGTAGGAAAACATGCCGCGTTGCGCGGCCACGAACGCGAAGCGCTCGCGCAGGCCATGCGGTTCCATGCCATCGACCAGCTTGCGGCGCATGCCGTTTATGCGGTCGCGCATCTCGTCGAGCTCGCGCTCCCACATGACCCGCAATTCGTCCGAATCGAGGATCGCCGTGACCACGGCGGCACCATGTGCCGGCGGGTTGGAATAGTTGGCACGCGCGGTGACCGCCAGCTGCGAACGCACATCGGCCATGCTCTCGGCATTTTTTGCCACGGCGATGAAGCAACCCGTGCGTTCGCGGTACAGGCCGAAATTCTTCGAGCACGACTGCGTGATCAGCATCTCGTCGAGGTTCTCGGCCAGCAGACGCACGGCATAGGCATCGTCGTCCAGACCGTCGCCAAAGCCCTGATAGGCGAAGTCGACCAACGGCAACAGCTTGCGCTCCTTGATCGCCTGCAGGATGAGTTGCCACTGCTCGCGACTGGGATCGAAACCGCTGGGGTTGTGGCAGCACGCGTGCAGCAACACGACGTCACCTTCCGGGACCGACTTCAGGCACGCCAGCATGGCGTCGAAATCAAGCCGGTTGTCGGCATCCACGTACGGGTAACGCTGGATGTCGAGGCCGGCGGCATGCGCGATGGCGATGTGGTTCGGCCAGGTCGGCTCCGGCAACCACAGTGACTTGCCCGGCAGCTGGGCGGCAACGAAATCGGCAGCCAGACGCAGCGCGCCGGTGCCACCCGGCGCCTGGGTCGCCGAAGCGCGACGGTCGACCAGGATCTTGCTGTCGGCGCCGAACACCATGCTCAGGACATGTTCGCCATAACGAGGGTCGCCATGCGAGCCGATGTACGACTTGGTCTTCTCGCCATCGACCAGCGTCTGTTCGGCCGCCTTGACCGCGCGCAGGATCGGCGTATTGCCTTGCACGTCCTTGTACACGCCAACGCCCAGATCCACCTTGGCGGGATTGGGATCGTTGTTGAACTGCTGGATCAAACCCAGAATGGCGTCACCGGGGACGCGTGCGACCGACTCGAACATGGGACTTCCTGCAACGGATGTGGATGGCGCCGACAATGGACGTAGAACGCATAGTTTAATCGTTTGGACCTGCCGTCGGGGCGCATCCTACCGATGGCCATAACGCGACGGCAAATCAGGCCCGTGCGCTCGGCCCGGCACCCGCCAACGCTCCTTCATTCGACCGCATCCTCGTAATCGGCCGGCCGAGTACGATCAACCTGCGTGCCACGGCCCATCGCGGCGGCAACCAGGGTCGCCAGCGCCGCCACCACCAGATTGATGGCCAGCGCCAGCAAACCCGTGTAGATGCCGATATGCGAACCACCGGCCGTGAACGTGTAAACCGGTGCCAACCCATGCAGCACCGGCTGCGTCGTACCCACGACCATGCCGACCGCCCAGCCAAGCAGCAACGGTCCGGGACGCAACCAGCGCGTGAACAGGCCGCAGATCACCGCCGGGAAAATCTGCAGAACCCAGATACCGCCCAGCAGTTGCAGGTCGATCGCGAACTTCGTCGGCAGGAACAACACGGCGGCCAGCGCGCCGAACTTCACCAGCAGCGAGATGTTCTTGGCCATGCGTGATTCGCTGGCGTCGCTCATGTCGCGGTTTACATAAGGACGCCAGATGTTGCGCGTGAACAGGTTGGCGGCGCCGATGGCCATGATCGCCGCCGGCACCAGCGCGCCAAGCGCGAAGGCGGCAAAACAGAAGCCGGCAAACCACGGCGGAAAGCTGACATTGATCAGCGCCGGTGCCACCATCGAGTTGTCCGACACGTGGATGTTGGCCGCGATCGCCATGTAACCGAGCAGACTGACCAGCAACAGCATGATGCTGTACGCCGGCAGCCAGATCGCGTTGCGGCGGATGGTCTCGGCGCTTTTGGCACTCAAGGTGGCCGTGGTCGCCTGCGGGTACAGGAACAGTGCGAACGCCGAACCCAGCGCCAGCGTGGCGAACGCCGTGAACTGCTCGGGCTTGAGCACCAGACCCGTCGCCCCGCCCTTGGCCGCAAACGCATCCCTGGCGGCATCGAACACGGCACCGTAACCGCCCAACTGCATGGGGATGATGATGATCGCCGCGATCACGGCGATATACAGCATCGCGTCCTTGACGAACGCGATCAGCGCCGGCGCGCGCAAGCCGCTCGAATAGGTGTACACGGCGAGCACCACGAAGGCGATGATAAGCGGCGTCTCGCGCCCGATGCCCAGCGTACCGAAACCCATGGCCTTGAACACCACATCCAGCCCCACCAGCTGCAAGGCAATGTACGGCATGGTCGCCAGAATGCCGGTCACCGCTACGGCAAGTGCCAGACCGCGGCTGCCGAAGCGGCCCGCGACGAAATCCGCCGACGTCACCCAGCCATGCTTGCGGCACACGTTCCACAGCCGCGGCATGGTCATGAACACGAACGGATACACCAGGATCACATAGGGCATGGCGAAAAAGCCGTACGCGCCCACCGCGTAAACCAGCGCCGGCACCGCCACCAGCGTGTAGGCCGTGTACAAGTCGCCACCGAGCAGGAACCAGGTCACGAAGCCACCGAAACGACGCCCGCCCAGCCCCCATTCGGACAATTGCGACAGATCACCGCGTCGCCAGCGCGAAGCGACGAAACCAAGCACCGTCACCAGCGCGAAAAAGAACACGAACACGCCCACGGTGACGCCATCGAAACGGATGCCGCTCATGACCGCGCCCTTTTCTGCACGCGCCAGACCAGCCAGGTCAGCGCCGCGGTAATCACGGTCCAGCCGACCAGCCACACGTAAAAGAACGGGAACCCGCCGATCTGCGGTTCAATGCGGTTGTAGAACGGCACCCACAACAAGGCGATGCATGGCAGCAACAGGATGATTGGCAACCAGCGCGACAACGTGCGCATACAGCCCCCTCAGGCGTGCAACGGCAACGCACCGATCATGCAATCAAGTGGCCACACGTGTCCAATGAGCGAGTTCAACCATTATGCAAATCGAACAGCCGCTCGTAATCGGTGCCGGTGCGCGCGCAGGCACGCCACGCCAGGCCACCTTCGGCCATGGCATCACGAATGCTCGGTGCAACGACCTTCAAGGACTGCGCCGCCGCATGGTCACGCACACGGGCAAGCCGGGTTCTGCCGAACAACGCCAACGCCCAATCGGGCAACAAGGCGGCGGCAGCGCCGAGGAACACGTTGCGACTCAAACCGGCCATCGGAATCGGCAAACGGATCTCGCCCAGGATGCGGAGCACTTCACGGGTACGCGCATCGCACACCAGCTCGGAACGAACCCCGGCAAAAAAAGCATCCAGTTCGTCGACCGTAGCCGGCACGTCGCGCGCACCCAGCTCCTCGGCCACCCAAGCCATCTCGCGCAGGTAACGATCCTGCATCACCGTGGGCAGCGGCCCCCGGCAGTAGGTTTCGTAGGCGCGCAAGAAACACCAGCACTCCGCGCAATGGACCCAGTTGAGCAGATGCGGGTCGTCGGCACGGTAGGCTCGCCCGTCGGCGGCGGTACCGACCACGTGGCGATGAATGCGGCGCACTTTCGTGATCGCTTCTTCGGCCGGAACGCGCGGTGCGTAGGTAGTACGCCCGACAAAGGCGGTGGTGCTGCGCAAACGCCCCAGGATGTCGTCACGAAAACTGGAGTAATCCCACACCGCCGCCAACGCCAGCGGATGCAGCATCTGCAGCATCAACGCGGCCAGTCCGCCAGCCATCATGCTGGGAAAATCGGCATGCAGCTTCCAGGTCATGCTGTCGGGCCCGAACAGGCCCGGATCGCCGATCGGCGCATCGTAATCCGGGGCGGTGCCATCATGGCTCAATACGGCCAGCACCTGCTTTTGCAGGCGACGACGCAACGGACGCGGCAACACTTTCACACCGGGAAGCTGCAGCGACTGGCCCTGCGAATCGTGTTGCGCTGTCACTACGGTCGACTCCAACGAACAACAAACATCAGACACGCAACATTTTACATGGCACAACCATCGCGTAGGTCGGGTTGGCTTCATCAACCCGACGTGTCAAACGACGATACGGATGTCGGGTTGATGAAGCCAACCCGACCTGCAAATCACGCCGATCGCGCGTCAAGCATCTGCGCATCCGCACGCCGCAACGCATCAAGCGCCGCCAGCCGTCCTGGACGCTCGGCTTCCGGATCTGCCGCGGATGGTGTCTCACGCAATCGCTGCACGTACGCATCAGGCAACTCGTGTTGCTCGGCACCGGCCACGACCAGTGCCAGATACCAGTCCCATGGCTTCAGACCGGAACGCAGATCGATGGGTCGATATGTGATGACTTCGCAAACATCACCTTGCTCGCGCGTGACCGGCACGCTGACACGCTGGTAACCACGCCCGGCACTCTCGGCCGCATCCAGCGCCGGCAGGTCGCTCACGGGCAAGATCCACAACACGCCGGGCACGCGCGAACCCGGCGCCGGCACGATGCCGCCCTTGCCGGAGGCATCGACATGACTGAACTGATCGAACGTCAGACGATGCTCGTGCAATACCGCATTGCCCGCCGGACGCACGTTCGGGCAGCGCGCATCCAGCCGTTCGCGCAGCATGTTGGACCCGTAGGCGAAATAAACCAGCTCGGTCATGCGCAACCATCTCCTCGATCAAGGACTGAAAGCGGAAGTCTACCGGCTTCATGCCGTGACGGCAGACGAGCACGGGCATCTTGAAACCACTGCCACATGGAAGCATCTGATTGTCATCAACCGATGACGCGGTGGCAAAAGCATGAAATGGCTTGACCGGCTGGCTGCGCTGCGCGCTCCACCTCCCATTGATGACATCCTGTGGCACCAGGGGCTGGCGCACTGTCCGATCGCACAACGGCTGCCTGCCGACGAACAGGCACGACTGCGCCAGCTGGCCACTGATTTCCTGCATCACAAGCGCTTCCATCCCGTCGATACGCATCTGGACGTCACGCAGCGCCTGCTGATCGCCATGCAGGCGTCCATTCCCGTGCTGCACATGGACTCGCATGTATTGCGCGGCTGGCGCAGCGTCATCGTGTACCCGGGCGAATTTCGCGTACGCAACGACCGTCCCGACCCATATACCGGACTGGTCTCCGAGCAAGCCGAGATCCGCGCCGGCGAGGCCTGGCCGGCCGGCCCTCTGGTGCTGTCGTGGGCCGCCGTCGAACAAAGCCTGTCGCACCCCTGGGATGGCTTCAACGTGGTGATCCACGAGATCGCGCACAAGCTGGACATGCGCAACGGTCCACCGGACGGCTTGCCGGTGCTGCCGCGCGAGATCAAGCAAAACGCATGGATCGACACCTTCCAGCGGGCCTACGAACGACTGATCGAAGCGACCCGCAACGGCGAGTACACCGGCATCGACACCTACGCCACCACCAACCCGAGCGAATATTTCGCGGTCGTCAGCGAGATGTACTTTTCCGCGCCCGGGAAACTGGCCGAGGCCGAGCCGGGGGTTGCCGCGCTGCTGCGCGAATACTACGGCGACTCGCCCGCGCCGTGATTGACGACAGCATGTTCGTTCAAAACGCTCCTACCGGGGTATGACGAGATGATTTACAGCAGCCCGTCGAAATCGCTGGCGGCGTGACGCTCGCGCAAGCCGCCGCTGCTCTTGTTGACCAGTCGCCCGCGCTTGACCGCGGGACGCTCCGCCAGTTGCTTTTGCCAGCGCAACAAATGGGTGTATGAGCCGGCGTCGAGAAATTCGGCCGCGTCATACACCTGATCGGTCACCAGTGCGCCGTACCAGGGCCACACGGCCATGTCGGCGATCGAATACTCGGCACCGACCATGTATTCGTTCACCGCCAGATGCTGATCCAGCAGGTCCAGCTGGCGCTTGGTTTCCAGCGTGAAACGGTCGATCGGGTAGCGGTACTTTTCGTTGGCATAGGCGTAAAAATGGCCAAAACCGCCCCCCACGTAAGGCGCCGAACCCACCTGCCAGAACAACCACGACAGGCAAGCCGTGCGCGCCGCGGATCGAGTGGGCACGAATGCCCCGAACTTCTCCGCCAGATACAGCAAGATCGCACCGGACTCGAACACCGGCTGCGCGGGTTCCACGCCACGATCCACCAACGCCGGGATCTTGGAATTGGGATTGACCGCGACGAAGCCGCTGCCGAATTGGTCGCCCTCGCCGATGTCGATCAGCCAGGCATCGTATTCGGCCCCGGCGATGCCCTGCTCCAGCAGTTCTTCCAGCATGATGCCGATCTTCTGCCCGTTCGGCGTGGCCAGTGAATACAACTGCAACGGATGCTTGCCGACCGGCAGTTCGCGCTCGAACCGCGCGCCCGCCGTCGGCTGGTTGACGCTGGCAAAACGGTTGTCGTCTTTCGGCTCCCATTGCCAGACCTTGGGTGGAACATACGAACTGCTCATGGGCTCACTCCCGCAATCGAACATGGCGAAAGTCCTTATCGTATCCCACGCCATTGCGCGAGCGACTGCAAACGACGTGACGTGCACTTTGCGTCCGATTTTCGCTACCGTGAGGCATACACGGTTTTCATCCACACGGGACAAAGTGGCCGGATCATGACGCGATCAAAGAAGTACCGCATCTGGGAGGGCGCCCTGCTGGCCCTGCTCTTTCTGGTGATCTACTACGTGCTGGAGCTGGGCCTTGTGGCGCGCCTGCAGCCGGACTTCGCCGCGCAATGGCAACACTACGCACCATGGGTCAAACGCCTGAGCCTGGCGCTGTTCTCGATCATGGTCATCGTGCTGGCCGGTCGCCTCATGGAACGCTTGATCGATCGCGCCGGCGACAGCCATGGCGTGCGTTACAACCTGGTACGAGTGACACGGCTGACCAAATACGTGCTGATCGCCATCGTCATCATCGCGTTCGCGTTCCAGAACCTGTACGCCGCGGCCGTCAGTTTCGGCTTGATATCGCTGGTGCTGGGTTTTGCCCTGCAGGCACCGATCACCTCGTTCATCGGCTGGCTGTACATCGTGTTCCGGCGCCCCTACCACGTCGGCGACCGCATCCAGATCGACGGCATGCGCGGCGACGTGATCGAGATCGGCTACCTGGACACCACACTACGCGAATGCAACGGCGTGTATCTGGGCAATGACCGCGCCAGTGGACGCATCATCCGCTTCCCCAATGCCACGGTGCTGAAGTCCGAGGCGATCAATTATTCGGGCCCGTTCAAGCCGTACATATGGAACGAGACGCCGGTACAGATTGCCTATACCAGTGACCTGGATTTTGTCGAGGCGTGCCTGCGCAAGGCTGCCGACGACGACTTCGCCGAGCAACACGCCGATCACGAAGGCGACCAGGAAACCGCTTCCGCGGTCTACTTCCGGGTCAACAGCTACGCCTGGCTGGAGGCCGTGGTGTCTTATCCGGTCAAGCCCCTGGACACGACCGGACGCCGCAATCGCATCCTGCGTCGGGCCCTGCCCGCCCTGAACAGCGAACCGGACAAGGTCCAGTTCCCGCAGGGTGCACAGCGCTGATCACGCCACCTCGCCGGCCGCCTGTCCGGAAGCCCACGCCCACTGGAAGTTGTAGCCGCCCAGCCAGCCGGTGACGTCGACCACTTCGCCGACAAAATACAAGCCCGGCACGTGTCTGGACTCCATGGTGCGCGATGACAGTCCACGGGTGTCCACGCCACCGAGCGTGACCTCGGCGGTGCGGTAGCCCTCGGTACCGCTGGCGACGATCGGCCAATCGTGCAGCTGATTCTCGATGTCGCGCAATTGCGCTTCGGCGTATTGGCGCATCGGATGGTTGTCGAACCAGGTTTCGCACAGTCGATGGGCCAGCCGCTTGGGCACCGCTT
The DNA here is from genome assembly GCA_035690885.1 of Oleiagrimonas sp. GTDB lineage: Bacteria > Pseudomonadota > Gammaproteobacteria > Xanthomonadales > Rhodanobacteraceae > Oleiagrimonas. The sequence continues at coordinate 22,965 of DASSKC010000062.1, read as the reverse complement.
CGGTGAGCACGGTGGCCAGATTGGCGTCGGGACGTGCATGGCGCTGCTCGAACAACCAACCACCCCGGAACGCCGGCAACAAGTCCACGCGCAGCTCGTCACCCGGCTGCCAGTACGACGAAATCTGCAGGATGGCCGGCCCGCTGATGCCGCGATGGGTAAACAGCATGCCGGCGCGAAACGCCTGTCCGCCCGCACGCGCTTCCGCCAGCGGCAGGCTGACGCCAGCCAGATCATGATGGCGTTCCAGGTGTTTGCCGCTCATGGTCAGGGGCACCAACGCGGCGCGCGTCGGCAACACGACATGCCCGAACTGGCGCGCCAGTTCGTAGCCGAGCCCCGTGGCGCCCATGCGCGGAATCGACAGGCCACCGCAGGCCACCACCAGCGCGTCGGCCTGTACGACGCCACGGGATGTGCGCACCGAGAAACACCCGTCGGCATGACGCACCGCATCAACATCACACGATGTCTCGATCTGCACTCCGGCGGCCGCGCACTCGTCCAGCAGCATGCGCACGATCTGCTTGGACGAGTCGTCACAAAACAGCTGGCCCAACTCTTTTTCGTGCCAGGCGATGCCGTGACGATCGACCATGTCGATGAAGTGATACGGCGTGTAGCGTGCCAGCGCGGACTTGGCAAAATGCGGGTTGGCGGAGAGATAATTCTCCGGCGTTACGCCAAGATTGGTGAAGTTGCAGCGTCCGCCACCGGACATCAGGATCTTCTTGCCGACCCGGTTGGCGTGCTCGATCACGCACACGCGTCGACCGCGCTGGCCGGCGACCCGCGCGCACATCAAGCCGGCGGCACCGCCGCCGATGACCAGTACATCGAACTTCACGACGTCATGTTTCCGCGTCAATCAAACCGCCCATTGTCGCCGATTCGCGCCCTCATCACGACCCGTCCTGACACAGCGGCGGTCAATCGCCTTACAGTATCGGTCCCCACACTCATTTGCCGGACCCGCTCCATGACCACCGACCGTGCCGGGCTGAACGCCCTGATGGAAATCACCTCGCGCCCCGACCAGATCTTCGTCCGCGGCGACGGTGCCTGGCTGGAAGACGACACCGGCAAGCGCTATCTGGATTTCATTCAGGGCTGGGCGGTCAACTGTCTGGGACACAACCCCCCGGCCGTGGTCGAGGCGCTGGCACTGCAGTCGCGGGCACTGATCAACCCGTCCCCGGCGCTGTACAACCAGCCGTCCATCGACCTGGCACTGCGCATCGTATCCTCATCATGTTTTGACCGCGTGTTTTTTGCCAACAGCGGCGCCGAAGCCAACGAAGGCGCCATCAAGCTGGCGCGCAAATGGGGCCAGCTGCACAAGAACGGCGCGTACAAGATCATCACTTTCGACCATGCCTTTCATGGCCGTACCCTGGCGACGATGTCGGCCTCCGGCAAGCCCGGCTGGGACCGCAAGTTCGCACCGCAGGTGGACGGCTTTCCCAAGGCCGACCTGAATGATCTTGAATCGGTACGCGCGCTGATCGACAGCGACACCGTCGCCGTCATGCTCGAGCCCATCCAGGGCGAGGCCGGCGTGCTCCCCGCCACTGGCGAGTTCCTGCGTGAGTTGCGTGCGCTGACACGCGAACACGACATGCTGCTGATCGTGGATGAAGTGCAAACAGGCATGGGCCGCACCGGCAAGCTGTATGCGCATCAGCATGCGGACATCGAGCCGGACATCATGACTCTCGGCAAGGGCATCGGCGGCGGCGTACCGCTGGCGGCCCTGTGTTCACGCGAAGCCGTCAGCTGCTTCGAGCCCGGCGATCAGGGCGGCACCTACAACGGCAATCCGTTGATGACCGCGGTCGGCGTCGCCGTTTTCGATGCGCTGACCGCACCCGGGTTCATGGACGACGTCAACGCGCGTGCCGAGCAGCTGTCCGCCGGCTTGAATGCGCTGTCGGACAAATGGGGCATGCACGGCGAACGCGGACAGGGCTTGTTGCGCGCGCTGGAAATGGACCGCGACGATGGTCCGGCACTGGTCGAGGCCGCGCGCAATCGCGCACCTGAAGGCTTGTTGCTGAATGCGCCGCGCGGCAATCTGTTGCGCTTCATGCCGGCACTGAATGTATCGGCCGACGAAATCGACACGATGCTGGCGTGGCTGGATGCGCTGATCACCGAGGTGCGCGGCTGATCGGGACATCCTTCCCAGCGCGCCAGGCATCAAACGCGGTCATCGCGTCATCGATTGCCGCCTCCATGGCTTCGCGCCGCCGCGCATCACCCGCATCGCGCGGCGGCGCCAGCAGCGCCTTCTGCAATGACATCCGTTGCCGCTTGCCCAGGTGTTGCAGCCAGCGGTCGCCACTGTCGCCCAGTGCCAGCGGGTCACGGCCGGCATGATTGCGGCGCGCCACGCACCATGCATGTTCCAGCGCGCGACCGAGCACCACGTAGCCGAATTGCGGGTCGCGCACGGGTCCGAAACGCGCCTGTTGACCGCCGGATGACAGCGGACCCAACTTGAGTCGGTCGAGCCTGCCGCCGTAATAGATGCTGCCGGCGGCGCCCAGCACCCCGCCGATCACGGTGCCGGCGCCCAGCGTGTGGCCGACAGCCAATGCATCAATACCGGCACCGCCCAAGGCACCGGCACCGAAGCCCGCAGCGGCAAGATAGGCGCGACTGACGCCCCACGCATGTCGCGTGCGTTCGCTGAACAGGTCGTCGTCGGCATCCCATGCGAGATCGCGCTCCTGGCGTTCCAGGCGCCGATGCCGGTACAGCTTCTCGATGTCCTGGCGGAGCTGTTTCTCGCGCTGACGTTCCCAGTCGCGCCAGCGCTGGCGCAACGTGGACTCCGCCTCGCCGCGATCGGCACCTTCGCGCAGGGTTCTGGTTTCCGTGTGCCTCAACATGTCACCGAGTGCCGCGGCGATCAGGGTGACGGCCTGCGTGTCGCGCCGCTTGCGTTGCTCGCGCAGGTGATGAACCGCACGTTCCAGCGGTTCGCGCCAACCCGATGCCAGTTCGCCGAAACCGCGCAACAGGCCCAGGTGTTCCTCGAATGGCGCGCGCACGGCGTCGAAATGGCGCACGATGCGAAAATACTGGCCGAGCGCTGCCTCCCAGGACGCGCTGCAGTCGTGATCGCCGATGTGGTTGATCAACGCCAGGCTGGGTCGTCCGGTCCAGCGCAGGATATCCATCTCCGCTTCGTTTTCGCTGGAATACGGCACCGAGCCATCGACCACGTACAAGATGCCGGCACCGTCGATGATCGGTTGCAGCAATTCGCACTCATCGTGGAAACGCGCATCGCCACGATGCTGGATGACGAAGGCGCGCACCGTGTCCGGGCGATCTGACGCGCTGCGGCTGTGCTCGCGCATCCATCCCAGCGCCTGGCGCGGTCGCTGAAAACCCGGTGTATCGATCAACTCGTACAGCGTGTCGCCATCCACACGCAGCGGATAAACGTCGCTGTCGCGCGTGGTCCCCGGCTCCAGCGCAATGGCAATACCGTCGTTTTGTGCCAACGTGGCGACAATGCTCGACTTGCCCTTGTTGGGATGGCCGACGACGGCAAAACGCGGCAACCCGCTCATGGGTGAATCTCCTTGCCGGGCACATCCACGACCACGACGGCGGCGGATGCTTGCAAGCGCTCGACAAACCGTCGCCACGGCGCCAGTGCCGGCTCCCCGATCATGCTTGGCGGACTGCCCGCAGCAAGTGGCAACAACTGGATGGTCTCGTTGCCCGGCAGCGTACCGGCGCGCTCGATGAAGTCGGCCAACTCGCCAGTCGGCGGCTCCCAGCCCCGCGCCACGATGATCACCGGCCCGCCCATGGTGCGCGCCTTGTCCAGGCTTGCCTGGTCTTGATCAAGCGTGGCGGCACCACCGGCAGACAGCGTCACCGCATCGGCGCCGAGCCAGTCGTGCGCAAGCCGTGCGTCGCCCGCATCGGCCCAGCGGATCAATACCCGACCCGGTGTTGCCGCCGGCGGTACCGAAGGGCCGGCGCTACTGGCTGGCAACCTGCCACTGCCGGCACCCTCGCCACTGTCGACCCAGGGTGTCGTGCAACGCGCGTGCAATGCGGCACGTCCCGGATGATCGGCCAACAACCGGCGCACGCGCATCACCAGCTGCAGGCGCGCCAAGCCCAGCAGCACGATGCGCGGAACCACGACGTAGCTCAGCCACAACATGGCCAGAAAACGCCACCAGATGCCGAGCATTTCGGGGTCGGAAACCACGTGCGTCCCGACGCTGAAATAGCGTGACTGTTCGACCAGGTGCAGCGACGGCACGGCTTCGGGAAGCCAGCTTCGCCACGGCCAGGCCACGGCAGTGGTCAACTGGTGATAGGCCGGCGCCGAAGCCTGCAACGTGGTGCTCCAGCCGAAAACCAGATCATGAACCACGACCTGCCCCAACAGCACCACAAACGCGGCGAGGCCGAATGCCAGCCCGCCGCTTTGTGCCACGCGCGCCGCCAACGGCACCGCAAGCGCCCGCAACATCGAACGCGGCTCGTTCGATGCGCGCGCCAGAACATCGCGGAACACGCCCCGCCACGGCTGCCAGCCGATCCAGGACTGTGCGGCGGTGATCAGCGCCAGCAGCAACTGCAGCAGCGCCACGGCCATGATCAGCGTAACGCTGATGCGACGCCCGCCGTCATAGTAGAGCAGCCCCAGCATCGCGGCCGCGCCGAAAATCACGCCCGCCGCGATGAACAACGCACGCAACCAGCCCCACACGCGCAAGCGCGGATCGCCGGACACATGCGCGCAATCGCGACCGCGCACCGCACCGAGCCAGGCCGTCAACGAGCGACGACTGCCGTCGATGCCGCGCTCGACGGCAAGCTGCCGGTCCCGACGATGCAGAAATTCCTCATCCTGTTGCTGGTCGCGGTGGTACTGCTCGTCGAAGTCAAGCAGTAAAGTCAGGTTGCGCAAGGGAACCATCCATGCCGAAATCCGGTCTCAAGTGTAGCCAACAAAGCGCCGGATGCATGTCCAGAGACCACATGCGGACGTAGTAAGCTCACACCCCCAACGCTGTCCCCCCATTTTGGAGGCTCCAACGTGCAAGTACCTCTCTGGATCTGGCTGGTAACCGTGGCCGGCGTCGTCGCGCTGCTGGCGCTGAGCTTTTTCACGCACATCCGCGACGCCCACGAACCGTCCATCAAGGAAGCCGGCGCGTGGACCGCCTTCTTCGTGTCGCTGTCGCTGGTGTTCGGCGCCGGCCTGACAGCGGTATGGGGGTGGGACCACGGCATCGAGTATTTCGCCGGTTACATCACCGAATACAGCTTGTCGATCGACAACCTGTTCGTGTTCGTGATCATCATGTCGAGCTTCGCGGTGCCACGCGCGTACCAGCAAAAAGTGCTGCTGGTCGGCATCATCGTGGCGCTGATCCTGCGTACGATCTTCATTCTGGTCGGCGCTGCCGCCATTGCGCGCTACAGCTGGGTGTTCTACATCTTCGGCCTGTTCCTCATATTGACCGGCATCAAGCTGGGGCTGGAAAAACACGACGACGACGAAGCCTACGAACCGAACTTCATGGTGCGTCTGGCGCAAAAAGTGCTGCCCACCACCGACGAGTACGACGGGGCAAAGGTTTCCACGGTGATCGACGGCAAGCGCTACATGACGCCGATGATGATCGTGATGCTGGCCATCGGCATGACCGACATCCTGTTTGCGCTGGACTCGATCCCCGCCATCTACGGGCTGACCGATGTGCCGTACATCGTGTTCACGGCCAACGCGTTCGCCCTGCTCGGCCTGATCGAGTTGTACTTTCTCATCGGCGGATTGCTAAAACGGCTGGTGTACCTGAGCTTCGGCCTGGCGTTGGTACTGGCCTTCATCGGCGTCAAGCTGGTGATCGAGGCGATGCATACCAACACCCTGCCGTTCCTCAACGGCGGCGAGCCGATTCATCTGCTGCCGGCCATCCCGACCTGGCTGTCGCTGGTGATCATCCTGTCGATACTGACCATCACCACAATCGCCAGCCTGCTCAAGAGCCGCCGCGACCAGGCTGCAGCATCCAACGGTTGAGTTGATCCGTCATGGAGCGCCCACGGCGTCGGCCGCTCCATGACGCTTGATCAACGCAAGCAACACCACACCGACAATACGCTGTACAATGGCGGGGTTCACTGGACCTGTTTGCCGCATTTCCCTTTGCGGGACGCGCTGATTGCCACGCTTGTGGCGCGCGCCCGCTGCCCGCTCGGCACCAGGCCCATGTACGAGGCGACGCGGTGTCGTCTCCACTTTCCCCTTTTCGCTCGCAGCGCGGTTCCCAGGGAACGCTCCGGGTATTTCCGATGTTTCGGCGCTTGCGTCGCGGCATCTGTTTCTGGAGCAAATAACATGCAATTCCAAGACCTCGGGCTTTCGCCCGTGCTGCTGCGCGCGCTCAAGGCCCAGGGCTACACCTCCACCACGCCGATCCAGGCCGAAGCCATTCCGCCGGTCCTGCAAAAGCGCGACGTCATGGCCAGCGCGCCCACCGGCACCGGCAAGACCGCCGCATTCGCCCTGCCCCTGCTGGAGCGCCTGTTTCCGAATGGAAAGGCCGAAGGCCCGCGCGTCAAACGTCCGCGCGCGCTCATCCTCACCCCCACCCGCGAACTGGCCGCCCAGGTGCATGCCAGCGTGCGCGACTGCGGCAAGGGCTTGCCGCTGCGCAGCACCACCATTTTCGGCGGCGTGAGCATGCGCAATCAGCTCAAGGCACTGCAGCAAGGTCTGGACGTACTGGTCGCCACGCCCGGGCGGCTGATCGACCATCTCGACCAGGGTTCGGTCGATCTGCGCGGCGTGGAAATCCTGGTACTGGATGAAGCCGACCGCATGCTCGACATGGGCTTTCAGCCGGCGTTGCGCAAGCTCGTCGCGCAACTGCCGCGCAAGCGCCAGACCTTGCTGTTCTCGGCCACGTTCGCCGGCCCGATCAAGGCCCTGGCCGAACAGTTCCTGCGTGATCCGGTAAAGGTGCAGGTGACCCCGCCCAACACCGTGACCGCCACCGTCAGCCATCGCATCCACCCGGTCGATGCCGAGCGCAAACGCGACCTGCTGCTGCACATCCTGGCCGAGGACAGCCGTCGCCAGACCCTGGTCTTCGGCCGCACCAAACACGGCGCCGACAAGCTGGTGCGTTTTCTGGAAAAGTCCGGACTGCGTGCTGCCGCCATCCACGGCAACAAGAGCCAGAACCAGCGCACGCGTGCCCTGAAAAACTTCAAGGAGCGCAAGGTGACGGTGCTGGTCGCTACCGATATCGCCGCGCGCGGGCTGGACATCGAACAGCTGCCGCTGGTCATCAACCACGACCTGCCGATGGTGGCCGAGGACTACGTGCACCGCATCGGCCGCACCGGACGCGCCGGCGCTACCGGTCTGGCGATCTCGCTGGTCTGCCATGACGAGACCGGACTGCTGCGCGACATCCAGAAAATCCTCAAGGATCCGCTGGAGATGACTCCCGTCGCCGGCTACGAACCCGCACAACCGTTGCGTCTGGACAGCAATGCGCGCCCCAAGCAAAAGGCACGCACGCCCCGCCCCAAGAGCAATGCGAACGCGCGCGGCAAGCGGCGCCCGCATGCCAAGCAGGATCCGCGTGGTCGCAGCGGCGGTCATGCGCACGCGCCCAAGCGCGGCAATGGCGGATCGCGCTCAAGGCGCAACGCGCGCCAACCGTGATGCGCTGCCAGGTTCAGGCGTACACGCAGACAGGTCCTGTGTGGAACGCCTGAGCGGCCGCGCTCCGTGTGTACAAGCGCTCCTGATTCGCTCATCGCGCAATCCTGGGGTCCACGTGACTGTCGGCATCACGCATTCAGCGTTCACGCATCTTGCACGCCATGCCATTGGTCGATGCATCCGGCGTCGGACCACGCCCCCTGGAAATGTTCACTCGCGATTGTCGGGGTAGTACTACCGCTGCATCTGCGCTTGAACCCGGGCGCTTGCGCGCAGTGTTGCATGCGCGTTCGCCCGACCGGTTTCCTATTTCCCCGGATGGGCGAACAATCCGAGCAGTGTCGTCACCAACGCCACGCCCGAAAACAGCCAGAACAGCCACGACAACGGCCAGACCGCAGCCAGCAAGCCAACCAGCGCCACCAGGCCGGCGCCCAGCGCATTGCCCAGGCCCACCGCGATGCCGGAGCCGAACGGTTGGTTCTCGGGAAACAGGTCCTGACCTTCCAGCGTGGTCACCGGATACGTGGCAAAAGCCGCGACGCCGGTGACGCCGGCACCCAACCACAACGCCGTCGGATTTCCCGACGCGACCAGGGCCAGGCCCGTCGCCATCAACACGCCTGCCGCCGCCAGCACCGGGCGACGTCCGCCGCGGTCGGCCAGCTGACCTCCGGAAAGTGTTCCGATCAAGCCCACGATCAACATCGTCGTCACCAACGCGGCGCCAACCACCAGCCCGCCACCAAGACTTTTCCACAGGATCGGCAAATAGGCGGTCGCGCCGATCACCACCAGACCACGCAAGGTGACATAGGCCAGCAGTCGGCCGGTGGCCATGAGCCGTCCGCGCAGGCGCACACGCCACTCGGTCGTCGGCGGCCTCGCCGCCGGCAGCAGCTTGTATACCAACGGCAAGGTCGCCAACACGATCAATGCCGGTATCCACAGACGCGACAGCGAACCCCACGCCACCACGATGCCCGCGATCAATGGCCACAGGCCGCGCCCTGCTTCGCCCCCGATCAGCATCAGCGAGACGCCGAAATGTCCCCGTCGTCCCGCGTACGCGCGCGCCGCCGCCAGCGCCTGCGGATGAAAACAGGCGTTGGCCACGCCGATCAGGATCAACACCACCACCAGCCAGAACAGACTCCCGGCAAAACCGACCAACGCCGCACCGATGGTCGCGCCAACCACACCGGCCCACATCACGCGACGTCCGCCGAGCGGACGGCCCAGCAAGCCGGCGACCGGCTGCAAACCCTGCCCGACCATCAACACGAACATGAGCGTGCCGGCCAGCGCCGGCGAGCGACCCAGTGAAAGCAGCACCGCCGGCAACACGCCAGGGAGAAAATTGGCGGCTCCGTCATTGGTGAAATGCAGCCACGCCAAACCGCCAAGCGGCCCATATCGCGTCTGTCCCGCATCGGCGCGGGACGTGTCGTCATTCGAGGCTGCTGCGGAGTTTGGCGCCATATGCGTGCATCAAGGCGGACCTGCAGTCAGCGTAGTCCCATCGGGCGCCAACAAATGAACCGCACGCTACCGTCGTTCGACGTTCGCGTCATCATCACGCGTGCCCCACTTGCCGAGCTGAGCCTTGTCGCGGATCTCGCTTTGCAGGGCGCTGATGAACACGGTGCCCAGCTCGCGGACGCGACAAAAGGCCTCAAGCCTTCCACGCACCAGTTTGCGGTAATAGATGGCCATGCCGCCGGCCAGGAACAGCACGCTGCCAACCACGAATTGTGCAGCATCGAATGTCGAGATGCTGGAGCGGGCAGGATCGGCCAGATGCCAGAGATACGGAATCGAGGCCTCGGCAAACAACGCCGAGCCGATCACGAACAGCGCAATCGTGAAGTTGAACAACTGCATGTAGATCAGCGATGGCGCCTCCACGACCTGCAGGATATTGACCAGTCCGCCAATCAGGAACAGCACCGAACCGACGATGAACATCCACGCACCCGGCTCGGTCGCGTCCACATTCGGCAGAAAGAACACGCTGCCGACGATGAACAACACCGACCCGAGCACATACGACCAGGCCGCGACAAACTCGATGCGGTCGGCAAAGGACTTCGTGCCGTGTACTCGCCAGTACTTTCGCACTTCGAGCAACTCGTGGCCGGTCACCAGCAAGTACAGGCCCGAGCCGACGATGAACAACCAGTCGCCCACCGCCAGATACCGCGACAACGCCGGAAAGAAGCACACGCTGCCAATCACGAACATGACACCGCCGACCTCGTAACTGATGGCGCTGAACGTCTCCCAGGCCTTGTGCGAGTCGTCCGCCTCGTCGTCGGAACGCAAGTTCATGAGACGCGGGCGGTGGGTGACGAGGTGCGGCATGAGCGGATCCACAAGCAGACGGGAAAGCGATCCGCGTCATGCTCGAGGTTTACTCATGCTGAGTCAAATGTGCGCCATGCCCATTTCCGGAGCGACGAAGCACCTGCCTGCCGCCGCGGCAAGCCGCGGATCAAACGATCAGTGCACTATCTGGACCAGATCGGTATGCACGGCCTTCACGCCCTGCACGTTCTTGGCGGCAGTGACGAGCGCATCGAGTTTGTCTTGCGATTCAACCCGACCACTGAGCGTGACCACGCCATTGCTCGTCTCGACGCCGATATCGCGATTGTCGGTTCCCTTGATGGTCATGAGCGCGGTGGTCACCTTGGTAGTGATCCAGGTGTCCTGCACCGGTTGCTCGGAGTTCGTGGTTTGTTCGTCCATCGACGCGCATCCCGCACCCATGGCCGCGACACCCATGACAAGCGCGAACGCACCCGCGCCAAGAACGTTTTTATGTGTCCACATGATCACTGTCTCCTTCGGGGCGGCCGAACGTGCAAGGCCGTTAATGGCAACATCGCGTCAGCCGATCACATCACGGCTTGAATGTTGCGCGAGCACGTTCTCAGGCTAGGCGCGCGCCGATGTATCGCAAGTGAAATGACGCCATGCAGGCGTCCGCTGCACAGCGCCATTCAGACAGGGGGCCTTACCGAGTCAGGATGATGTAGAGCGCATGAATCAGGCCGGGGAAATATCCCAGAATGGTGAGCAACACGTTGAGCCAGAACTGCAAGCCGAAACCGACCTGAAGAAACACGCCGACCGGCGGAATGATGACCGAAAGGATGATGCGGATGATGTCCATGAAAACTTCCCGTTGCTGGCATATATCAGGCTGACGACCGCGCACTGAACTCGACATGATGCAAGGGAATGAAATCGCGGGTTGACGCGATTGCGCCGACCGGATGCGCAGCTCAGTCGCTCCCGCCCGCCGCGACATGACGCTCCACCTCGACATTGAGCTCGGCGCCAAGCAGGAACACGAACGCCGTGAGAAAGAACCACGTCATCACCACCATGACCATGCCGAGCGGCCCGTAAACGTTGCTGAACTGGCCCATGTGCTCGATGAAAGCCGACATGCAGGCCGATCCGGCCAGCCACAACGCGGTCCCGACAAACGAACCGACACTCAGCCACCTCCAGCGTGGCTGCGCGTGGCTGGGGCCGAAGCGATACAGCACCGTCATGCTGACCAGGGCAGTGGCGGCGATGACCAGCCAGCGCGCAACCCCGATCAATACCTGCACCACGGTGGAATCCACGCTTATCCGACCGATGAGCAACGGCGCACCGACAATCATCGCCAACGCCAGCACCCAGAAAACCAGTGCACCGAGCGCCAGCGCGATGGCCGTGCCAAACAGAGCCGACCAGCCGCGCCTCTCCTTCTCGTCGTACACGATATTGAGCGCGCTGATGATGCCGAGCACGGCGCGCACCGACACCCACACGGCGGCGATGATGCTGAGCACGATGCTGAATCCCAACTTGAGTCGGGAGGCATGCACGACCGCGTGCATGCCGTTGTGAAGCACCGTGACCACGTTGTGCGGCGCCATCGAAGACACCAGTTGCATTTGCCGCGAAAGCTGCTCGGGCGACGTGACCAGTCCATACGCGGAAACCAGCGCGATCAACGTCGGCAGCAACGCGAACAACGCCAGAAACGCCACGCCCGACGAGGCGATGAACACATGATCGCGAAAGGTCTCGCGACCGATACGCCATGCAATGTCCAGCCACACGCGCAGCGGAATCCGCCACGGATACCGCGTTCCCGCACCACGGTCGGCACCGTGGTGCGGGCATGTGCCGGGTCCGCCCATGCACGCAGTCTGACACGGATCAGCGACGGCGTTCGGCGCCGATGTCAGTGTCCGTTCACACGGCAGGTCGCGCCATCGGCTCAGTCATCTTGATCGACGATCATGACGGTCTTGGCATTGACGAATTCCTTGATGCCGAAGCCACCGTGCTCGCGACCGTAGCCTGAATCCTTGACCCCGCCGAAGGGCAGCTGCGGTTGCGACAACCGGTAGCCGTTGATGGTCACCATGCCGGTATCGAACAGATCGCGCGCGATGCCGATGGCACGATCCTCGTCGCTGGAGAAAATGCCGCCGCCGAGTCCGTAGCGTGAATCGTTGGCCACGCGGATCGCCTCGTCTTCGTCGGCCACCTTGATCAAGGCCGCGACCGGACCGAACAGTTCCTCGTCGTAGGCCGGCATGCCCGGCTTGACGTCTTCAAGCACGGTGGCCGGATAGAAATAGCCGGCCCCGTCGGGCACTTTGCCGCCAAAGAGGCAGGTGGCGCCCTTGTCCACCGACTCGCTGACCGCTTTGTGCAGTTTCTCGCGCAGGTCTGCGCGCGCAATCGGTCCGAGCTGCGTATCCGGTTTTGCCGGATCGCCGTACTGGATCTGCTTCATCTTCGCCACGAAGGCATCGCGGAACGGCTTGTAGACCGATTCGACCACGATGAAACGCTTGGCCGCCACGCAGGTTTGTCCGTTGTTGTTGATGCGTCCCTGCACGCAGGTGGCCACCGCGTTGTCGATATCGGCGTCATCAAGCACCAGATAAGCATCGTTGCTGCCCAGCTCCAGTACCGACTTCTTCAGGCATTGGCCGGCTTTGGCCGCCACCTTGCTGCCGGCCACGGGGCTGCCGGTCAGGGTGACGCCGCGCACGTGCTTGTGCTCGATCAGCGCATCGGTCTGTTCCGCGTCGATCAGCAGCACGCGGAACACGTTTTCGGGCAAGCCGGCTTCGCGGTACAGCGACTCCAGTTCGAGCGCGCAGCCCCACACATTGGGCGCGTGCTTGAGCAGCACGCTGTTGCCCGCCATGAGGTTGGCGATGCTGTAACGCACCACCTGGTACAACGGAAAATTCCACGGCTGGATACCGAGGATGATGCCGACCGGCTGATAGGTGATCAGCGCGCGGCCGCCTTCAAGCGGTCGCTTCTCGCCGGCCAGAAATTCCGGACCGTTCTTGGCGGTGTATTCGCAGATGGCAGCGCACAACTCCACCTCCGCACCGCCTTGCGAGATCGGCTTGCCCATCTCGCGTGTCATCAGTTTGACCAAGTCATCCTTGCGTTCACGCAGGGCTTTGGCGATTGCGCGCAGAATATGCGCGCGCTCCGCCAGTGCCGTGGTACGCCATGCCAGAAATGCCTCGTGCGAGGCTTCCACGATGTCCCGCGCCTCGGCATCGGTGGCCATGTCGTAGGTCTCGATGACCTCTTCGGTGGCCGGGTTGATGGTCTGGTTGGTTGCTGACATGACGAGCTCCGGTGGTTGGGGACACTACTCATCTGGGGACGCCCCTGCGCGATGTAAGCCCGGAGCCATCACGCCATTTACGATGATGAAGACGTACCTGCAGACCGTGCGCATGGACCACATCCGCATCACATCGATTCGAGCCACTCCACCACCACTCCCGCATCGTGCGCAGCCGCCTCGATGCGCGTGCGCACGTTGTCGAGCATCGCCTCGTCGATGACGTGCACTTCGACGTCACGGGCGCCGGTATGCGTGTCGCTCGGGAGTTCCGCCGAACTGGAGTCTTCGGACATGTGCGGCATCTCGCTGACACCCAACTCCACGATACTTTCGACACCGGCCGATCCGCGCAACACGTCCAGCATCGCGTCGATCGATGCCGCCGAACCCGTCAGCCTCATGCTCATGGTGTTCATGCCGATACCCTCGAACCAGGTGCGAGCGCATCGGAAATCGCCACGTCGCCATCATAGAAATTCACGGTTTGACGCACTGCCGCGTGTGCGGCGATCACATGGGTGATGACGGCCGCCACGTTCTCGCGCGAGGTGACGTTCTTGTCGTCCGGCCAGTCGCCATCCACTTTGCCGTGTTCGTCGGCAAGCTGAAGCTTGCCCGTGGCCGACTCCAGGGTAAGCAACCCGGGGCCGAGGATGGTGTAGTCAAGCGCCGTCTCACGCAGATGCGCGTCGGCATCATGCTTGGCCTTGGCATAGGGATAGAAGCTGTGTTCCGGTCCCAACTCCCGGTACTGATCCAGTGCATGGGCGTAGGAAACCATCACGTAGCGCTGCACGCCAGAGCGTTCGGCCGCCTGCATGGTGCGCACGGCCGCGTCATGGTCGACCGCACGCGTGCGCTCCGCCGGGCCTTTTCCGCCGGCACCGGCGGTAAACACGATGGCCTCGGCGCCGGTGAACAAGCCGATCAGATCGTCCACGCTGGCCGACTGGATGTCCAGCTCGACCGGTCGCCCGCCGGCCTGCTCGACGTCGTCGGCCTGACCGGGATCGCGTATCACCGAATCCACCGCATGGCCGGCGGCATTCAGCTTGGCCGCCGCCAGCAACCCGACCTTGCCGTGGCCACCCAGAATCACGACACGTTTGTTGTCCGCCATATCCGCTACCTCTTCACTCGCATGTATCCACGAGCTTGGGCCGAACCATGCTTTGGCAAGGTCCGACCGTTCGGTCGCCTCCCCTCGGGTTCAGTTTTGCATCGTGTTTCAGCGCCGCCACCAGTTGGTCTTGCCCAGGTCAATGACCTGGTCACCGCGTCCGTTCATGACCGCGCGCAACATGTACAGCGAAAAGCCGCGCGCCTGTTTGGCCTCGATCTTGGGCGGCATCGACAACTCCTGCTTGGCCGTGTGCACATCGACCAGCGCCGGGCCGTCATGGGCCAGCGCTTTTTTCAGCGTTTCATCGAGTTGTTCGGATGAGGTGACCTTGAAGCCGCGCATGCCCAGCGATTCGGCCAGCGCCGCGAAGTCCACGGGCGGGTTGTCGGTGGTTTCGTCGATGTAGCCGGCCGCCTTCATCTCCATGGCCACGAAGCCGAGCGTCTCGTTGTTGTAGACGATGACTTTCACCGGCAGCTTCTCGGCCACCAGCGTGACCAGGTCACCCATGAGCATGGTCACGCCGCCATCACCGGCCAGTGCCACCACCTGACGCTCGGGATGCGCGACCTGCCACCCCATGGCCAGCGGCACGGCATCGGCCATCGAACCGTGCATGAACGACCCGGTCAGACGTCGCTCGCGCGTCATGTGGATGTAGCGCGCCGCCCATACGGTCGGCGTGCCCACATCGGCAGTGAAAATCGCGTCCTCGTCGGCCAGTTCCGAAACCCGCGCCGTCAGGTATTGCGGATGCAACGGCTTGCCTTCCTTGCGCGGCGTGGCCAGGTCATCCAGCCCTTCACGTGCCTTGCGGTAATCGTTCTGACTGGCCTCGAGAAACGTCTTGTCGGTTTTCTCCTCCAGCCGTGGCAACAGTGCGCGCAGCGTCGCGCCGACATCACCCAGCAGACCCATGGTCAGCGATGAACGCCGCCCCAGGTGGTGGCCGCGGATGTCCACCTGCACGATGTGCCCGTGTTCGGGATAGAAGTCGCGATACGGGAAATTGGTGCCCAGCATCAGCAACAATTCGCACTCGCGCATGGCTTTGTAGCCGGAGGAAAATCCGATCAGGCCGGTCATGCCGACGTCATACGGGTTGTCGTATTCCAGCGACTGCTTGCCGCGCAGCGCGTGCACGACGGGAGCCTTGATCTTTCCGGCCAGCTGCACGACTTCGTCGTGACACTCCTGGCAGCCATAACCGCCGAGGATGGTGATCTTCGACGCCTTCTTGATGTGTCCGGCCAGCTCGTCCAGTGCCGCATCCGGCGGCACCACGACGGGCTGGACCGGTGGTTGCCAGTGCAGCGAGCGCGACGAAGCCTCGGCCAGCGCGATATCCCCCGGCAACACGAGGACCGACACCGAGCGGTTGACCACGGCGCTGCTGACGGCCGCCCCGAACACCTGCGGTACCTGGGCGGGATGCGCCACCAGTTCGCAAAAATCGCTGCATTCGCGGAACAGGTTCTGCGGATGGGTTTCCTGGAAGTATCCCAGGCCGATTTCCGAGGAAGGAATCTGCGCGGCAATGGCCACCATCGGCACCTTGGCGCGCTGCGCCTCGAACAAACCGTTGATGAGGTGCAGGTTGCCGGGACCGCACGAACCGGCACACACGGTCAGGCCGCCATGGGCGTCGGCTTCTCCCGCTGCCGCGATCGCCGCCACCTCTTCATGGCGCACGCCGATCCAGCGGATGCCGTCGCGCTTGCACAAGGCTTCGGTGAATCCGTTGAGCGAGTCGCCCGGCAAACCCCAGACCTGTTTGACGCCGGCGTGCACCAGCAATTCGACCAGCACATCGGCAATCGTTCTCTTGGCCATGACTCCGCTACCTCACGTGATCGGGGACTACCAGATTAACGCCGGCTCCGCATCGAGCAACTGTCACCATCGAGCGGCTCGCTGGCCATGTCGGAAAAGATTACAAAATTTCGCGATTTCACCGACCCGCGTTGCGACGCTCCCCGCAAAAACAACGACCTGAACCGATGGCACGCATGTTGCTATTCCAGTACTGCGCAATGCGCTGCGTCCCACGCTTCGGGTTGGGTGCACCATGGACAGACGAATGTCGGTCTACCTCGATTTGCTGCGCTTCATTGCCGCGGCGGGGGTCTTTCTCAGTCACGCCAGCGACACGCCGTACACCGCGTTGATGCCCTCCATGCTGAGCGACTTCGGTCACGACGGGGTGATCATTTTCTTCGTGCTTTCCGGATTCGTGATTGCCTATGTGTCCGCACACAAGGAACGCACGCTGCGGGATTTCGGTCTGTCGCGCGCCGCGCGCATCTACTCGGTGGCCATCCCCGCCATTGCGCTGACCATCATGCTGGACGCGGCCCGTGCATCCATGGTGCCCTCGCTGCACATCTACCAGTTCGACGATATCGGCTTGTACATTCCCTATTGGCTGGCGTTCGGTACCGACTGGTGGTTCTTGAACGAGACCATGCTCTCCAATGGCCCGTTCTGGTCGCTTTCCTACGAGGTCTGGTACTACGTCATTTTCGGGGCGTGGTTCTATCTGCGCGGCTGGAAACGCTGGGCATGCGTGGCGCTTGCACTGGTCATCGTCGGGCCGCGCCAATGGCTGCTGTTTCCGATCTGGCTGGCTGGTTGCGCGCTGTACCATCAGCATGAGCGCTGGCCAGTGCCGCGAGCCACCGCCCGCTGCCTGTTCTTCGGCTCGATCGTGGTGTACGCGGCACTCAAGGTCGTTCACGGATTCGATGCGATCGACGCCGTCGTCAACGAGTTGCTTGGCGGTTTTCCGGAGCAGTATCTACGTTACTCGCAGTTTTTCCTGAGCGATTACCTGATCGGCATTCTTGCCATCACCAACATTTACGCGCTGCGCCATTGCGATTTCCACCTGTTTGCCGGCCGCGCACGCCCCGTGCGACTGGCTGCGTCATTCACCTTCAGCCTGTATCTGTTCCACATGCCCCTGCTCAAGTTCTACCGCACGGCATTCGGCACCGATCCCGACTCGTTTACCGCCTGGACGTTGATGGTCGCGGCCACGCTGGTGTCGGTGGTGCTGTTGGGGATGGTGACCGAGTGGCGCAAGCGCGACGTCAAACGCCTGCTCGCAGCGGTGCTGTCGCTGGGCCAGGGCACCGTGTCGCGAATTTTCGCGACACGTCGTCCATTGCCGCGCGATTGAAACAAAAGGCGCGCATGACCCGAGCGGATCATGCGCGCCAGTCACGTTGGCATCACCATGCCAGTCCGGCTAGCCGGAGGCTGTCATTGATTGCTTCCGCCACCGACTTCGAGTCGTGACGTATCAACGCTCTTCACGCCCTCGATGGTCTTGGCTTCCGCAACGGCCGCGTCGACGGTTTTCTGCGAACCGACGTGGCCCATCAACACGACGACGCCATTGTTGGTTTCCACCTGGATATCGCTGTTGTCCAGACCATCCACGGTATGCAATGCGGCCGATACCTTGGTCGTGATCCAGGTGTCCTTCACCGGGCTGTGGGAATTGCCGACACCGGCGCTGGTGTGCTCGTCATCGGCAGAAGCGGAACCGACCTGCAAGCCGCTGGTGTTCACCTGGGTGACGCCCTTGACTTGCCTGGCGGCCGAAGCCATGGACTGGATCGAGTCCTGCGACGCAACCATACCGGTCAACGTGACCACGCCGTTGTTGGTTTCGACATCGATGTCGGTGTTGTCCACGCCTTCCATGGTGGCCAGGGCGGTCTTGACCTTGGTCGTGATCCACGTGTCGCTGACCGGCTGGGTCGAGTTGCCGCTGCCGGCCGACATGTTGCCACTCGAACCCGCATGGTTGTCGCTCATGCCGTTCATGCCGGCACCCTGGCTGCTCGTGCCCGCATTCGCCATGGATGAGGTTTTGCCGGCATTGTCATTGCCCTGGGTGCAGCCTGCGCCGAGCACGGCAAATCCGAGCGCGAGCGCGGTACCGATGACCAGGGCCTTGGGTTGATGGCTGAGTTTGTTCATTGTCTACCTCCATTGAGGATTCAAGTCGTCATCACCACAAAGTCATGACGTACGTGTTGCGCCCGCAAAGGGCGATTACGTTCTCGATGTCATCCGTGGATGAGCGTGCAGCGTGTTGCGGGAACGATGTCTTGCACCCCTCGGTGCACGCGGTTGGGGTTTCCGTGACGCAGGAAAACGCATCAGGGACGCTGTGCCCGAAGTGTGTGGTGAGCCTTCATGATCGCAACCTCCCTTGGCGCGGCGTGGACGTGCATATGTACACATGAAGGCTAGGCAGGCGTCCGTGTATGGCAGATGAAGCCATCAGGCAAGCGCCCGCCAAATTCGCATCGGCAGCAATCAGGCGTTCAGGTTTCCGGCACCCGAACATCTCGCCATGCGTGAACGCGCATGCAACGATGGCAACAACCGCGGTCACACCGCCCACCCGCCCCGATCCGTCATGAACACAACCAACTTCGAACTCGACCCGCGTCTGGCCGCTGACACCACCGTCATCACCGAGTTGGCACTGTGCCGCGTGTGCCTCATGAAAGACGCCCGCTTTGCGTGGCTGATCCTGGTTCCGCGACGCCCGGACATGGCCGAAATCGACCAACTCACAAGCTCCGAGCAGAGCACCCTCTGGTCGGAGGTGACACAAGCCATGCAGGCGCTGCGACGTGTCGCACCCTGCGACAAGCTCAATGTCGGCGCGCTTGGCAACATCGTGCGCCAGCTGCATGTCCACGTCGTGGCGCGGCGCGAAAACGATGCCGCCTGGCCGGGCCCGGTATGGGGCGCCGGCACCACGCAGCCCTATGCCGCCGAGGTGCTGGAAGCCTTGTCGCTGCAGCTGCAAAACGCCCTGCTCGACCGCGACTGAACACCACGATCGCACGGCAACTATCGGCGGCTACGCCTCAGCCTTCATTGTCCAGCTCGAACGCACGGCACGAAGTCCTCCAGATCGACACAGGTCAGCGGCCGGGTCTTGAGCGTCTTGTGTACATTGGTGCGGTAGTCGTACACCCACAGCGCCCTGGTCTGCGCTCCGCGCGCAGCCGGACGGCTGCAAAAAATTGAACTGCTTGTTGGAAGTGGTGAACTTGAAATCGATCCGCTCGCAGCTTTCGCGCTCGGTGGTCACCGAATCGTCCTCGCCGACCATCTTGTAGCTGGATTTTTTGCCGAACGGCGGATTGGTCAACACAACATTGAAACGCTCACCCCGATCGGTCGCGAGCGCGTCGCGTTGGGTCACCGGGCTGGCGCCCACGCCGGGTACTCATTTGTCCAGCGGCGGCACAAAGCCCGTGTGTTCCAGCACCTGCATCAAGCACCGCATCAGGAAGTTGTTCTCGAAGCTGACGCAGTAGGTGCGTCCGTTTTCCTTGAGCGGTCGGATGAAGTTCGCCGTCTTCATTTTGTGTATCAAATGCGTGCGTTGGCGCGGCGTGATCTCGTCCAGGGCCTTGTCCAGGTCGCCTGCCCTGAAATGCTGTTGACGTATGCCGACGCGCAATACCCGTGCCTCGTCGCGGTTGATGTAGCCGCGGTCAATGGCCAGGCTCAATGTCGGATTGAGGATCTTCTCGTGCAGGAAATCGAAGTCCAGGAGCTGGTTGATCTTTTCCACCTCCTCGAGAATGCCGGTCAGCACATAGTCGCACCAACCCAGCAACGCATCGTCGTCGCCCGTATCGGCCGCCGCGAGCTTGCGGTAATACACGTCCCGGTCATTGCAGAACACGGCGGTCGGATTGAGAATTTTGCCATCCTTGACGTTGAAGCCGTACTTGATCATCAACGCATAGGTCAGCAGACGCACCGTGCGGCCATTGCCATTGCCGAACGGGTGAATCCAGGCCATGCGGTGATGCGCGATCGCCGTCTTGAGCAGGTCGTACTTGTCCGCCCGCGGCTGGTTGATGAACGCCAGCAGCTCATCCATGTAGCCGCGTACCTTGAAATGCTCCGGCGGTACGTGATCGGAGCCTGAAATAGCGACATCCCATGTGCGATAGGCGCCGGGCGTCTTGTCGCCCTCGCGCGTGAGATCGCCCACGACCAGCTGATGCAACTGGCG
The DNA here is from genome assembly GCA_035690885.1 of Oleiagrimonas sp. Classification (GTDB taxonomy): domain Bacteria; phylum Pseudomonadota; class Gammaproteobacteria; order Xanthomonadales; family Rhodanobacteraceae; genus Oleiagrimonas. Next base: position 2,384 of record DASSKC010000062.1, on the reverse strand, counting down.
CACGAAGGCATGGGTGACGTCCGTTCCGGGACTCATGTGCGCCTCGATGAAATTCATGGCCTCTTCGAGGTTGGCAATCTCCGAGAAGCGTTCGCTGGCGCGTTCCGTGTTGTCGATTTTTTGCTCGATGTACTCCGAGATCGTGGTGCGGTTGCCCTCGATGCGCGCCGAACCGATGCTTTCCAGCATATGGAAGATGCTTTTGAGCTGAAAAAACATCCACGGTGCCGTCGTCCCGTCCAGCCGCAGCCGGCGCAGGTGATTCAGTTCGATCAACGTATCGGTCAGACGCGAGTCGAAGTCAGGGCTGACAAGCCGCAGGTGAAAGTCCATGAAGGAACCATGTTATTTACATGACATTTATATATGTTTCTGTATTCATTACATATATTTGAATCATACTCAAATCGACAACTACACGATCGAAGTATACACAAGTACACGGGAGCGATGTGCGCATGTACAAACCCGAGAGCATGGAATGACCGCGACACCGCGTTGCGGCGGAAATATGGACCGCACAGACGCTTTTGCCGCCCGGCGGATTTCTACGGCCCAGGCTCCTAGCCTGCATTATTCATCAGGGGTCGTAGCGAGCTGGTTCAAGCGTGCGTCCCGAGTGGATTTCACGATTGAGCAGCGCGCAGGCGTAGTTTCACTACGTTGAGCACTGCGATTGAGCGAAAGCCGCTCGGGGCGTGCGATTGGGCCGGCGCAGTAGATCGCTGGTGAATAATGCAGGCTAGCCCGTACTTACTGGCGGTCGCGGACCAGCGTCTGCATGGCGCGTGACAGTTCGGCGGCCTTGAGCACGTAATCGCGTTCGCTCTGGTCGAGCTCATCGTGCGGCTCCCACGCGGGGACTTGGGTCGGTTTGCCGTCGGCCGCATCCAGCGCGACAAAGACGATCACGCAGCTGGTGGCCAGGCGCTCGTCGCCGGTTTCGAGATTGCGCGCCGACACGTCGACCGCGAAATGCATGCTGGACGTGCCGGTATGCGCCAGACGCGCGCGCACGCTGACCAGATCGCCGATCAGGATCGGGCGCACGAATTGCACGCCCTCCACGGCCACCGTGACGCAATAGGTACCGGCCCAGCCCACGGCCGCGGCGTAGCCGGCCTGGTCAATCCATTTCATCACCATGCCGCCGTGGACCTTGCCGCCGAAATTGACGTCACCCGGTTCGGCCAAAAAGCGGAATGTCACTTCGCGTTGTCGTTCGGTCATGGGTGCTCCTTTGCAATTGAGATCAACGATGCAGCTCGCCGGCGCGTTCGGGCTGGTACACGACCTCGGCGATCGTCAGCTGCATGGTGCCGCCACCGGGTCGCGGCCATTCGATGGCATCACCGACCGCCAGACCCAGCAAGGCGCTGCCGACTGGTGCCAGGATGGACAGCTTGCCGGCACTGCCATCGACATCGCGCGGGTAGACCAGGGTCAGGCTGAAGTCCTCCTTGGCGTCCACCATGCTGAAACGCACCGTCGAGTTCATCGTCACCACGTCCGGCGGCACTTCGCCGGGCTCGACGATATCGGCACGGTCAAGCTCGGCACGCAGGGCATCCTCGCCCGGAAACGCGCCCTCGGGCAGCGATTCCAGAAGGGTTTCCAGCCGATCCATGTCCTGGGATGAAACAACGATGCGGGGTTGGGTACTCATGGTGTCCTCGTCGCGCAGGTAGTGCGCTGTTGTGTCGATGTCCTTGCTTTGCAGCGAAACGCCGCAAAGGCTCGAACCTGAAGTCAATCAGGATCGGACGTTTCTTGAAAGGGGTGATCAGAGCCGCGTTCCGCGACTCCGTTTGCGAGCCCGCGCGCTGTCAGGCGGCGATACGCTCAAGTTCGGCCACGGCGCTGCCCAGTGCTCGATGCACCGCCTCCAGATCATGGTCGGCCTGAAGCCCCATCCAGAACTGCTCGCTGGTCCCCAACACCTTGGCCAGACGTACTGCCGTATCAGCCGTGACGCTGCGCTTGCCGAGCACGATCTCGTTGATGCGCCGTGGCGGCACGCCGGCGGCGCGCGCCAGGGCATTCTGGCTGATGTTCATGGGTCCGAGAAACTCTTTCAGCAAAATTTCGCCGGGATGGATATTGGGCAACGGTTTCACGGCCATGTTCTTGCCATCGCAGTCGCACGAAAGGCCAAACCATAACGCGTTGCGCCATATGACGCAACGCGTTATGCCCTGCCTCACATGTTGCGCCGATACTCGCCGCCGACGTCGTACAGGGCATGGCTGATCTGGCCGAGCGAATTGTACTTGACCGCCTGCATCAGTTGCTCGAACACGTTCTTGCGTTCGCGTGCGGTGCGCTGCAGGACGTCGAGGCTGTCGGGCTTGAGCTCATTGCGTGCCTTCTCGAACGCCTGCACA
>DASSKC010000061.1:0-59712 GCA_035690885.1 Oleiagrimonas sp. | reverse complement strand
CAAGGGAAAAGGACAACGGCAACGCGCTCGCGTGGCGCGAATTGCCGGTTGCCAAGCGGCTGGAATACGCGCTGGTGCACGGCATCGACCAGTTCGTGGTCGAGGACACCGAGGAAGTGCGCAAGCTTTCGCCGCGCACGCTGGACGTGATCGAAGGCCCGTTGATGGACGGCATGAACGTGGTGGGCGACCTGTTCGGCGCCGGCAAGATGTTCCTGCCGCAGGTGGTCAAGTCCGCGCGCGTGATGAAAAAGGCCGTTGCCTACCTGCTGCCCTACATGGAAGAGGAAAAGCGCCTGAGCGGTGACACCGCCAAATCCAACGGCAAGATCGTCATGGCCACCGTGCGCGGCGACGTGCACGACATCGGCAAGAACATCGTCGGCGTGGTGCTGGCGTGCAACAACTTCGAGGTCATCGACCTCGGCGTCATGGTGCCCGCGGAGAAAATCCTCGACACCGCCATCGAGGAAAATGCCGACATGATCGGCGTGTCCGGTTTGATCACGCCGTCGCTGGAAGAAATGTGCCATGTGGCCAGCGAAATGCAGCGGCGCGAGTTCAAGCTGCCATTGCTGATCGGCGGCGCCACCACGTCACGTGCGCACACGGCAATCAAGATCGAACCGAACTACGGCGTCAAGACGGTGTGGGTGAAAGACGCCTCGCGCGCCGTCGGCGTGGCACAGACCCTGGTCAGCAAGGCCAAGGTCGATGCGTTCCTGCAGAAAATGCACGACGAGTACGCCGAGATCCGCGAGCGTCGCGCCAACCGTGGCCCTCGCAAGAAGCTGGTCACCCTGGTTGCCGCACGCGAGAACGGTTTCCGCCGTGACTGGAGCGATTACGATCCGCCGGCACCGCTCAGGCCGGGCATTCATGTCTTCGACGACTACGACCTCAAGACCTTGCGCGACACCATCGACTGGACGCCGTTCTTCCAGGCCTGGGAACTGCATGGTCATTACCCGGCCATCCTCACGGACGACGTCGTGGGTGCCCAGGCCACCGAACTGTTCGCCGACGCCCAGGCCATCATGGACCGCATCGTCGAGGAAAAATGGCTGACAGCGCGTGCGGTGATCGGCTTCTGGCCGGCCAACCGGATCGGTGACGACATCGAGATTTATCGGGACTCGGGACTCGGGACTCGGGACTCGGAAGATCAGTCATCGGCAAGCCCTGATGTACTGGCGGTGCTGCATCATTTGCGCCAACAGGCCGACAAGCCCGTGGAGCGGCCCAACCTGTGCCTGTCCGATTTCGTCGCGCCAAAAGACACCGGCAAACAGGACTGGGTCGGTGGCTTCGCCGTCACCGCCGGCCACGGCATCGAGAAGCACCTGGAGCGTTACCGAAAAGAGAACGACGACTATTCGGCCATCATCCTCAAGGCCCTGGCCGATCGTCTGGCCGAAGCATTCGCCGAGCACATGCATCTGCGCGTGCGTCGGGAATTGTGGGGTTACGCGCGCGATGAAGATCTGGATAACAACGCACTGATCGCGGAGAAATACCGCGGCATCCGCCCGGCTCCCGGCTACCCGGCCTGTCCCGACCACACCGAAAAGGACATGCTGTTCAAGTTGCTCGACGTGACCGCCAACACCGGCATCGAGCTGACCGAGGGCTACTCCATGTACCCGGCCGCCGCCGTGTCGGGCTGGTATTTCAGCCACCCCGACAGCCAGTACTTCGTGGTCGGCAAGCTCTCGCGCGAGCAGGTGGCCGACTATGCCGAACGCAAGAACTGGAGCCTGGCGGAAGCCGAACGCTGGCTGTCGGCCAATCTTGACTACGAGCCCGATTGATCGGGTGATCGCCCCGCGTCGCGTCGATAACGGCGTCCCTTCCATTCCGAACGGACGCCACCCAAGGCACGCCACGCCGAGTACCAGGTCATCGCGAGAAACAGCGTTGCCGTCAACGGCAGCACCAGCGCCGCCAACAGGTTGCGCCGGTAATATCGCAAGATCGGCACGTGACAAGCGGCCATGGCCAGCCACGCGAGAATACCGAGCGAACGCACGCTTGCGCCACCCACGCATACGGCGACCACCGGCACCCAAAACGCGAGCGCCATGACCGTGCTGACGCCCAGCAACAGCCACCAGGACTCACGCAACTGCACGAAGGCCGTGCGCGCGACCATGTGGACGATCCCGCCCATGTCCGTGCTGCGCAAGCTGGCCGCTCCGCGCGTCAAGCCGAGGTAACAGGCGTGCCCGGCGCGTTTTACATGCGCAGCCAAGGTGCAATCGTCGATGATGGCATCACGCCAAGCCGAAAAACCGCCGCATGCCAGCAGGACCCGGCGATCAACCAGCACCACGCCGCCGGCTGCCGCCGCGACCGATGAACCATCCCGGTTGGCCAACGCAAACGGGTACAGGAGCTTGAAAAAATACACGAAGGCCGGCAGCAGCCAACGTGCGGCCACGCCGTTCCAACATGGCTCGGCGCACAGCGACACGAGGCTGAAGCCCTGCCCGGCCTTGCGCCGGAGCACCGAGACCATGCCTGGAGCCAGGCGGATATCCGCGTCCAGCAGCAACACCCACGGCGTCGACACACGCTCCAGCCCTTGTTGCAACGCCCACAGCTTGCCGCTCCAGCCAGCCGGCGGCGAGGTGCCGGACACGACGGCCAACTTGTGCAAGCCGGCGGCGCGCGCGACATCCACGGTACCGTCACCGGACTGGTCATCGACCACGATCACCGGCAGGTCGGGATTGGAAGCGGACAGCGCGCGCAGGGTTTTGCCGATCACCGCCGCTTCGTCGCGCGCCGGGATCAGGACCGTCACGTCATCGACGCTTTCGGCTCCCGCGCGGTCGACTTCCAGGCGCTCGATACAGCCCCAGGGCCGCCACGGCAGCACGATCACCAGCGTCCACAGAGCCAACGCCGCAAGGGCAAGCATCAACATGTCGACGGCACCCCCGGCACCCGCGCGCCCCATGCAACACCGCGCCCGGCGCGCGACAAAAACGCACGATTGTCGTCGCGCTCATGCATGAACCAGCCCGGCAACCAGAAGCCCGCACCCCGCGAGTGCCACCAATGCATGCGGCCCGATAACGATCGCCGGCATGCGGCGCAATCCGGACCGGCGCAACGCAAACAGAAAGACACCAGCCACCCATGCCAGCGTGAGCACGAACACGCCGGAATTGAGCACCAGATCGGTCGGGCCGGCCCGGCGCACCACCGCCACCCACAGGCACGCCAGTGCCACCGTCGCGGCGGTCGGATGCGCCCACATCAACCAGCGCGGAAAACGCCACCGCGCTACGTGGCCCACGGCCAGCGTCAAGCCGGCCAGCGCCGCCAGCCAGGCCACCACGCAGCCAAGCAGCACCAGATTCACGACACCCATTCCGATATTCGCAACTCGACACTCCTGCAGCTTTGCGCATGCAATCGAACGCACACACAGACGCGTGGCGGACGCATTCCCCCACGCGGCCGAGTGCTCCGTCCATTCTTCTACAACCGCCGATGATTGTCATTGAATCTAACCTGCATTATTCATCAGCGATCTGCTGCGCCGGCCCCATCGCACGCTTGAACCGGCTCGCTACGACCTCTGATGAATAATGCAGGCTAAGCGATCGTGCGCTCGCGACTTGTCCGCGGCACGGTTTTCGGTTAGCTTTGATGATAGCGCTATCATTCTGGATACGATATTCACATGGGCTTGGTCATCGGACTCGATGTCGGCAGCCAGAGCGTCAAGCTGGTTGCCTACGAATTCGCAACGCGACACGTCGTTGCCACACACAGTCACGCCTTGGACATGAGCGTGCGTGATGACGGCAGCTGCGAGCAGCAGCCGGATTGGTGGCTCGACGCCATTCGCGCCTGCTTTGCACAACTGACGTCCGATCAACGTGCACGCGTGGTCGCCCTTGGCGTGTCCGGCCAGCAGCACGGTTTCGTGCCATTGGATGACGCCGGCAAGGTGCTGGCCCCGGCCAAACTGTGGTGCGATACCAGCACCCAGAACGAATGCGCGCAGATCATGCGCGCGGTCGGCGGCCAGGCGCGTTGCATCGACGAGGCCGGCAACCCGATCCTCGCCGGCTACACCGCGTCGAAGCTGCCGTGGACACGCCGGCATAGGCCTGAGGCGTACCGGCAACTGGCCACCATCTTGCTACCCCACGACTACGTGAATTTCTGGCTCACCGGCGAGTACTGGATGGAGTGCGGCGACGCCTCCGGTACCGGCTGGCTGGATGTGCGCAACCGGCGCTGGTCACCTGCCCTGCTGGCCGCGACCGACGCCGATCGCGACCTGTCCACCTGCCTGCCGCCCCTGGTCGACGCCGACGCCAGTTTCTGCATCGCCGCCGTGACCGCCGACGAACTCGGTTTGCCGCGCACGGTTCAAGTGTCGGCCGGCGGCGGCGACAACATGATGGCGGCCATCGGGACGGGCAACGTCACACCCGGCATATTGAGCATGAGCCTGGGCACCTCCGGCACGCTGTTCGCCCACGCCGCGCGACCACTCGTGGATGACGATGCGCGCTGGGCCGCATTCTGCTCATCCACCGGCGCATGGCTGCCGCTGATCTGCACCATGAACTGTACCGTGGCCACGGAACAGGTCGCTCGTGCATTCGACTTTTCCACCCGCGATGGCGATGTGGTCATGGCTGACACCCGTCCCGGTGCCGACGGCCTGCTGATGCTGCCGTTCTTCCATGGCGAGCGCACGCCGAACCTGCCGCACGCACGCGCCAGCATGCACGGCATGGACGCGACCAATGTGAACCGCGGCAATCTTTATCGCGCGGCCATGGAGGGCGCCAGCTACACGCTGCGCCGCGGCTACGATGCCTGGCTGGATGCCGGCCTGCAGGTCGACGCCATCCGGCTTACCGGCGGCGGCAGCCACAGCGCCACGTGGCGGCAGATGATCGCCGACGTGTTCGAACTGCCGGTGGATGTTCCCGCCGAGGCCGAAGGCGCGGCATTCGGTGCCGCCTTGCAGGCGCTGTGGGCCCTGGACCATGCCCAGGGCGGACACGCCGACATCGCCGCCATGGCCAGCGAACACGTCGCCCTGACACCCGCACTTTCCGCCCGACCCGACGCGAACGCCGCGGCTGCCTACCGGGCCCCTTACGGGCGCTTTCTGCGCCAAGTGACAGCCGCCATCGGTGGTCACGCGAACCACGCCGCATCCTGAAACCGCACGCACAGACCAAGAGGACATCCATCCCATGAGCACCCCATTCATCGGCAAGCACGAATACTTCCCCGGCATTGGCTCGATCCCCTACGAGGGGCGTGAGTCGGACAACGCGCTGGCGTTCAAGCACTACGACGCCAACAAGAAGATCGGCGACAAGACCATGGCCGAGCACCTGCGTTTTGCGGTGTGCTACTGGCACAGCTTCTGTGCCACCGGCAACGATCCGTTCGGTCCGGGTACCCGCGTGCACCCGTGGGACGGCAAATCCGATACGCCGCTGGCACGCGCCGAAGACAAGCTCGACGCCGCGTTCGAGTTTTTCACCAAATTGGGTGTGCCGTACTACTGCTTCCACGACAACGACCTGGCGCCCGATGCCAGCGACGTGGCCGAATACGAAAGCAACCTCAAGCACATGGTGGCGCTGGCCAAGGAACGCCAAAAAGCCACCGGCATGAAGCTGCTGTGGGGCACCGCCAACCTGTTCACGCACCCGCGTTACATGAACGGCGCGGCAACCAATCCGGACTTTGCCGTGGTCGCGCGTGCCGCGGCACAGGTCAAGGCGGCACTGGAAGCGACCGTCGAACTGGGCGGCGAAAACTACGTGTTCTGGGGTGGCCGCGAAGGTTACGCCACGCTGCACAACACCGACACCAAGCGTGAGCTCGAGCACTTTGCGCGCTTCCTGTCGGCAGCGCGCGATTATGGCCGCAGCATCGGCTTCAAGGGCAACTTCCTGATCGAGCCCAAGCCCATGGAACCGATGAATCACCAATACGACTTCGATGCCTCGACCGTGATCGGCTTCCTCAAGCAGCATGGGCTGGACGGTGATTTCAAACTCAATGTCGAAGCCAACCACGCCACGCTCGCCGGCCACACGTTCGAGCACGACCTGCAAATGGGCTCCAATCATGGCCTGCTGGGCAGCATCGATGCCAACCGCGGCAACCCGCAGAACGGCTGGGATACCGACCAGTTCCCCAGCGATCTGTACGACACCGTCGGCGCGATGATGGTGGTGCTGCGTCAGGGCGGACTGGCGCCGGGCGGCTTCAACTTCGATGCCAAACTGCGCCGCGAATCGACCGACATGGAAGACCTGTTCATCGCCCACATCGGCGGCATGGATTCGTTTGCACGCGGTCTGGAAGTGGCCCACGCACTGCTGGAACAGTCACCGTGGGAACGCTGGCGTGCCGACCGCTATGCCAGTTTCGACCAGGGCCCGGGCAAGGATTTCGCGCAAGGCAAGCTGGATCTGGGTGCACTGCGTGACCAGGCCGCCGGTAACGGCGAGCCGGCCAAAATCAGCGGCAAGCAGGAGCGCTGCGAGAATCTCATCAACCAGTACCTGGCGCGCTGACGCCAGGCCCATGAGGCCGGCCTTGTTTCGGGAGGGGTGTGAAACATGACGATCAGCGTGCTCAACGCATGCGAAAGCAGTTGCGCAGAAGCTGCCGGCGCGGAGCGGACAAGTTCGCCGGCGGCGGTCTCACTTGGCTCGTTTACGAGCACTGGCTGCCGGCGGCACCACCGAGTCACGCACGATCAACTGGTGCGCCACGACCTGATCGACCACCAGTCGAGGTTCGCCCGGCTCGCGGCGGATGGCGCGCAACAGGATGTCGATGGCCGAGTCGGCCATGCTCGCGATCGGCTGGCGGATCGTGGTCAGCTCCGGCCATATGGTCGTCGCCGTGGCAGTGTCATCAAAACCCACGACCGACAAGTCGTGCGGCACGTCCAGTCCGCGTCGATGCGCCACCGATATCGCCGCCGCGGCCATGTCGTCATTGCTGGCGAAAATCGCCGTGGGCGGCTTGCGCGACGACAGCAGCGTCTTGGTCGCATCCAGTCCCGAACGATAGGTGAAATAGCCCTGCTGCACGAGACTGGCATGCACGGCGATGCCGGCTTCCTCGAGTGCCGCCTTGTAGCCTTCGAAGCGGCGCGTGCTCGCAACCTGGTTGGGGTGTCCCTTGATGCAGGCGATGCGCGTGTGACCGGCCTTCACGAGCTGCCGCGTGATTTCCTTGCCGGCCAGGAAATCGTCGATGCGCACGCTGGATATGTCGGGATTGAAGTAGCCCGGCGCGATGGCGACGACCGGGACGCCGGCGCTGCTCAACTCCGAGATGACGTCCTCCGACTCGCACAATGGCGGCGGCAGGATCACGCCGCCGGCACTCTTGGCCAGCACACGCGCCGCCTTGCGTTCGGCCGCCGCATCGAGGGCCGACCAATCGTCGATGATCAATTGCGCCGCCGTGCGCCCGGTCCCCTGCAGTGCACCGACCAGCAGCTCGCGCAGATACGCGGCACTGGGGTTGGTATAGATCAGCGCGATGCGTGCGTCGTGCGCGGCGGCCAGCGAACTGGCCGCCCGGTTGGGTATGTAGCCCAGCTCGCGCACCGCCTGCATGACCCGCTCGCGCGTGGTCTCGCGCACCTTGGAGTGGCCGTTGACCACGCGCGACACGGTCATCGGCGAGACCTTGGCGTGTGCTGCCACCTCGTCAATGGTGACGGCTTTCCCTTTGCGGCGAACCGATTTCCTGCCTGTCTTCTTCAATGCGGCATTCCCTTTGCAAGCGGCGGATCTGGAGGTCGCGACACGATGATCGCAAAGCACGACCGCCACCACGATGGTAGATCAACCATTGTAATGGTAGAGCAAACATGAGCGTATTTCGACAACCATGGGTGCAAGCGTTGCCAGGCCGCGGATGCATGCGCGCGTTTGTCGCCGGCATGTTGTTGTTGGGCGGCTGCTTGTGCGCCGGGTTGGCACAGGCCGAAGATGGCTACGACCTGTGGCTGCGTTACCACCCGCTTCCGACCACGCTGGCCGACAATTATCAGCCCCGTGTATCGCAATTGATCGTGGGCAAGGCAACGCCAACCAGGAAGGCAACCCGCAGTGAATTGCTGCGCGGCCTGGGTGGTCTGCTTGGCAAAGCCCCACCCCTGGTCGATAGCGTGACACGCGATGGCACCATTGTCGTCGGCACGACGTCCTCGTCGCCGTTGATCGCGAACCTGCATCTGGACCTCGATGGTCTTGGCAAGGAGGGCTACCTGATCCGGAGCATGCGTGTGAACGGCCATGCCGCGACGGTCATCGCCGGCAATACCGACATCGGCGTGCTCCATGGTGCCTTCCGCTTTCTGCGTCAGCTGCAGACGGGGCAACCACTGGACCACCTCGACCTGCGCAGCAAACCGCGCATCAAGCTGCGCGTGCTCGACCATTGGGACGATCTCGATGGTCATGTCGAACGCGGCTATGCCGGTCGCTCGATCTGGGACTGGTGGACGCTGCCCGAATACCTCAAGCCCCGCTACACCGATTATGCGCGCGCCAATGCTTCGGTCAGCATCAACGGCGTGGTGCTCAACAATGTCAACGCCGACCCATTGATCCTGACGCACCGGTATCTGCTCAAGGTAGCGGCGTTGGCCGAGGTGTTTCGCCCCTGGGGCATTCGCGTGTATCTCAGCGTGCCCTTCAATGCGCCGATGCGACTCGGACACCTGCAAACCGCGGACCCGTTGCAGCCCGACGTCCGCCGCTGGTGGCGCGACAAGGCGGACGAAATCTATCAGCTGATTCCCGATTTCGGCGGCTTTCTGGTCAAGGCCGATTCCGAGGGCCAGTCCGGCCCGCAGGATTACGGCCGCAGCCACGCTCAGGGCGCCAACATGCTCGCCGCCGCACTGGCACCCCACGGCGGCGTGGTGATGTGGCGCGCCTTCGTCTACACCAACCGGCCCGGCGAGGATCGCGTCAAACAGGCCTATGACGAGTTCACGCCACTGGACGGCCAGTTTGCCGCCAACGTGCTGGTACAGGTGAAGAACGGCCCGCTCGACTTCCAGCCGCGCGAACCGTTCAACCCGTTGTTCGGCGCGATGCCCGAAACCAACATGATGATGGAGCTGCAGATCACCAAGGAGTATCTGGGATTTGCCACGCACCTGGTCTACCTCGGCCCGCTGTTCAAGGAGGCGCTGGATGCCGACACCATGGTCAACGGCAAGGGCTCAACCGTGGCGAAGATCATCGAAGGCGGCCGCGAGCATCACGCACTGACCGGCATCGCCGGCGTGGCCAACATCGGCAGCGACCGCGACTGGTGCGGCTCGGACTTCAACCAGGCCAACTGGTACGCCTTCGGCCGTCTGGCTTGGAATCCGGACCAGTCCGCGCGTCGGATTGCCGAGGATTGGGTGCGCATGACGTTTTCCAACGACCCGGCCTTCGTCAAACCGGTGGTGAACATGATGATGACCTCGCGCCAGGCCGCGGTCGATTACATGACACCGCTGGGCCTGGCCCACCAGATGGGAACCGGCAGCCACTACGGACCGGCGCCGTGGGTCGACAACCTGCCGCGCGCGGACTGGAACCCGGCCTACTACAACCGCGCCGACGCTCACGGTATCGGCTTTGACCGCACCGCATCGGGCAGCAATGCCGTGGCGCAGTACACACCGCCGGTGGCGCGTTGCTTCGCCGACCTGGACTGCGTGTCGGACAAGTACCTGCTCTGGTTTCACCACCTGCCCTGGGACTACCGCATGCGCTCCGGGCGCACGCTGTGGCAGGCACTGGTGTACCGCTACACGCGCGGCGTCAATGCGGTCAAACAGATGCGCGCGACCTGGCGCAGCCTCAAAGGCGACATTGACGCCGAGCGCTACCGCAAGGCCGCGGCGTTCCTGGCCATCCAGCAACGCGAGGCGCAATGGTGGCGCGATGCCAGCATCGCCTACTGGCAAAGTCTCAACGGTCTGCCGCTGCCGCCCGGCTACGCGCCGCCGGCGCATTCGCTGAAGTACTACCAATCACTGAAGTTTCCTTATGCCCCCGGGCAGAGCCAATAGAGGAAAGACTCCATCATGCTTATTCATCGTTCGCATGCAATTGTGGCCATGCTGGCATCCGTTCTGTCGCTGGTTGCGGCACCTGTCGTGCAGGCAAATGACACACACGTACACTTGATGAACTCGCTGTTTCAGGATCACGCGGTCCTGCAGCGCGGCCGTCCCATTCCGGTCTGGGGCAATGCCGACGCCGGGCAGACGGTGACCGTCTCGATTGACGGCGAGCAGGCCAGCGCACGCGCCGGTGCCGATGGCCGCTGGCAGGTGAAGCTGCCGGCGCTGGATGCGGGTGGTCCATACACGTTGACGGCAAAAGCGTCCGACGGCACCACCCAGACCGCGCACGACGTGCTGATCGGTGACGTCTGGTTGTGCTCGGGTCAATCGAACATGGCGCTGCCGGTCAAGCGCACGCTCAACTGGCCCCACGAAGTGGCCAACGCCGACGATGGCACCATTCGCATGCTGATCGTGGACAAACATGCCAGCGTCACGCCACGCACGGATTTCCTCGAACCGGCGGCCTGGCAAAAGGCCTCCCCCGAAACCGTCGCGAACTTCTCGGCCACCTGCTACTACTTCGCGCGCGAGCTGAAAAAACACATCGACGTGCCCATGGGCCTGATCGACGACGCCTGGGGCGGCTCGCGCATCCAGGCCTGGATGAGTCCGACGGCGTTGCGCGCGGTGGGTGGTTACGACCACGTGCTCGACCTGCTCGATACCTACACGCATGACCCGATGGCGGCAAATGCGGACTGGGGCAAGCGCTGGGAGGACTGGTGGCGCAAACACCGCGCGGGCAGTGAACCTTGGCGCGCGAAGCTGGACACCTCGACGGGATGGCATCAGGCGCCATCGGATCTCGGCGCCTGGGGCGGATGGAACGTGCCGGCGCTGTCCGGTTTTACCGGCATGGTCTGGTTCCGCACCACGGTGACGCTCAGTGCCGCGCAGGCCGCCAAGGGCGCGACGTTGGCCATGGGGATGGTGGATGAAGTCGACGAAACCTGGGTCAATGGCCACCCCGTGGGCAGCCAATATCTCGGCGCGGCTCGCAATTACCGCCTGCCGTCCGACCTGCTGCACGCCGGCGTCAACACGATCGCGGTCAACGTGCTCAACACCTGGGGTGATGGCGGCATCCTCGGCCCGGCATCCACGCGCACGCTGAATTTCGACGACGGCAGCTCCATGCCACTGGACGGTCGCTGGATGTATCGCATCGTGGCGAAATCGGCCAGCCAGCCACCGATGGCGCCGTGGCTGTCGGCTCCCGGCACGACCACGCTGTACAACGGCATGATCACGCCGCTGGGTGACTACGCCGTGCGCGGAGAAATCTGGTACCAGGGCGCATCCAATACCACCGATGCCGGCGACTACGCCAAGCTGTTGCGCGCCTACCGCACGCAGATGCGGGCACGCTTCGGCAAGCGCATGCCATTCCTGATCGTGCAGCTGGCCAACTTCGGACCGCAATCCACGCATCCGGTCACGACAAGCGGTTGGGCCCGACTGCGCGAGGCCCAGCGCCAGGTTGCCGCCGACGACGCGCACACCGGCCTTGCGGTAGCCATCGACATCGGCAGCGCCTATGCCATCCATCCAGCCAACAAGGAGGAGCTTGGCCGCCGTCTGGCCCGTGTGGCGCGACACGTGGCCTATGGCCAGACAATGCGGTCGCCATCCGGGCCGATACCGCTGTCGGTACAGCGCGAGAACGACACGGTGACGGTCCGCTTCGGTCGGATTGAAAACGCGCTGGTGGTACATGGTGGCGATGCACCAATCGGGTTCGAACTGTGCGGCTCCGCCGCCGATTCATGCCGCTATGCGCAAGCGACGCTGGCTGGAGATGTCGTAACCCTGCACGCATCGAATGCCGCGTCGGCGACACGCGTGCGCTACGGCTGGGCCGACAACCCGGTGGTCACCCTGTACGACGGCAACGGCTTGCCGGCCGGGCCGTTCCAGTTGCCGATTCCGTCCTCGCGAGGTGCGCATGAATAATGCACTTGGCATTTCCATGCGCGCACGACGTGGCATGTGTCTTGGCGTGTTGTTGGCAGGCTTCCTGTTGCAGGCACTTCCTGTGCACGCTCGACAATCCGTGCGCTACGACTGGTTCGCGTACAGCGGCCGCGACGCGGGTTTCGCGCAACCGCTGCCGGAAGGCGACTACCGCAACCCCGTACTGGCCGGCTTTCATCCGGACCCGGCGGTGGTGCGCGCAGGTGGACGCTTTTACCTGGTCAACTCGAGCTTCGCCTGGTTTCCGGGTATCCCGGTATTCGAAAGCCGCGATCTGGTGCATTGGAAACAGGTCGGCAACGCCATCGAGCGTCCGTCGCAACTGGACTACGACGGCATTGGCGTGTCGCGCGGCGTGTTCGCGCCGGACATCAGTTATCACGACGGCGTGTTCTACGTGCTCAACACCTTCGTCGATGGCGGTGGCAACTACCTGGTCACGGCCAAAGATCCGGCCGGGCCGTGGTCCGATCCGGTCTGGCTGAAGGACATCAAAGGCATCGACCCGTCGTTGTTCTTCGACGACAACGGCAAGGCCTACCTGCTCTACAGCGGCGAACCGCCCGGCGGGTCGCGTTACAACGGCGATCGCGCGATCTGGATGCAGCGCTTCGATACGAAGAAGATGGAACCTGTCGGGCCGCGCAAGATCGTGCTGCACGGCACCACGGGTTCCATCACGCATCCGGTCTGGTACGAAGGTCCGCACCTGTACCGGCGTAATGGCTGGTATTACCTGTCCTGCGCCGAAGGCGGCACCAGCGTGCAACATTCGCAGATCGTGCTGCGCAGCCGTTCGCCTTGGGGCCCGTACCAACTCGATCCGCACAGCCCGACCCTGACCCAGCGCAACCTGCCCGCCGATCGCATCGCACCGATCATCAACGCCGGCCATGCCGACCTGGTCAAGGCACCCGATGGCAGCTGGTGGGCGATCTTCCTGGCCAGCCGCGCCTACGGCGAGGTGCATGACAACACCGGTCGCGAGACCTTCCTGCTGCCGGTGCACTGGAAAGACGGCTGGCCGCATATCCTGGAGCACGGCAAGGTCATCCCACGGGTCGTGCCCGGACCCGCATTCATGGAACATGACGCCACACAAACGCCGCTCAGCGGCAATTTCACCTGGCGCGACGACTTCGACGAGAGCCGGCTCGACAGTGCATGGATGACACTGCGCACGCCCACGCAACCGTGGGCCGACCTGAAGTCGAATCGCGGCTGGCTGACCATCGAGCCGCAGGCCGCGAGGTTGGACTCGTCGCACAGCCCGTCCTTCCTGGCGCGCCGCCAACAGCATCTGTCGTTCGCCGCCAGTACTGCGCTCAAGCCGCCGACACAATCAGGCATCGACGCGGGCATCGTCGCCTTCCGCGAAAGCCGGTATTGGTATTTCCTCGGCGTTCGTCGCGTCGGCGATCAGCTCAAACTGTTTTTGGAAAAAGATGCCGGCGGAGAGCCCAAAGTGATCGCGCAGGCCCTGATCGCCGCCGCACATGGCGAGTTGAAACTGAAGATTACCGGCAATCGCGGTACCTATGCATTCGCCTACGACGCGAACGGCAAGGGCTGGCACTGGCTCAAGCGCGATGTCGACGGAACCATCCTCAGCACCGATGTCGCCGGCGGTTTCGTCGGCACGGTCCTGGGACCCTATGCACGGACATCTGCACCGGCGGGCGACCACCGTCCCGAAGCTGTCGAATAAGCGAGGAAACCGACATGCCAACGACACACTGCACTACCAAACCCATGGCCGCCTGCACCACGATTGCCGTGATGCTGTTGGCCTGGGCGGCGTTTTGCCCGCAAACAGCCAACGCCGCCCAGGCCACGGCCGACACCCCGCCCTACCGAGACACCTCGCTCAGCTTCAAGCAACGCGCCGCCGACCTGGTATCGCGCATGACACTGAAGGAAAAAGTCGCGCAGATGCAGAACGATACGCCGGCGATTCCGCGCCTGGGCATTCCCGCCTACGACTGGTGGAACGAAGCGCTGCACGGGGTGGCCCGCGCCGGCAAGGCCACCGCTTTCCCGCAGGCCATCGGCATGGCCGCGACGTTCGATCCGCAGCTGCTGCACCGCGAGGCGACGGTGATCAGCGACGAGGCCCGCGCCAAGTACAACCATTTCCGGCAACGCGGCATGCATGGTCGCTACATGGGACTGACCTACTGGTCGCCCAACATCAACATCTTCCGCGATCCACGTTGGGGCCGCGGTCAGGAAACCTATGGCGAAGATCCGTACCTGACCTCGCGCATGGGCGTGGCGTTCATTCACGGCTTGCAGGGAAACAACCCGACTTATCAAAAGCTGGACGCCACGGCCAAGCACTTCGTCGCCTACAGCGGGCCGGAAAGCGAACGTCACCGCATGGACGTGCATCCGGGCCAACGCGACATGTACGAAACCTATCTGCCCGCGTTCCGCGCGGCTGTCAAAAAAGCCGGCGTCAATGCCGTCATGGCTTCCTACAACAGCGTCGATGGCATGCCGGCTTCGGCCAACAAGCACCTGCTGCAGGGCATTCTTCGCCATGACTGGGGTTTCAAGGGCTACGTGGTGTCCGACTGCGGCGCCGTCGGCGACATCTACAAGCACCACAAGGTCGTGTCGACCGCCGCCGAGGCGGCGGCGCTGGCGGTCAAGCACGGCACCGACCTGAACTGTGGAACCACTTACTCGGCGCTGGTCAAGGCCGTGCACGAAGGACTGGTCAGCAAACAGGCGATCAACACCGCCGTCACGCGGCTGATGCTGGCACGCTTCCGACTCGGCATGTTCGATCCGGCCGATCAGGTGCCGTGGTCGGACCTGCCGTACTCGATCGTCGAATCGCCGAAGCACGTCGCCCTGGCCCGCCGCGCCGCGCAGGAATCGATGGTGCTGCTGAAAAACGACGGTCTGCTGCCGCTGTCGCGTGATGTGAAACACATCGCGGTCATCGGCCCAACCGCCGACAACGTGGCCGCCCTGCTGGGCAACTACCACGGCACACCGATGCGTCCGGTAACCATCCTCGACGGCATCCGCAACGCGGTACCCGACGCGCAGGTCACCTATGTCACGGGCGCCGAACTGGTGCAAGGATTTGACGGCCCGGGCGTGGGCACGGTCATCGACAGCGCCTGGCTGCATCCGGCAGCCGGCTCGGACAAGCATGGCTTGAAAGCCGAGTACTTCCGCGAAGCGGATTTCGACTCGCAACCGATCGTCACCCGCGTGGACCCGCAGGTCGGCTTCCACTGGATGCATGCCAGCCCCACCGACAGCCTGGTCGCTCGTGGCAAGCTGTCGTCGGACAAGGCGCTGCACAGCTGGCATTTCGCGGCACGCTGGAGCGGTGTACTGGTGGCGCCCGAATCCGGCCGTTACGAGCTGGGCGCCGCCGCCAACAGCGGCTTTCGCCTGTATCTGGATGGCAAACTGCTGCTGGATCGCTGGGACGCCGATTCCACCGAGGACAAACCCGGCGCGTTCGTCAACCTCGAGGCCGGCAAGGCTTACCCCGTTCGACTCGAATACGTCCGCGACAAACACAACGCCAGCGTTCGCCTGGCCTGGCGCATGCCCGGAGCCAAGTCACCGCTGCAGACGGCAGTTGCCGCGGCGCGCAAGGCCGATGTGGTGATCTTCGTCGGCGGCCAGACCGCCAACATGGAAGGCGAGGAAATGCCGGTGCATTACCCCGGCTATGACGGCGGCGACCGCACCAGCCTGGCGCTGCCGGCCACGCAGAAAAAGCTGCTCAAGGCCGTGCAGGCCACCGGCACGCCCATGGTGGCGGTACTGACCACCGGTTCGGCCATGGCCATCAACTGGGCCGAGCAGCACATACCGGCGATCATGCTGGCGTGGTATCCCGGCGAACAGGGCGGCAACGCGGTCGCCGACGTGCTGTTCGGCAAGGTCAACCCCGCCGGCCGCCTGCCGGTGACGTTCTACAAGGGCGTCGAGCAGCTGCCGCCGTTCGACGACTACTCGATGCAGGGCCGCACTTATCGCTACTTCAAGGGTGAACCGCTGTACCCGTTCGGTTACGGCCTGTCCTACACGCACTTCACCTATTCGGATCTGAAACTGGATCGCACCACGCTGGGTCCGGACCAGTCGATGCACGTCACGCTGAAGGTGAAAAACACCGGCAAGCGTGCCGGCGACGAAGTGGTGCAGCTTTATCTGCATGCACTCGAGGCACCGCATGTGCGTGCGCTCAAGTCGTTGCGCGGTTTCAAGCGGATATCCCTGAAACCTGGCGAGGAGCGCAGCGTGTCGTTCACCATCACGCCGCGTCATGATCTTCGTTATTACAATATGAAGCAGGACGCCTATGCGGTCGATCCGGGCGAATACCAGGTGCAGGTCGGGGCCTCAAGCGCCGACATTCGCCTGACCCGGGATTTCACCGTGCAACACTGAACGGGATTCATATCGGGATTTCCATGTTGTCAGGAAGTTTGAGCAGCGGACCGTCGGCAGACAGTGACATCTCCCGGCACGCATGAGGCCGTAATTCCGCGTCATCCCAGCGCAGGCTGGGATCCAGTGTCTTTCTATACTCCAGGCGAGCACGAAAGACACTGGATTCCGGCCTTCGCCCACTGCTGTCCGGAATAATCTGGGGGAAGGTCTCGGGAACCTTGATGCTCCTGTTTTTCGGATGTTCCGCAAAGCACCAGACTCAAAAAGTACGCGTGTCGCATGCACATGCCATACCGTCATTCCGGCGAAAGCCGGAATCCATTGGGATCGGAGCGCAGACGCTTTAAATTCAGTACCTTGGCAAGCGCGACAATGGATCCCGGCCTGCGCCGGGATGACGGTGAGGTGGGTAGAAGCCTTATATGCGGGCCTCAGGCATTTATTCCGGACAACAGTGGACCTTCGCCGGAATGACGATGTAGCGTGTACATGCATCAAGCGCATTTTGGATGGGTTGCTTCACGGAATCCGCGGAGAACCTTCGACGCGAGCAACACCATTGCCTTCCGCTCGCACGATCGCCGCCGCGGCATTGGCCTCCAGAATCCAGCTGGTGGCGGCGCCGATCGTTGTTTCGTCCTCGAACCAGAGCATGCCGAAGTCGGTGATGCATTCGGGAAAGTCGGGTTTGATGATGATGTAGCCGGGAATCATCCCACCCGGGATATGGCTGTGGTCACCACGGTTGTTCGAGTAGGTCTGCGGCTTGGATACCGCCCCGACCCCGGCGATGTAGGACACGCTGTTGACCGGGTGCGTGCCAAGCAGGTAGTTGGCCACGCGCAAGGTCGCCTCCGGCCCGACCAGGTCGGGAAATGCCCGGTGCAGGAAGTACATGGCGATGCCGAAGCGCGCCACCTGCGCCGAGTTGCCCCAGCCGCCGGTGGCCGGAGGTACGCCGAATGGTGTCTTGGCCATCTGCCGGCGCATCTCTGGCAGCCATGTGACCAGCGCCTTCTTGAACCGGTCCGTGTAAGCCGGGTCCAGGTGGGACAGCCCTCGAACCGCCATCCAGCCACGTTGCATCATGTGCTCAAGCGCCTCCGGGAACAGCTGCTGGACACGCTTCCGATACGGCTTGGCTCCGTCGGTGGCGATCAGCAACTGCAGCGTGGCCACCCATTCGTATGGCGGACTGTCGCTGTCAAAACGTGCCGGCACATCGGGACCGGGGTGCGCCTGTTCGTGGTTCCACAAGTTGATGGCCGTACCCAAACAATCGCGTGCCAGATCATCGTTCCAGCCTTTCAATGCGCTGGACGCGGCCGCCAACGAGGCAATGGCCGAGTAGTCCATGGACACGTTGTGGTTGGTCCATGCCCAGCGATCATCCGGCATGCCGGAACGGTTGCCGACCACCTCGTGTTGGCCGAGATTCGGGTCGTGAATGTGTCCATCGGTTTGCGACGCGGCGTCGCCGATGAACGTGTACTGCGACAGCGTGGAGGCATGCACACCCATGATCGGATGACCGAACGCGTGGATCTGTGCCAGCGTCTGCAACACGCCATGCTCGATCTGCTGGATCATGTCGGGCGTGCCGTCCGGCTGATGCATCACGACCTGCCGCGCCTTCTCATCGACCGTCAACTGGTCCCATGCCGGCCGAAAAGTCGCATACGTCACGGCCAGGTTGCGAATGGTCTGCAACTGGTCAAGGGCATCGCTGTCGAAATCGCCGGCATCGAACCAGCCACCAACGTCCAGGCCCGGAACGTGTTCGCCGGGTTCGAACGGCGACCAGGTCTCGGCGCCCATCCAGTAGCCATCGAATGAATGGATATTCGGTGGCGCCTGCCGTGCATCATCCATGTGCGCCACACCGTGCCAGACGCGATAGGCATCGTGTACGGCCACGTGGTCCATTTGCACGGCCATGAAACCATCCAGGCTGGTTTGCCAGGTGTTGGCGTAGACATCGTCGGCGATGCGAAACGGTCGGGTCTGCTGCCCGGCATAGGCAATCGTGTACAGGCCCGGACGTGTCACGGAAGAAAAGTCGAACTTCGCGTAATCGTAGCGAAGCCAGTGCCGTGGCTTGGACACGCGCGCCTGATACACCTTCTTGAAGACACCCTCATCGGACAGACGCAGCAACGATGCCTTGGGCGGGGCGTCGAACGCGGGATCGAGCTCGATCACGGCGACTTTCGGAAAGCGGGTGGCATAACCGACCTGGCTGTGCGTGATGACCGGTGGTCGCGTCCAGCCGGGTACGGAGGCCAACTGCACGTGCCACACGAGTGCATCTGTCGTTTTGCCCGCCGGGATCGTCGAGCGCACCACGAACCAGCCGTTGCTGGCCTGGTTGCGTCCGTCGTACAGCTTCACCGGCTGTCCATCCGAACGGATCGTGACCCGGTACAGGCGACTGGCGGGCGCCAGCGTCACGCGCTCTCCCTCGACCAACGGACGCGGCACCATGTAGTGACGTGCCTTGCGCCAACGCTCGATGTACGCCGGTCGGGACGGCGCGCCCGCTGGCGGGGGCATGGCAGTCATGCGACCTTCCGGATACTGTGGCAGCCGCCCGTAGGTGTCGTCACCGATGCGGTACGCCTTGCCTGCATAAAGAGATGGCAGGAACTCCAGGTTGTATCCGACCCGACCCACCAGTGCCGCCGGCAACGGCTTGTCGAGATCGAGGCTGATGCGGAAGCCGCCTGGCTCGGGCGCCACGCTGACGTGATAGTCGATGTGATAGTCCGGATAAGACAATTCGGCATCCAGCCGGTCGCCGGCGCGATCGGCGTGGTGCGCTTTGAGATGGGGAATGCGACTCCATTGTTCCGGCGTCGGCGTGAAGCGCATGCTGCCGTTGGTAGCGATCCGACGACCGTGCAGGATGATCTGCAGCGCCGCATTTTTTTGATCGAAAAAGATCGGGCTGTAGCTGTCGGCATACAGCATGACGCTGGCGCCTTTCCCCCGCAGGTAACCCGTGTCGGTGACTTTCAGCCCCGTCGGATCAGCTGCGGCCCATGCATTGAATGATAGCGCTATCATCAATACCGACAACAGGAACCTCGTTTGCAATGTGCACCACATGAATTCACCTCGATCCGAGTTCGGGGGCGACAGGGCGTATGCCCGTCACCCGATACGTCTTACGCTTGTATCACATCGATGAACGTGTTGACCGACAGCCGCCCTTCGCGTGGACGGGGCGGCGGCACGTGATGGTCGTCGACGCACGCCGAATGCAGCGAGTTGCGCCGATAGACCAGCATGCGATTGAAGACGGCATCCACGCTGGCGATCTGCTCGAACAGCGGCGTGCTGCCGTTGATGTAGCCGGGCGCGGGGGCGTTGCCGCCTTCGCTTTCCGCTTCCAGTTGATGAAAGTAGGTTTCCCACCGGGGCTTGTCGATGTACTCCATCCCGGTTTGGCGGTGGCGATAGAACGCGGTTCCGCCCCACTCGCCCCGAAACAGGTAATGCACGGTCGCCAGACCGTTGCCGTCGACCGAATCGATGTGCGGTACACGTTGCAGGAACTGAAGCTGCTCCGGCGGCGTGGCCAGCAGCGAGTAGTGGCACATCGGAAAGCCGAAGCGACCCGGCTGCATGCCGAAATGCTCATCCAGAAGCGGGTTCAAAACGGACTCCAGGAAACGCTCGTACATGGCCGGCGCGCGCGCACGCACACCTGGAAAGTGTTCGCTCTCGAGGTCGAAGGCACGGCGTGTCGCCTTGTGCACGAGTCGATCGGGATCGGCCACCAGATTGTCGATGACCAGCAACGGCGCGCCCTCCTTGCCAAGCGTGTGCTTTTCGATCCGGATATCGGGATGACGGGTGATCAGCATGATCTACGTCGCCGCCGCTCAAACAGCCTGTCGCTTGGCGTTCCATACTTCCGGGGATGCCTTGCAATAGCGATCGATGAACGTCTGTTGCAGCGGCATCTGCGCCACGGCGCGGTCGATCGGCTGACGAACGCCAGCCAGCAGGCGATTCAGGTCGGTATCGGACAGCGCACGCGGCAAGGGGTGATGTTGCTGCGGCACAAGCCCCTGCCCCAGCATCACGTGCGTCCACGAATCGACCGCGAACAACTCGCCCGAGTCTTGCCACACGTGCGCGCGTTCACGCCAGGCATCGATGCGACTGCGCAACGAATCGGGCAACGACATTTCGCGGCATTCCTTCCACATCGGTTCGTCGCGCTGGTTGGCGTGGTAATGAAGGATGATGAAATCGCGCACGTGCTCGAGCTCGCGGCGGCACTCGCGGTTGTAGATCTCGACCATCTCCGGCGAAATGCCATTGCTCGGGAACATCTCGACCAGGCGCATCACCGCACTCATGGTCAGGTGGATGCTGGTCGACTCGACCGGTTCGATGAAGCCGCTGGCCAGACCCAGCGCGATCACGTTCTTGTTCCATGCCTTGAGTCGGCGACCGGTACGGAACGGCACCAGCCACGGATCCCGCACCGGCGTGGCACCGGTATCGCGCAAAAGCCTGGCCCGGGCCTCGTCATCGGACATGTGCCGGCTTGCGAACACCAGCCCGCAACCGACACGATGCTGTACCGGAATGTGCCAGCGCCAACCGGCCTCGTGCGCGATGGCGCGCGTGTACGGTACCGGAGACGGATCGGTCGACTCGGTCTGCAAGGCGACGGCGCGGTCGCACGGCAACCACTGGTTCCAGTCCTCGTAACCGGTATGCAACGTCTGTTCGGTCAGCACGCCACGAAAGCCGGTGCAATCGATGAACAGGTCACCTTCGAGTTCCTGTCCGTCTTCGAGCACCACTGATCGGACATGACCGCTGTCGGGGTTCTGGCGCACTTCGTGGATCTTGCCCTCGACGTGCTTGATCCCGTGACGTTCGAATTTCTTGCGCAGGAAGCGCGCGTACAGATCCGCGTCGAGATGATAGGCGTAATTGACGTTCGCGCCATCGAGCAGCCCGAAGCGGTCGCCGCGCGCGGCAAGATGCTCCAGACAGTAATCGCCGAGCTGTGCTTCCGATCCGCGACGCACGCTGTCGAGCCAGAACTGATGGAAGCCGCACACCATCGTGCCTTGTCCACTGAGACCGAACGGATGAATGTAGCGATGCCCGCGATGCAGCCAGTTCTCGAACGAGATACCCAGCTTGAACGTACCGGCGACCGAGCGCAGGAACTCGCGCTCGTCGATGTTCATGAAACGGTGATAGTTGCGGATCGGTGGCACGGTGGATTCGCCGACACCGACGGTACTGATCTTGCTTGATTCGACCAGGGTAATGTCGAGCATGTCCCGAAACTGGTACGCCAGCGTGCTGGCGGCAATCCAGCCTGCGGTTCCCCCGCCGGCGATCACGACCCGACGAATTGTATTTGTACCC
Organism: Oleiagrimonas sp.; assembly: GCA_035690885.1. Taxonomy (GTDB): domain Bacteria; phylum Pseudomonadota; class Gammaproteobacteria; order Xanthomonadales; family Rhodanobacteraceae; genus Oleiagrimonas. The sequence goes on along the minus strand of DASSKC010000061.1, from coordinate 37,748 downwards.
ATGTTTCTGTCTCCCCTCGTTCATCTGTGTGTTACTTCACCCGCAAAGGGTGGGCCTTTCACCGATTGAGCCGATCGATCAGCATCGCCCGCAGTCGCCGCGACATGGTTTCGTCCAGCGGCCCCAATGCGCGGCGCGCTGCCTCCGGCAAATGGGCGCCGGCCCGGTCCGCCGGGCCGAACACGTAGTAATCGAAAATCTCCCGCCACGCGCGCTTTTCGTCCTCGGGGCGGTCGCGGATCGTCCACAGCGCGTGATACAGCGCGTGCATCGGCGTCGGCACGTACGCCGGCATGGAACTCCACCAGTAGTTGACCAGCACGTTGAAGGCATCCATCCCCTCCACGTGATGCCACCACAGACTGGGAATGAACACCGCGTCGCCCGGCTCCAGAAGCGCGGTCCGTGCGGTGGCCAGCGCGTCGCGAAAGCGCGGATGGCGGTCGAAGTCCGGATCGGCAAAATCGACCACGCTGACCACCTGCCCTCCCGGTGTCGGCTCCAGCGGCCCGGGATAGAGGTTGTCGATCTGCTCGGGAGGAAACAGCGTGATCCGGCGCCGACCGACCGCGCAACAGGCGATATTGTGCATGGCATCGTAATGGCACGATGCAATCGTCCGGTTGCCGATCCAGATGCGCGGCGGCGCATCGATGCCGCAGGCAGCCAGATCCAGATCGTGGGTATCACGAAAGCCCGGCAGACCGGCATCGACCGGCATCGAGGCCATGTACCAGGTCGGCGGATGCTGATCATCCTGGTGCGCCGCGATGGCATCCAGCAGTTCGTCCAGACCACCACGCCGGACCTCGCTGTTGATGTCGGTGAAATCGTCGGTGTAGAACACCCGGCCGGCGATGTCCGGCGCGCCATACGTGTACTGCACCGGGCGACCGTTGTAGAAGCGGCGCAGGCAATCCATCGCATCCGTGATCGAATGTTGACCGGCTTGCGTCAACTCCCAGTGCTTGACCAAGCCGCGCAAGACGACCGGTTGGCCTGCTTCGAGCAGTTGGTCGATCGGCAATGCGTCACCGCGGACATCCGATCGTTCGTGGACGCTGGCAAGCGGTTGCGTCATGGCGATCAGACCGCGTTGGCGGCAACTTCTTCCTGGCCCAGGCGGCGTTGCTTCTCGCCCATCATTCGGCGCAGGTTGTGCATCGACGCCAGTACCAGATAGGCCCCTTCGAGATACCCAGAACGGTGCAACGCGTGCAGTGACTCGGCATCCAATGCCGCAAGCCGCTCGCGGTCGATCCCGAGCAGGCCGGTGACATCGGCACCGTGCTCCTGGTCCAGTTTGATGTCGAGCCGGATCGGCTGGATCAGCTCCAGCGAGTCGAAGGCCTGATACATGGCCTTGCCACCTTCCAGACCGTCACGGATGCCGCCCAGCACGGTGATGACGTGTTCCAGGTACGGGCTGTGCCCGCCCTGCGGGAGAAACGCCGGCTCGCCTTCATCGAAGCTGACACGCGGGTGGTCCAGATCGACATGGATGACCGGCTCGTTGCGCAGCTCGCCGTCGATCTCGCGCTCCTGGAAACCGATCAGGAACGGCCCCTTGGTGATGTGGCTCGGCACATAGCCGGCGTTCCACTGCGTCCCCTGCAAAAACAGGTTTTCGTTTCGGCTGAAACCGAGCAGAACCACCGACTGGTATTCGCCCGTGTCGGGGTCCTTGCGGAAAAATACGGGGTAGTCGCGCTGCAGCTCCGCGTACTCGGTGGGATACGCCGGCAACATGCCGACCTCATCGCCGAATTCGCGGCCGAAGCGGGTGATGACGCGCAGATCCCTGTGCGCGACGTTGTTGAGCAATTCGTAGCGTGCCATGTCACCCCCAGGCAAATCAGTTGTGGCACTGTTTCGAGTATTCGGCAGCCCGTCAAGCCTGCCACATACGCTGGAAAAGCGGGGATCACCGCATGTCTGCGGTGATCCCAATTCCTTGCGTTTCCCTTCCAGTCAGAACTTGTAGTGTACGCCGAGCGCGTAACGCGGCTTCTGGTCGACCAGCCGGACCATCTGCTTCATGGAGCGGGCGTGCCAGCGAATGTCCTCGCCGGTCAGGTTGACCGCATCCAGCGTGAACGACAAGTGGTCATTGACGTTGTAGTTCATGCCCAGATCATACTGCCGGTATGCGTCGACATAGAACGGGTTGCGGGAGTTGCCCTGATTGGCCGCCGTGAGGTAATGGCTGCGCCAGTTCCAGGCCAGGCGCACCGAAAAACCGTACTTTTCGTACATCAGCACGATGTTGGCGGTATCGCTCAAGCCGGTCAACGCGAACTGGTCGACCGTCGGATCACCCGCGTTGTTGAAATGGACATCGCCATCGACCTTGGTGTAGTTGGCCAGGATGCCGAAACCACTGTGGCCGAAGAAGTACTGGCCACCGAATTCCCAGCCGTGCAACCTCGCCTTGTGCTGGTTGACCGGATGGGCCACGTTGTACTGGTACAGCGGATCGTCCGGATTGGCGGTGATGTCATACCGGTTTTCCATGTTGAGCGCTTGTGCCGAGCTGCCATCGTAGGCCGCCAGGCCGCCGGTCGCGGCGGCATGGGTCAGCAACGCCACCGTGGTGAACAGCGTGGTGTTGTTGAGCGCACAGGCCGACGTGGGATCGCCACCGGCTGCCGCAACCTGGCCGGCACACGCCGAACCCTGCAGGAAGGCCGCAGCCTTCTGCGCACGCGGGCCGGAAGTCGGATCACGCAGGCCATACAGGCTTTGCTTGGTCACCGCGGTACCGATGAAGTTGTCGACGCGCTTGTCCCAGAACGTCAGTGACACGTAACTGGATGGAGCAAAGTACCAGCCCAGGCCCAGATCCAGGTTGTCCGACAACAACGGCTTCAACGCCGGATTCTGGTTGCTGCCGCCGGCACGGTTGGACGGACTGACCAGCACCGATCCAGTCGGACCACCCGGTGTCGGTCCCGCATACAGGTTGCCGAACGGCGCACGTGCCATGGTCTTGCTGTACGACGCCCGCCCCTTGAGCGATGGCGTGAAATTGATGCTGAAATCGACGTTGGGCAACAACTCGCTGTAGCTCGAATCCACCGAGTATGGCTGCAGGGTGCTGGAGCGCGGAAGCTGGAAGTCGTTGTTGGACAACCACACGATGCCTTGCGGGACGGCGACCATTGACGTGGACGTCACATCGGTGCGCTCGTAACGCAAACCGAAGCGGGTCGTGATCGGCATGTCACCCAACTGGCCGTTGTACACCAGCTGCGCATAAACCGCCTTGGTGTCCTCCTCGATCCGGTTGTCGGCCGCCAGCGACGAGCTGACCGTGGTGCTGGCATTCGGATAGTGCTCGTGGACCCAGTCGAGCATGCCGTCGGCACTGCCGATCCAGGTGCTCTTGGCAATGCCGGTGGTGTTGTAGCCATCGAACAGGCCGATGGTGTTGACCTGGTGGATGTAGTCCATCAAGTCCGGATACTGGCCCGCATTGGTCACGCTCCAATTGCCGAGCGCCTGATAATTCTGGGTCGCCTGCGTGCGATGCAGCTGCATCTTCGAGTAATCGGCGCCGAACTGGAAACGACCGTTGTCGAAGAAGTACTGACCGTCGATCTTGAACTCCTTGATCTCGGTGACCTGCGACTGCGCATCCACGCGCATGGGCTGCACGCCCAGGTTCTGGACCTCGAACGGCTTGTTGACCAGGCCGCCCGTTCCCGCCAGGGCGGCCGCATGCGAGGGATACCACGACCGCTTGGCGCGCGGCAGACCGTTGTTGAACCAGAACTCCTGGCCCCACGCGCCACCGCACTGCGAACCGCCGGTGCAATTGTTGGTACCGGCCAGACCGACGAAGGTGACGCCGCCACCCGTGAGCGAATCGTCGGGCACGCTCTGGCTCTTGGCGTCATGGGCATCAAAAGCCAGCTGCAACGAGTCGTTGACATCCCATTTGGCATTGAAGCCGATCGAATCGAGCTTGTACTTCTGCGCATAGGTCTGCTGCTCGAGCCCGAAATCCTTGTTGGCCGTGGGCACGTCGCGCAGGTACACCGGCGTGGCCACCGCTTCGTCGGTATCGAACTTGATCGCGGTGAAGCTGTTGGCGCGTTGCAGCCACATGCTTTGCTCGCCGCGATCGGCGGTGATGTCGTAGCGCGAGAACAGGTAATCCAGGGTCAATGTCAGGCCGTCGGTCGGTGCCAACTGAAACACCGCGTGGGCATTCTTGCGTTCGGCAACGAAGTCGTAATACGCGTAACGCAGGTCTTTGGGAAGCGCATACAGCTGCCCGATGTCCGGCGCATTGACGACCGTGGCGCCCGGACGAATGGCCGGATCGGTGCCAGTCCAGGGCTGCACGTCCCATGCGTTCTCTGTGGCCTGCACCGAGCCGCCATGACGCTTGTGGTAACTGACATTCAGGCCGATACCCCAGGTCTTCTCCGGGCTGGCGTAGCTGAAGGTGCCCGATGCGGCCGGTGTGACACTGCTGTCGAACGGCTCGGAGGTGTCGTAGATGCCCTTGGCACCCACGCTCGCGATCACCTTGCCGCCCGGATGGTAAAACGGTTTGTCGGTCTTGACGTTGATGGTGGCACCGATGCCGCCACTGGCCACGTTGGCACGGCCGGTTTTGTAGACCTCCAGGGTCCTGACGCCGGTCGGCGACAATTGTGCGAAGTTGAACGCACGCGTACCGCCATTGACGTTGCCGATTGCCACCTGTCCGGCCGCACCAAAAGCATCGGCACCCGGGATGTGACGACCATCGACGGTCACCATGTTGAATTGCGGCCCGAAGCCGCGCACCGTCACTTCCGCGCCGGCACCGTTGCGACGACTGATCGACACGCCGGTGATGCGCTGCAATGATGCCGCCAGGTTGGTGTCCGGGAACTTGCCGATGTCTTCGGCGCTGATCGCATCGACGATGCCGATCGCGTTGCGCTTGATGTTCATCGACTGCTCGAGGCTGTTGCGCACGCCGGTGACGACCACCGTGTTCAACTCCGTCGGCGACTGCCGGTTGTTTTGCGAATTGCTGGATGTTGATTGCGCGGCCGGTGCCGGCTGCGCACCAGGCTGCGGATTTTGCGCGTAAAGCGGATTGATGATCACCACGCCACCGGCGATGGTGAACATCACCTTGGATCTGAGGCGCTTGAACTTGTCGTGATTCATACGTGTGTACTCCCCTTGCAGCTTTCGATTGAAAGATTGAGTGGACGCGAAACATGCGATCACGTGATCGTTCGAGCCACACGGACATGTTCGTACCGCCGCGGGCTCCAACCAGCACGTGTTACGACAACTACCTACAACTTGTTATTGAATGTTTCTCTCCCCTTGCCTGGGGTCGACGCAAGCCGCGCAACGTCGTGTTCGCGTAGCGCATGAGATGCCGTTTCAAGGCCCGGGCGCGGCCCGTCACCCACGACAACAGCGCCCAAACACAGGCACCGCAGCACTTTGCGATTGCATTGCGAGCTCGTATTCCCTGCAGTCGTCCCCTTCGGCAAGAATGGTCAACGCCGACCCTCCAGTTAGCGTTAACTCTAACGTTTTTATCACATGTTCAAAGGCATGTCCAATCCCTTTTCCAGCGTCTTCTGAAATACCCCGACGGCAAGGCCGGGAGTCACACGTCTTCGAGAAACGGGGATCGCCGCACACGCAGCGACCCCCTTCCCTGGTTCTGCTGTCGCGCATCAGAACTTGTAGCGGACACCGAGCGCGTAACGCGGCTTTTGATCGACCAAGCGGACCATCTGCTTCTTGGAGCGGGCATGCCAACGCACGTCTTCGCCGGTCAGGTTGACGGCATCCAGCGTGAACGAAAGGTGGTCATTCACGTCATAACCGACACCCAGGTCATATTGCCGGTAAGCGTCGACGTAGATCGGATTGAGGGTGCTGCCAGAGTTGGCCGCCATCAGGTAATGACTGCGCCAGTTCCACGCCAGGCGCACCGAGAACCCGTACTTCTCGTACATCAGCACGACGTTGGCGGTGTCGCTCAGGCCGGTCAACGCGAACTGGTTGACCGTGACATCGCCCGAGTTGTCGAAATGCACATCGCCCTGGACCTTGGTGTAGTTGGCGAGGACACCGAAGCCGGTCTGGCCGAAGAAGTACTGGCCACCGAATTCCCAACCGTGCAACCGCGCCTTGTGCTGGTTGATCGGTCGCGACACGTTGTACTGGTACAACGGATCATCGGGTTGAGCGGTGACGTCGTACTTGACCTCCATGGTCTGCACCTGCGTCGAGCTGCCGTCATAAGCGGCCAGTCCGCCGGTCGCAGCCTTGTTCGACAACATCGCCACCGTGGTGAACAAGGAGGTGTTGTTGACCGAGCACGCCGATGCGGGATCACCACCAGCCGCTGCCACCTGGGCTTTGCAGGCGGCACTGTTCAGGAAAGCCGCGGCCTTCTGCGCGCGCGGACCCGAAGTCGGATCACGCAAGCCATACAGATTTTCCTGCGTCACCGCGTTGCCGATGAAGTTGTCGACCCGCTTGTCCCAGAAGGTCAGCGATACGTAGCTGGACGGCGCAAAATACCAGCCCAGGCCCAAGTCCAGGTTGTCCGACAACAACGGTTTCAATGCCGGGTTCTGGTTGCTGCCGTTGGCGCGGAAGCCGGTACCGACCAGGATCGAACCAGTCGGACTGTTCGCTGACGGCGCCACGTACAGCTTGCTGTAAGGCGCCCGCGCCATGGTCTTGCTCCACGAGGCACGTCCCTTCAGCGACGGGGTGAAATTGATGCTGAAGTCGATGTTGGGCAACAGCTCGCTGTAACTGGCATCTTCGGAAAACGGCTTCGTGACGGTGGTGGGAGGCGTATTGAAGTCATTGTTGGACATCCACACGATTCCGGCAGGTATTGCCACCACCGAGGAAGAAGTCACGTCGGTCCGCTCGTAACGCAAACCGAAACGGGTGGTCGTCGGCAGACTGCCGAGCTGGCCGTTGTACACCAGTTGCGCGTAGACCGCCTTGGTGTCTTCCTTGACCCGGTTGTCGGCCTGCAATATCGGGTTGACGGTGGTGCTGGCGCCGGGATAGTGCTTGTGTACCCAGTCGATCATCCCGTCGGCGCTGCCGATCCACGTGCTCTTGGCAATGCCGTTGGTGTTGTAGCCGTCAAACAGGCCGACGGTGTTGACCTGATGGATATAGTCCATCAAATCCGGATACTGCCCCGCGTTGGTCACGCTCCACGTACCGATCGCCTGATAGTTCTGGGTCGCCTGCGTACGATGCAACTTGGTCTTGGACACGTCGGCACCGAACTGGAAACGCCCGTTGTCGAAGAAGTACTGGCCGTCGATCTTGAATTCCTTGATCTCCGTCACCTGTGACTGCGCGTCAATGCGCATCGGCTGCACACCGATGTTCTGTTCTTCAAAAGGCTTGTTGACCAGACCGCCCGTGCCGGCAATGGCCGCCGCATGCGAGGGATACCAGGTTCGTCTGGCCCGTGGCAGGCCGTTGTTGAACCACATTTCCTGGCCCCAGGCACCGCCGCACTGGGAACCGCTGGTGCAATAGTTGGTGCCGGCAAGTCCCATGAACGTGACACCGCCACCAGTGATCGGGTCATTGGGAACGCTCTGGCTCTTGGAATCGTGTGCGTCGAAAGCCAGCTGCAAGGAGTCGGTGACATCCCATTTTGCGTTGAAGCCGATCGAGTCGAGCTTGTACCGCTGGGCATAGGTCTGCTGCTCCATGCCGAAATCCTTGACGCCGCTGGGTACGTCGCGCAGATAGATCGGTGTGGCGACTTCCTCGTCCGTGTCGAACGTGATGGCGGTAAAGCTGTTGGCCTTCTGCAACCAGATGGCCTGCTCGCCGCGGTCGGCATTGATGTCGTACCGGGAGTACAGATAATCCAGGGTCAGGGTCAGGCTGTCGGTCGGGGCCAGCTGGAACACGGCATGAGCGTTCTGGCGCTCGGCGACGAAGTCGTAATAGGCGTAACGCAAGTCCTTGGGCAACGCATACATCTGACCAATCGCCGGGGCGTTGGTGACCGTGGCACCGGGACGAATCGCCGCATTGGTACCCGTCCAGCGCTGCGCGACCCAATAGTTCTCGCTCGCCTGCACGGAACCGCCATGGCGCTTCTGATAGCTGACATTAAGGCCGATGCCCCAGGTCTTGTCGGGATTGGCGTAGCTGAAAATGCCCGAGAAAGCCGGCGTGATGCTGTTGTCGAACGGCTGAGAGGTGTCATATAGACCTTTGGCGCCGACGCTGGCAACGACCTCGCCCCCGGGATGATAGAACGGTTTGTCGGTCTTGACGTTGATGGTGGCACCGATGCCGCCGCTGGCCACGTTGGCGCGACCGGTCTTGTAGACCTCCAGGGTGCTGACACCAGTCGGCGACAGCTGCGCGAAATTGAAGGCGCGCGTGCCACCCTGGATATTGCCGATCGGCACCTGTCCGGCGGCACCGAAGGCGTCCGCGCCGGGAATGGTGCGACCGTCGACGGTCACCATGTTGAACTGCGGCCCGAAGCCGCGCACCGTCACCTGCGCACCGGCGCCGTTGCGACGGGAAATGGATACGCCGGTGATGCGCTGCAGCGATGCAGCCAGGTTGGTGTCCGGGAACTTGCCGAGGTCTTCGGCGCTGATCGCATCGACGATGCCGATCGCGTTGCGCTTGATGTTCATCGACTGTTCGAGACTGTTGCGAACGCCGGTGACCACCACCGTGTTCAACTGCGTTGGTGACTGCTGGTTGTCTTGCGTATTGCTGGATGCTGTTTGCGCCGCCGGGGCCGGCTGTGCTGCCGGCTGAGGGTTCTGCGCGTAAAGCGGGTTGATGATCACCACGCCACCGACGATGGTGAACATCACCTTGGACCTGAGACGCCTGAGCTTGTCGTGATTCATGACTTGTGTACTCCCCTAAAACTTTCGGATTGATGGACCGGATGGACCGGTGGACGTCGAGCATGCGTGTGCGTGATGGCCTCGATCTCGCGCGCGCATTCTCCGTCGCCCGCGAGCTTCAACCGACACGCTTTACGACAAATACCTGCAGCGGATTGTTGGGTGCCTGTTGTCTCCCCCTCGCGGGTTGTGGGTGAAGTGAATGCTTCCGTGCACGGAATGTTGCGTGGCCGCGTCAAGCACGCGAAGCACCGACGCAAGTGATGACGACGCGCCGTGGCGGGCGCTGCGATGTTCTGGAATTGGCTGGCGCATTGATCTCCTCCCGGGTCCCTCTCCGACCCATTCGACACGATCTTCGTGATAGCGCTAACAATTATTGTTGTATCACACTCGACATCTGGTGCGTAACCCCGACTTGAATGCTTGCGGTGGGTCAGGTGAAACAGCCGGAAAGCGTTGCCGACACTGACCAGATCCGCCCCGGAAACGTCGCTGCGCGGTAACGGTTCATGCGCATTCCCCATAAGGGTGCACCGTCGCGATCCGACCTTGGGCATCGTGGTGCAGTTCCGTCACCTTGACCGAACGCAGATGGGTCACGCCGCCGGACAGCACGGAGTCGTGGTAGTAAAGCCACCAGCGCCCGCCGTGCTCGACAATGGAATGATGCGTCGTCCAACCGACCACCGGCGCCAACACCGTCCCCTGCCACGTGAACGGGCCACGCGGATTGTCACTGGTGGCGTAGCACACGCAGTGGGTGTCGCCGGTGGAATAGGAAAGGTAATAGCGGCCCTGGTGACGGTGCATCCATGGCCCTTCGAAGTAGCGCCGCTCGTGATCGCCGGCACGCAGTGGCTCGCCGTCCGCATCGAGTATGAGCACCTCGCTCGGCGCCTCGGCAAACTGTTTCATGTCATCGCTCAGGCGCGCCACGCGCGGTCCCAGCGCCGCTTCATCGGCAGCCGGTTCCTGATGTTCCACGTCGTGGATGTTGTCGCGGTACTCCTGCAGCTGTCCTCCCCACAGACCGCCGAAGTACATGTAGTGACTGCCATCGTCATCGGCAAACACGGCCGGATCGATGGAGTAGCTGCCCGCAATCGGCAACGGCTCGGCCTTGAACGGACCTTCGGGACGCTCGGCGATCGCGACGCCGATGCGGAACATGCCTTCGGCATCCCGCGCCGGAAAGTACAGGTAGTACACGCCGTCCTTGCTGGCGGCATCCGGCGCCCACATCTGCCGTTGCGCCCATGGCACATCGCGAACATGCAAGGCCTCACCGCAATCGACGGCCTCGCTTGTCGGCGAAGCCATGCACAACACGTGGTAGTCCTGCATGCCGAAATGGTCGCCGTTGTCATTGAACGGCACACCGGCATCGATGTCGTGCGAGGGATAGACATAGACCTTTCCCTCGAACACGTGTGCAGAAGGATCGGCGGTATACACATGCGTGACCAGAGGCGCGGATATGGCCCGCGCCGCGAGCCTGGCCAACTGTGTCGGGTCGATGTCATCGGACATGGGGTTCACCTTGCGGAGGCCTGGGCTTGCGACACGGAAGCGCTCGCGCGGCGGTCGCGCAGCTCTCTTTCGATGCGAACTTCCATCGACTTGTCGATCTCGTATCCGAACAGCAATCCCACCGCCACCAGGAATGGAATGGCGCAGTACACGCTGACCGCGAGCTTGATGCCGTTTGCCACCTGTGGCGTTTGCACCGTCAGCGACGCGTCGTAACCGTAGATGGCCAGAATGCCGGCAACCAGTGCGCCACCCAGGCTCAGGCCGAGCTTCAGGCCGACCAGCATGGCCGAGAAAACGGCAGCCGTGGCGCGACGGTGATTCTTCCACTCCGAATAGTCGGCGACGTCCGCCACCATGGCCCACAGCAGCGGAATGGTGATGCCGTAGAAAAAGCCGTGGAGAATGTAGGAAGCCACCACCCAACCGATCGCATCGGGCGGATAGAACCAGAACGCCAACAGGAACAAGGTCGACACGAACAGCGCCGCGCCGAACACGTTGCGCTTGCCGAAACGCTCGGCCAGCCGTCGCGAGAAGCCGATGCCGACCACCATGAACACGATGCCACCGGCATTGAACAGGCTGAATGCCGACGTCGGCGCGTCCTGCGGCCAGTGAAAGCCGGCCAATCCAATACCGGTGAGGAACGTGTCCAGTCCATGGATGAACCCGATGAAGCCGATGTCGGCCAGAAACTGCGCCAGCTGGCCCGGGTCCAGATAGTCCTTGAAGTAATAGACATACATGCCGCCCTTGAGCGCCAGGTTGACAAACACCAGCACGGTGACCGCCAACACGATCAGCCACGGGCGGTTGTGCAGCAGGTCCGACATGTCCTGGCGGATGCTGGTCTTCTGCTCCACTTCCGGCTTCACGCGTTCGCGGGTGGTGAAGAACGTGACCAGGAAAAACACGGTGCCGACCACGGCGAATATCGCCATGACGTTGCGGAAGCCTTCGGCCTTGTCGCCGCCGCCAAGTATGAGCACCAACGGCAGCAGCAGCGCCTGGACCGTGAACTGCGCGATCATCACCGCCACGAAACGGAACGCCGACAAACTGTTGCGCTGGTCCATGTTGCCGGTCATGACGCCGCTCAACGCCGAATACGGCAGGTTGTTGCCGACATAGATCGCCACCAGCAGCGTGTAGGTTCCGAGCGCGTAGACAACCTTGCCGGTCGCGCCCAGATCGGGCGTGCTGAAGGTCAGCAGCGAAATGACACCGAACGGAATGGCGGTCCACAACACCCATGGCCGGAACTTGCCCCAGCGCGTGCGGGTGCGATCGGCAAACAGGCCCACGATCGGCGTGAACACGAACGCGCCGAGCAGACCGACGACGAAAATGATGGTCGCAGCGGTACCGGCGGGAATGCCGTAAACGTCGGTGTAGAAAAAGGCCAGAAACGTGACCAGCGTCTGGAAGATCAGGTTTGCGGCCAGGTCACCGAGGCTGTAACCGACTTTCTCCGCAACCGAGAGTTTTTCCGCGGTACTGTTCACGGATCACCCCCGGGCCACGGTCGTGACGCGGATGCCCGATGCAGCTTTTCGCGTGGCATTTGACGATTGCACTGCGCCCTCCTCGCACCGTACACGAGGACGGACAATTGCCATCCCCGACGCGTCATGGCCGAATGGAGAAATCCATGTCGATCAATGGCGCACGAAAAAATGATAGCGCTAACTTAATCGCACCACAAGTCCGACAAATAACGATCGATGCAAAGTAGCTACCGTGGATCGGGCACGCGTCAATGGCGCCCGGGACAATGCATCGCATCCCCGCCGGCCGCGGCTTGTATCACCGTGGCGATGTCGCCCGCCAACGCGTACAAGGCCGTTTGATGACCGCGTGCCAATGCCGCGTACCCCGCGCCGACGGATTCACGAATGTCGCTGGTGCAGGCAATGGTCGGATCGTTGCCACTCTTGTCCGCGTGCACACTCCATGCCGCCAGCAGATAAGTGTACTGACCGGGTGCGGACTCGAAGCGCCGCACATTGACATTGACGCGGTACACCGGGGTATCCGAATCGTGCGGCAAACCGTACACATCCTTGGCGCCGAGGCGACGCATGAGCCCGATGGAAACGGCGCTGCGGATTTCGTCACCCAGAGGTCCGATCCAGCGCTGACCCTGCAGCAGCGCGACGCTGCCATCTCCATCGCGCACCACCATCTGCGGACGATCGACCTGGGCCGGAATGGTGACCGGAAGCACCGCGATGTCATACGCGGCGTGACCGCGCACCTCCGACGCCGATGCCGGCGGCAACAACGTGTAGAAATGCGTGGGCGCCGAACGGCAAGCGCCAAGCGCCAACACCAGACAAGACAGGGACAGGCAAAGTACGAGACGCCTCATGGTTGGCTCCTTGGCGGTCGGGATGACGCCGCTGGCGGCGTTGGCTGGGGCGCTGGCGGCGCGTTGTTCTGCCGGCCGCGCAACAGCGACTCGGGGTGCCGCGACAAATAGCTGGTCAACACGCGCAGCGAGCGCGCCGCACGCTGCAACTGGATCAGGGTCTGGCCCAGGTTCTGTCGCAACGGCGAACCGCCGGCCAGGGCATTGCCCGCCGTATCCAGCGTTTTCCGGGCCTGCTTGAGCGTCGAGGTCGCACTCGGCACCAGCTTGTCGTTGAACTGCTGGAGCAAGGTATCAAGATGACCCAGACTGTCATTGAGCCGATTGCCGATCTGATCGAACGGAATCTTGTGCACCTTGCCCACGATGTCGGACAGCTGCTGCTGCAAGCGATCGAAACTGCCCGGCATGGTCGGCACCACAAGCGGATCCAGACCGGGGCTGTACTTGACATCGGGCGCATCCGGGAAGAAGTCCAGCGCCACATACAGTTTGCCGGTCAGCAGGTTGCCGTTGCGCAACTGCGCGCGCAGGCCATGCCTGACCAGAATGCCGAGCAATGCACCGGGAGTGGTATTGCCGGTCTTCTGCTTGAAGCGCTGGTTGGCCTTGCCGATGCGGTCGGGATAGATCACGGCGGTCACGTCGGCCGGGAAACGCTTGGTTTTCGGATCGAAATCGAGTGATACGGAGGTCACGTTGCCCAACTCGATACCCAGGAAATCCACCGGCGCGCCGACCTCCAGCCCACGCACGGACTGGTGAAAACGCATCTTCAGCACCAGCGGCTGGCCATCCGGCGGGCGCATGGCCGCGGCCTTGTTGCCATACAGCCGGAAACGCGCATCCACGGGAGCGGGCTTGGCCTCGTTGCCGCTGGCCGGCGTACTGAAGGCCACGCCGCCGGAAATGACCGATGCCAGCGATTGCGTATTCACCTTCAGACCGCCCGCGCCCACCGACACGTCCACGCCGCTGGCGTTCCAGAAGCGCGTCGCGGTTGTCACGAATTGATCGTTCGGCGCCTTGATGAACACCTGTACGGTGACGCCCGTGCCATCCTGGTTCAAATGGAAGGCCACCACGCGGCCGACCTGGATGCGGCGGTAATACACCGGCGAGCCGATATCCAGCGAGCCGAGGTTGTCGCTGGTCAACAGAAAGCTGCGTCCGGCCTCGTTGTGGGTCAGCGGCGGCGGCGTTTCCAACCCCTTGAAGCGCGTCTTGGTCTTTTTCGACCCACCGGTATCGGCGCCGATGTAGGCACCGGAAAAAAGCGTTCCCAAACCGGACACACCACCAAGTCCGATCCGCGGCCGCACCACCCAGAAACGACTGCCCTCGGTGGCAAAGCTTTGCGCCTTCTTCTCCAGTGCCACCGTGACCAGCACCTTGGAGCGGTCATCGCTGAGGTCGATGCCGCGGACCTTGCCGATGACCACGTTCTTGTATTTGACTTCGGTCTTGCCGGCGGTGATGCCCTGTGCGCTGTCGAAGGTGACCACGATGGTCGGACCGGCCTGCAGCCAGGCCGTGACCACCAGCGACAGCCCGATCAATGCCGCGATCAACGGCACCAGCCAGATCAACGAAACGGTCCAGCGACGCTTGCGCACCGCGGCCGGCTGCGGAAGGTCGTCGGCCACCTCGGGCGAGGTGTGCGGGTCGTTCGATTCAGTCATGGATCTTCCTGTCCGATGCCGGGACTCGGGTCCCAGATGAGGCGGGGATCAAAGCATTGCGATGCCAACACCGTCAGCACCACCACCAGCGCAAACCATGTGATGCCCGGCAACGGCAACACCTCGGCCAGTGGCGACAGCTGCACCGCGCCGGTCAACAACGTCACCACGAACACGTCCAGCATGGACCAGTAGCCCATGTGCTCGACAATGCGATACAGCCGCGTGCGTTGACGCTGCGGCCAGCGTCCGCGCCGACGCTGCACGCTTACCAGCAACCAGCCGAGGGCGATGAACTTGAGCACCGGCACCATGATCGAGGCAAAAAACACGATGACGGCCAGGTCCGGCGACCCGACCACCCACAACTCCACCACGCCGCTCAGGATGGTGTTGTCGCTGGACGCAAACAGGCTGGCGGTGCGCATCACCGGTACCACGTTAGCCGGTATGTACAGGATCATCGCGGCAATCAACAACGCCCACGTACGCGAGATGCTACCGGGCTTGCGCCGATGCAGGCTGGCACCGCAGCGCGGGCAGGCGCCCACGCGCCCTTCGCCGCTGCTGCGACAGACCACGCCGCAAACATGGCAACCGACCAGACCCAGCTGACGCGCCGTGGGCGGTGACGACGGACGTGCCACGCTCACGTGCATGCCTCCGGCATGTCGTCCCACAATCGACGCGCGTCCCAGGACGCGACCAGCGTGACCAGGACCATCAATACCGCAAAAGCCCACAGGCCGGCATCCGCGCTCACGTCGAACACCGACTGCAATTTGACCACGGCAACCAGGATACCCAGCATCAGCACCTCGATCATGCTCCATGGACGCAGCCACTGCAGTCCCCGCACCACCTGAATCAACCCGGGCGGGCGACGGCCAATGCGCACGAACGCACACGTCCATGCCAGCAACACGAATTGAAACAGCGGCGCCACGAACAAGGCCACCGCAGCCAACGCCGCGACCACCTTCGCGTGCTCATGCCAGGCGGCGATGATCGCGCCCCACAACGTGGTCGTGTGGCTCACGCCACTGACGGCAATGGTGACGATCGGCGCCAGGTTGGCGATCAGCAACACGATCAGCCCCGTCACCGACAGCGCCAGCACGCTGTTCACGCCCAGCCGCTGGTGGCGATACAGCACCGCGCCGCAGCGCACGCACATGGCGCGCTCGCCGCAGGCAAGCAGACGCCTGCGATAAACCGCATCGCAATGCTCGCAAATCACCAGCGATGATGCATCGGTGTGCATGAGCGGCGTGCTCCAGTTGGCCTCCCTTACCCACATTATCGCCGATGTAGCGGATACGTACAGGTTGGAGAGTCCCTTGTTATGCTTCCACGACCTTCACTGCCGATGTGCCGTCGCATGGAACTCCCCACGCCACCATCCCGCATTTTCGATGTCACCGAGGACAATTTCGAGACCGAAGTCCTCACGGCGTCCATGGATACGCCGGTCGTTCTCGACTTCTGGGCCGAGTGGTGCGGGCCATGCAAGGCGCTCGGACCGATCCTCGACAAATTGGCCGAGGCATACGACGGCGCGTTCCGACTCGGCAAGATCGACGTGGACAGCCAGAAAACACTGGCCCAGGCATTCGGCATCCGCAGCATACCCACCGTCATGCTGGTTTCCGGCGGCAAGCCCGTGGATGGTTTTGCCGGTGCCTTGCCCGAAGGCGAGATACGCGAGTTCCTCGGCCGCCACCTGTCGCCCGTGATCGCCGACGAGAACGCGCCTGCGCCAACGCCGGACGACGCAACCGAAACCAGTGAACCCCCTGAACAGGCAGTCGAACGGCTGCGCGGCGAGATTGCCGCACAGGCAGATCGACCGGAGCTGCGCCTGGACCTGGTTGCCGCATTGCTGCAAGCCGACCAGGTCGATGCCGCCGAAAACGAACTGTCCGCCCTGCCCGCCAACCTGGCCACTGATGCACGTGCCAACACGCTGCGCGCACGCATCGAGCTTGCGCGCGCACTGGATGGCGCACCGGACATCGATACGCTGCAACAACGCGTCCAGGACAATCCCGAGGACTGGGAAGCTCGCGACCTGCTGGGCGTGCGGTTGCTGATGGGGAACAGTCCCGATGCCGGTCTGGAGCAGTTCCTGTACGCGCTGGAACACGCACGCGAGTGGCAGGACGGACGCGCCAAAAAACGTCTGCTGGCCGCCTTTGCCGCGCTCGACGATGCGGCGCTGGTGGGTGCGTATCGACGCCGCATGGCGTCGCTGCTGTTCTGATCAGCCCACCGCGCATGTGACGCACCGTAGGAGCGGCGGAAGCCGGGACCGGGAACGCCGCAAGACATCATTTGTCCCGGCACGGCGTGGCCAATCGCGGCTTCCGCCGCTCCTACAATGGCGGTCGAACAGATTGGCGCGTTTCTCGAGAGTCCCTTCATGAGCGCATGCGGGCCGGTTGTCGGGCGGTGCCCGACCTGCAACCGATGCTCATGTCGTGCACGAAGTGCACGCTACCCGTCACCGCACCGGTACGTTGTAAAGCGTCTTCGGTTGCGGATGCATCACCAGGGTGTAATGCCACCACTCGCCGGGGTAGTTCTTGAAGCCCTGCGCCGCCATGGCCTTGAGCAACTTCTCGCGGTTTGCATGTTGTTCGGCCGTGACCTTCTTCGAATCGGTATGCGCGCGTGGATCGAACAGGTCGAAATGCGTGCCCATGTCCAGGGCATGGCAATGTTTTCCGTCCGCATCGCAGCGCATCAGGGTCAAGTCGACCGTGGTCGCGCGGCTGTGGTTGGACACTCTTGCCACGTAGCCGTCGGCGACGATCTCGCTTTTGGGTACGTTCGGATAGTGCGCCGCCTTGGTACTCTGGTCGTCAAGGTCTTCGGCCCAGGCCATGAACGCCGCCACCGCGCGTGTCGGCCGGTAGCAATCCCAGATCTTCAAGCGCATGTGCTTTTTGCGCAACGTATACTCGACACGGGCCAGCGCCTGCGCGACCGGCTTGAGCAAAAAGCACTTGGCCGCGTCGTAACCCGGTACCGGTGCGCCGGTGAAATTGTCGTGACCGGCGTACTTCATGTCCTCGGCGATGTCCGGCACCAGTGTGCGGATATCGACCATGCCGGCCTGGGCCATGGTGGTGGCTGGCGACACCTTCGGCGGTGTTGCCGCCAAAGCACCGCACGTGACCAGGGTCAGACTCGCGAAGACCACTGCCAGCCACGCCACGCGACCAAACCGCCCGACACGAACCGCATCAACACACTTGCGCATGGCATTGCCTCCGAAACCCGTCAAACGTCATTGGCACCCGTGCAGCCGGGTGAAATGCAGATCGTCATAGTCATAACTGAAATCGGCATTGGGGTCGATCTTGTGCATGCGCAGAATGCCGTCGTCCCCGGCTGGAAACTTCAACCACGCATCGGCATCGCCGTGCGCCCAGTGCACCATGTAGCGTTTACCCAGACGCATGACCTCACCGGTCAGCATCGGCGACATCTTCGACGCAAACCGCACTTTGCCATCATGCGGGCAAATGCGCACCTTGCCGAACCACGGGTCGCGCCACACGCCGAGCTTCGCCTGCATTTCCGCGGGCGACACCGAATGGCGAGCCGAGGTGTCGGGTGCATGTGACTCGGGCCGAGCCGCAGCCGCGCGCGCCAGCTCGTCGGCATAACTGGCTACCGTGCGTGCCTTGTCGGGCGCGGTGAATTGCTTGGTCAACACTTCGGTCAGCACCGTGCGCGCATCCGGCGCGTTGGTATTGATCATGAACACGAAGCCGCTGTCCTGGAACGGCAGCAGCATCACCGACGAGTACATGCCCGCCAGGGTGCCGGTATGCCACACCGTCATCTGGCCATCGACATCGGAAATGCGCCAGCCGTGGCCGTTGCCGAGAAACAAGGTGCCGTCCCACTCATGGCGACGCTCGGAAATCGGCATCGGCGTGTAGATCTGCCACTCGCTGCGGCGCAGTTCGGGGGACAGCCAGGCCAGTTGATCGGGCGTCGGCATCAGCCAGTTCTTCACCCACTTGAGCATGGCATTCAAGCTGCAACGTACGCCGCCGGCGGCATCCATGGTGGCCGGATGCACGATATCGCCGTGTGTCGGCAACAAGATGCTCTTGCCGTTGCGCATCACATGCGGACGCGCCACGTTGCCGACCTTGCTGCGGCTCCAGGTGCCGATCCGGCAGCGCTTCATGCCCAGTGGCTCGAACACCTCGCGGCGCAGCAACTTGCCGTACGGCGCGCCGCCCACGGTGGCCGCGACCTGCCCGGCAACAATATAAAGCGTGTTGTCGTAGGCATAGCCGGAACGGAAACTGTAGGCCGGCTTGATGTAGCGCAAGCCGTGCACGACGTCCTCGGGAGTGAAATGGTTGGGTGTCGGCCACAGCATGAGGTCGCCACCACCAAGCGGCAACCCGCTGTGGTGGGCCAGCAAGTCGCCGACCTCCATGTTTTTCGTCACCCACGGGTCGTACATGCGGAAGTTCGGCAAATAATCAGTGACCGGCGCATCCCACTGGACCTTGCCCTGCTGCACCAGCCGCGCCAGCAGCGTGACCGTCATGGCCTTGGTGTTGGAGCCGATCTCGAACAGGCTGTCGGCATTGATCGGCTGGCCCGAGGGAAGCTTGCCGATGGCGCGCTTGTAAACCACCTTGCCGTGATCGATCACGCCGACGACGATGCCCGGCAAGTCGTAGCGCGCGACCACGGCGTCGACCAGACGGTCGTACGTCGCGGTGTCGGGATGCTTGCTTGCCGATGTCGACGCGCTGGCCGACCCGACACCGAGTGCCATGGCCGTGGCCACGAGCATGCATTTTGCCACTGGGCTCATGTGGGCATCCCCTGTAGTGGAGAACCGTGTCGTGGAGAACCTCTGAACAAGTCCAGCGCAGCCGGCATCTGCCCAACGTGTTGCCGTGGTGTGCGTGGGTGATATCCATGGTGCCTCGCAGCGCTCCGGCCGGACCTCCCGGATATCATGCCGACTGTGCTGGACTTGTTCAGAAGTCCCTCCGGTGTAAAAAAAGGCGGCCTGCCCGCACGTGCAGGCCGCCAAAATGGGGATGTTTCACATTCGTTCAGCGTTGCAAAAACACCCCGGGGAGATTCATTGCCGCTCCAATGGCCGGGTCAATCCTCCAGTGGCAGGATTTTCCAGTCGTAGTGATGGCTCCACTGGTTGTAGTAAAGATTGCCGCCGTCCCACTCGACCTCGCCCATTTGTGAATCGACGGTGTCGGAGCGGAAGTGCTGTTTGGCGGGAACGAAGGATCTGGACCACGCGTCGTTGAATGCGATGCGATAGTTGTCCAGGCCGCCGAGATAAAACCATTCGAGCTCCGGATCGGTGGACGCGTCGAATCGACCGTAGGTCACGTCCACCGGTATCCAGCCATACGGCGCCAGATAGATCTGGGCCCAGTCGTGGATATTGCTGTAGTCGCCATCGGTGAATGTCCAGCCCGACTGCCAGCGTGCCGGAATCCCGTTCATGCGCATCAAGGTGATCAGCAACAAGGTCTGCTCGCCGCAGTCGCCATGTCCGGCATGCAATGTGTACGCGCTGATGTCCGCAATGGTCGAATAATTGCGTGCGCCGGCCCAGGGAATCTTGTCCACGGCGGCATAGATTTTCTGCGCGATGCGATACGGATTGGTGGTGTCGCCGACGATCTGCCGCGAGAACACGCGCAGCGGCTGGGTGAACACCACGTGCGGCGCACGCTCGGCCACGTACGGCGCCAGCTCGGGCGTGATTTTCGCCGGCACCACCTTGTCCGGATCGATCGGGTGATGCTGCGCGAAGAGCGTCACTTCATAGGTGACGGAAAACACCGTCGGCTTGTCGGCCTGGGCGGTCTTTTCCAGATACACCGTGCGTTGCATGGTGGAATTGGGCGCAATGCGGTGCGTGGACGGCTGGCTGTCAACGTAACGGATGTTCTTCTGCTGCCCCTTGATGGCACGCGGATACGGAATCCAGGCGCGCACGGTCTTGCCCGCCGGCACGGCATCGGCATCGACCGTGATGGTCTCGGTCACGCGGACGCGTTGCGGCAGCACGCTGGTCTTGCCCGTGACCTGCGCGCGCTCGATGACCTTGCGGTCGTAGCGCATCGCATCGAGGTATTCCTGTTTGGGCAAGCCGCTGGACACGAAGCCGGCCTTGCCGCTGCGCATGGCGCGCGCCTTGGCACTGAGCCGGAACAAGTTGGACGGCGAGCGCTGGAAGTACAGCCGCTGACCATTGATGTACATGTGTTCGAGAAGGCCATGCCGATCGAAATTCTCGAACTGTGCCTCGGTCAGGTCCGGCAGCTCCTTGCGCAATGCGGCCTTGACCTCCTCGGCGGTGAGGCTGAAGTCCATGCGCATGCGCTGCATGCGCACGCGCTGGAACTTGAGCGCACGACGCGTGGCCGCATCCAGATCCGGTTGTTTCAAAGCCGCGTCGATGCGCGCATTGGCGGTAGCGAACTGCCCGGCGGTCACCAGCGCGGTCACCGTATCCACCGGCTGGCCATGCGCGGCAAGCGCCGCTGCCGGCGACGCCAGCAACAAGGCCATCGACAGCGCCAGCAGTGATGCCCGCCGGCACAAGCCCAAGACGTTCGACCGGTTTGTAATCGGATCGGCCCGCACAATGCTCCCCGCAGTTGTAATGTCTTGGATTCGATGTTGGCACGGTCTGGAATCGGCGTCAATAATTTATTCTTGTGTTTTATGATATAAGAATCACTATTCCGTAACGAACCGAGGGGACCTCGCCATGCAAACCGTTTCAAGGGGCTTTACATGATTGAACAGGTGTGGCCGTTTCTGGCACTGATGTTGTTGTGCGCCGGTATTTTTCCGGCCATCGAAAGGCGCTTCCAATGGAAGATCTTTTCGATCATGCCGCCGATCGTGATGACCTATCTGCTGGTCACGGCACTGGCCGCCGTCGGCCTGTGGGAGATCAACGAAGCGATCAGCACCGCGCAGGACACGTTGGTGGCGCAACTGCTGCCGGCCTTGCTGTTCCTGCTGATGATCAATTGCGACCTGCGCGCGATCTTCGCGCTGGGCCCGAAAGTGCTGGCGGTGTTCTTTACCGTCACACTGTGTCTGTTCATCGCTTTCATGACCACGTTCGCGATGTTCCGCCCGCTGCTGGCCGGCAACGACTGGATGCCGCTGGCGGCGCTGTCGGGAAGTTGGGTCGGCGGCACGGCCAACATGATCGGAGTCAAGGAAGCGATCAGCATGCCCGACTCGCTGCTGACGTTTTCATTGCTGACCGACGCCATGTGCTACTCGATGTGGGTCGCCATCTTGTTCTCGATCGCGCGACTGGCGCCGGCCTTCAACCGCTGGACCAAGGCCACGGCCAGCGGCGACAGGATCAAGGCTGAAACCCGCGAGACCGGCCCGGTCAAGGCCGAAGGCATCCTGCTGTGGCTGGGCATGGCGCTGCTGGCCGCCGCCGTGTCGCATTGGATCGCCGGCTATCTGCCCACGTCCAGCATGGTCAGCGAGACCACTTGGACCATCCTGCTGGCCACGGGTGTCGGTCTGGTGGCCGCGCACACGCCGCTGGCGCGCTACCCCGGTGCCAGCCCGATTTCGAGTACCTTGCTGATTGCCGTGGTCGCCGTGCTGGCGTCGCAAAGCAATTTCCACGGCATCGCCGATGCCCCGCTGTACCTGCTGTGCGGCGTGTGCGTGATCTCCATCCACGCCTTGCTGCTGGTCGGCGCGGCCAAGCTGTTCCACTTTGACCTGCATCTGTGCGGCATTGCTTCGCT
Source organism: Oleiagrimonas sp. (assembly GCA_035690885.1). Classification (GTDB taxonomy): domain Bacteria; phylum Pseudomonadota; class Gammaproteobacteria; order Xanthomonadales; family Rhodanobacteraceae; genus Oleiagrimonas. Next base: position 15,451 of record DASSKC010000061.1, on the reverse strand, counting down.
GGCCCATGTCGGCGGCGTCGCGGCCACGCCGATCCTGGCCGCCAGCTATTCGCGCACGTTGGTACCGGTGGCCATTTTGTTGTCGTTGCTCGGTTACATCCTCGGTACCGGGTTCGGTGTCGGCGTCGCGTCGATCATGTCGTCATACGCCCTGCCCTGAAGGTGAAGTTCATGCGTTTTCGTTTTTTCATTCTGGTCGCCACGCTGCTTTCCGCCGCGGCCGTGACCACGCCCTCCAAGGCACGCGCAAGCGATGCCCTGCCGCTGCCACCCCATGGCGTCATTGGCGTGGAAGCTGCCCAGCTGACGCCCGAGTTCTGGCTCGCACGCCTGCAACACCCTGACCGGGTCATCATGGATGACGAAGCGGTCGCAGCCTACGACGCACGTGTCGTCCGTCTCGATCCGTACGTGTACGACCTCAAACAGCTGCCCTCCACGCTGGACGGCAACACGCTGACGAAATGGATCAGGGACGTATCGAGCCTGCCCAGTCACCCGCGTTACGACGTGCATGGCAAACGCGTGCCGCAGTCGCGACTGGATGGTTTGGTTACCAACCTGGCGCTGGATGCCGTGCCCGATCAAGTGCATGTGCGCTACGGCCTGGTGGTGCACCGCGCGCTGCTGCGCGGGTTTCCGACCACGTTGCGGGTTTTCAGCGACAAGGGCGAAACCGATATCGACCGCTTTCAGGAAAGCGCCATGGTGCCGGGCACGCCGGTGGCGGTCCTGCACACCAGCCGTGACGGCAAGTGGTATTTCGTCGAAGCGCCGCGCTACCGCGCCTGGGTGCAAGCCAAATACATCGCCATCGGCACCGCCGCCGAGGTGTTCAACTATGTCCAGGCCACACCCTTCCGCGTGGTGACGGCGGCATCGGTGCGCACGGTGTTCACCCGCGAGCAACCGGCGGTGTCCAAGCTGCAACTGGACATGGGCACGCGCGTGCCGTTCGCGCCCGGGTGGCCTGCGGACAAGCCGGTCAACGGTCAGGGCCCGTACGCCTCGCACGTGATCAAGCTGCCGTTGCGCAAGACCGATGGCTCGTTGGCTTTCACTCACGCACTGCTGCAGAAAAACACCGGAACGCTCGATCATTATCTGCCGCTGACACGCGCCAACATCATTCGCCAGGCCTTCAAGTTCCTCGGCGAGCGCTACGGCTGGGGCAGCTCCTATGACGGCCGCGACTGCTCGGGCTTCGTGTCCGACGTGTACCGCTCGATGGGCATCGTGATGCCGCGCAACACCAGCGCGCAAAGCGTCAGCCCGGCCGCCAACCTGACCGCGTTCGACGAATCGTCCACGCATGCCGAACGCATGCAGGCGGTGCGCGATCTGCAGGTCGGTGACCTGATCTACATTCCCGGCCACGTGATGATGATGATCGGCCGCTTCCACGGTCAGCCGTACGTGATCCACGACGTGCTTGGCGCAACCTTCCTCGACGCCAACGACAAGCTGCACCACATCAAGCTCAACCAGGTATCGGTCACGCCGCTGCTGCCGTTGCTGATCGACAAGGACACCTCGTTCGTCGACGTGATGACCAGCATCGTGCGCATCCGCCCCGCGCACTGAGTACCACTTTCAGGAACCATCTACCCATGAAAATCACGGAAATCCGCTACTCGATGCTGCGCGTGCCGCTCAAGACGCCATTCAAGACGGCGCTGCGCACGGTGGACAAGGTCGAGGACATCATCATCGAGGTGCACACCGACAGCGGCCACATCGGTTACGGCGAGGCACCGGCCACGGCCGCCATCACCGGCGACACGCACGGCTCGATCATCGATGCCATCCGCCACTACATCGCGCCGCTGCTGGTCGGCCGCGACATCGCCGACCTCAACGACCTGGTGCGTTTGATCCAGGGCTCGATGGAAAAAAACTCCAGCGCCAAGGCGGCCGTCGAAATCGCCATCTACGACCTGTGGGGCCAGCTGTACGACGCGCCGCTGTACAAATTGCTGGGCGGCGGCGACCCGGTGATCACCACCGACATCACCATCAGCGTGGATTACATCGACAAGATGGTGGCCGATTCGATGGCCGCGGTCGAGCGCGGTTTCGAGTCGCTGAAGATCAAGGTCGGCAAGGATGTGGGCCTGGACATCGAACGCGTCAAGGCCATTCATGCCGCGGTGGAAAATCGTGCGCTGCTGCGCCTGGATGCCAACCAGGGCTGGACCGCCAAGCAGGCCGTGCACGCACTGCGCACGCTCGAAGACGCCGGCGTCAAACTGGAATTGGTCGAGCAGCCGGTCAAGGCGCGCGACCTGGAAGGCATGCGCTACGTCACCGAGCACGTGCACATGCCGGTGATGGCCGACGAAAGCGTGTTCGAGCCCATCCAGGTGATCGAACTGGTGCGCATGCGCGCGGCTGATATCATCAACATCAAGTTGATGAAGACCGGCGGCATTTCCAACGCCATACGCATCGCCGACATGGCGTCGATGTATGGCATGGAGTGCATGATCGGCTGCATGCTCGAAGGCAGCATCAGCGTGGCCGCTGCGGTGCATGTGGCGGTGGCCAAATCCAACGTGATCACCAAGGTCGACCTGGACGGGCCCTCGCTGGTCACGGCCGACCCGGTCATCAGCAGCGTGCGTTTCAACGAATCGGAAATAAGCATTGGCGAAGGCGCCGGTCTCGGAATCCAGCGGGTGGACGGACTGGAATCGCTGGCGGCCTGACGGGAGCCCCTTGTATGGATTCGGAACAGGCCATTTACACCTCGCCGCTGGTCAAGCTGCGCTCCGAACGCGACAGCATGTCGGCGATCGAAAAACGCATCGCCGACTTCATCCTCGACAACACCCAGTTGCTGCGCGATTACTCCTCGCAGCAACTGGCCAATGCCGTGGGCATCAGCCAGTCCAGCGTGGTCAAGTTCAGCCAGAAGCTCGGTTTCAAGGGCTATCCGGATCTCAAGTATTCCATCGGCGAAGCACTCGCACGCGCCGACAACACCGTGTCCAGGGCACCGTCGGTGTCTGCCGACGGCCAGGCCAGCACGTACCGACCGGTCGCCCTGTGGCGTCTGAAGTCCGAGGCCGAGGAAGCCACCCGGCTGATCAACCCGACCGAGACTATCGAAGCGGCGGCGACGTTGCTGGCACATACGTCAAGGGTGTTCATCATCGGCCTCGGCAGTGACGACATCCCGGCGCGCACCACCGCCTTGCGCCTGTCGATGCTGGGCATGCTGACCCAACACAACTTCGACACCATGCACCTGACCGCCAGCCTTTCCTCGGCCAATCCCGGTGACGCGTTGATGGTGTTTTCCGAATACGGCATGCAGCCGGCACTGTGTGAAATCAGCCGCCTGTTCCGTGAGGACGGCGGCAAGGTGATCACCGTGACCCGGCATACGTCCAATCCGTTGCGCGCGCATGCCGACATCCCGCTGCTGGTGTCGGCCCACGACGAGCGCGTCCATATCGAACCGCTGCTTTACCATTCGGCCCTGCAACACCTGATCGACGGCATCTTCGTGTGGCTGTGCGAGAGCAATGACAAGTTCAACGCGCGTCTTCTTGCCAACACCGAACGCATCCACCCGGTCGCCGAACCGTGAAACGCCGGCTCGAACCGAAGCGACAGGTCCGCCGCTTCATGCGACAATACACGGATGCCGACGACGGCAGCGTGGCCAATGCGTGCCCGCCTGCTGCAACCGCACCACCCACAACAACAATAACCACCCGGCCATGCACGGAAAGGTACCGGCCACGACGGCCCCGTAGTTCAGCTGGATAGAACGGCCGCCTCCTAAGCGGCAGGTCACAGGTTCGAATCCTGTCGGGGTCGCCAACCTTCCGCCGCCGCAAGTTTGCGTATCCCCGGAGCGCAACCGCACGATAACCATTCGTTATAATCACTGTTTCAGCGCGGAGCGGCACCGCGCGCAACGCAACGCAGGAACTTCCATGTCCCACGAAATCTTCAAGGCCCTGGGCCTCTCCGACACCAACTCCGGCGCCTACCTCGGCAACGGCGAATGGTCCAAGACCACCGATGCCGGCATCATCGAGCCGAAAAACCCTTCCACCGGCGAGGTGCTGGCCAAGGTTTACGCGTCGTCCGCCGAAGACTACGAAACCATCGTCAAGCGCGCCCAGGAATCGTTCAAGGTCTGGCGTGACACGCCGGCCCCGATCCGCGGTGAAGCGGTGCGCCTGGTCGGCGAAGCGCTGCGCAAGTACAAGGACGAGCTGGGCTCGCTGGTGGCGCTGGAAATGGGCAAGATCAAGCCCGAAGGCGACGGCGAAGTGCAGGAAATGATCGACATCGCCGACTTTGCCGTCGGCCAGAGCCGCATGATGTATGGCAAGACCATGCACTCGGAGCGCCCCGGCCACCGCATGTACGAGCAGTACCATCCGCTGGGTCTGGTGTCGCTGATCACCGCCTTCAACTTCCCGCTGGCACCGTGGGCGTGGAACTCGATGCTGGCCGCCGCCTGCGGCGACATCTGCATCTGGAAGCCCTCGCCGAAGGTGCCGCTGTGCGCCATCGCGGCCACCAAGGTCTGCAACGAAGCCCTGAAGGCCGGCGGCTTCCCGGACATCTTCTTCCTGTTCAACGAAGCCGAAGGCAGCATCGATCTGTCGCAGAACATGGTCGACGACAAGCGCATGAACCTGGTCAGCTTCACCGGCTCGGTCAAGGTCGGTCGCACCATCGGCGAGCGCGTCGCGCGTCGTCTGGGCAAGTCGCTGCTGGAGCTGGGTGGCAACAACGCCATCATCATGGACGAAACCGCCGACCAGAAGCTGGCCATCCCCGGCATCGCCTTCGGCTCGGTGGGCACCGCCGGCCAGCGCTGCACCTCGACCCGTCGCCTGATCATCCAGGAGTCGATCGCCGAGGAAGTCACCGGCAAGCTGGTCGATGCCTACAAGCAGATCGAAACCAAGATGGGCGAAGCGGTCGACCCGAAGACCCTGCTCGGCCCCCTGAACAGCGAGCAGGCCGTGCAGACCTTCCTCGATGCCATCGAGAAGATCAAGGCGGCCGGCGGCAAGGTGTTGACCGGCGGCGAAAAGGTCGATCGCGCGGGCAACTTCGTCACCCCGGCCATCGTCACCGGCCTGCCCAGCGATCACGAAATGGTCCAGACCGAGACCTTCGCGCCGATCCTGTACGTGCTGCCGTACAAGGACATCGACGAGGCCATCGCCATGCAGAACGGCGTCGATCAGGGCCTGTCCAGCGCGATCTTCTCGCAGAACGTCAAGGTGACCGAGAAGTTCCTCTCGGCCCTGGGTTCGGACTGCGGCATCGCCAACGTCAACATCGGCACCTCCGGCGCCGAGATCGGCGGCGCGTTCGGTGGCGAGAAAGACACCGGCGGCGGTCGCGAGTCGGGTTCGGATGCATGGAAGGCCTACATGCGTCGCCAGACCAACACCATCAACTATTCGGACGACCTGCCGCTGGCCCAGGGCATCAAGTTCGATTTTTGATCGATAACCGGGAATAGAGAATGGGGAATCGGTGGCGAGACTGCCGGTTCCCCATTTTTTTGTAGGAGCGGCGGCAGCCGCGATCGCGCTTGCACAAAGGCATCCCTGGCCCGGCGAGCCTGATCGCGGCTGCCGCCGCTCCTACGGTTACGGTTTCGATCTTGCATGCGACACAGAGGTACGGCTCATGAATGCTGCAACTGCATTGGATTTCTCCGATTACCGCGTGGTCGTAACCGGCGGCAGCAAAGGCATCGGCCGCGCCATGGCGCTCGCCTTCGCCCGCGCCGGCGCGGCCGTATCCACATGTGCCCGTGGTGAAGATGCGCTGGCCGCGGTCCATCAAGCCATCGCCGACACCGGCGCAACGGCCTACACGCAAACCTGCGATCTGGCCGAGCCCGATGCCATCACCGATTACATCGGCAATGCCGCGAAGACACTTGGCGGCATCGATGTATTGATCAACAACGCCAGCGGCTACGGCTTCCGCGATGCGGACGAGGATTGGGAGGCCAACTTCCGCATCGACATGATGGCGCCCGTGCGTGCCTCGCGTGCCGCCCTGCCCTGGCTCAAGCAATCGCCTCACGCCAGCATCGCGCACACCAGCTCGATCTCGGCGCTGGGACCGCGCCCGAGCGGACCATCGTATGCCGCCATGAAAGCGGCATTGAGCCAATACACCACATCGCAGGCGCTGGTGCTGGCCAAACACGGCATCCGCGTCAACGCCATCGCCCCCGGCTCGATCGAGTTTCCAGGTGGCGTCTGGGATGTGGTCCGCAAAGACCATCCGACGCACTACGCCAACACACTCGCGAAAATCCCGTTCGGGCGTTACGGCGCGCCCGAAGATGTTGCCGACGTGGCGCTGTTCCTGGCCTCGCCGCTGGCACGCTGGATCACCGGCCAGATGCTGTGTGTCGACGGCGGACAAAGCCTGAATGGCTGATCGGGGTATGTATTTCGCGGAAAAAAACCGTCATTCATGCGATCATGAGCGGCATTTCCCACCACGCCCGCACGCATGAATACAGCCACCGAAACCCAAGCCACCGATGAATCGCGCAGCGCCGGTCGCACGGCGGCCCGCGTGGTGTGGAAACTGTTCCTGATCGGCTGCGGCTTCGCGCTGTTCGTGGCCGCGGGCATCGCCGGCGGCATGGCCGGCCTGAACTGGTTCGCCTGAGCGCCCACCTGACGATCCCACGCCACATGTACCACGCCCTGCGCCCCCTGCTGTTCAAGCTGGACGCCGAAGCCGCTCATGGCCTGACCTTGCGTGGCGCGGATATCGCGCAACGCACCGGGCTTTCACGCCTTGTTGCCGGACCACCGCGACACTGCCCCGTACACGCCTTCGGCATCGACTTTCCCAACCCCGTCGGTCTGGCGGCGGGATTGGACAAGAACGCCGCGCATCTTGATGCCCTGGCCGCATTCGGTTTCGGTTTCATCGAGGTGGGCACGGTCACACCGCGTCCGCAATCGGGCAACCCGCGTCCGCGCCTGTTCCGCCTGCCCCGGCACCAGGCGGTGATCAACCGCATGGGCTTCAACAACGACGGCATCGACGTGCTGGTGCGCAACGTCGAGCAAGCGGCCTATACCGGCGTGCTCGGCATCAACATCGGCAAGAACAAGGACACGCCCAACGAGCAGGCGGTCGATGATTACCTGCTGTGCCTGGAACGCGCGTGGCCATTGGCCAGCTACATTGTGGTCAACATTTCCTCGCCCAACACCAAGGGCCTGCGCGACCTGCAGCAAGGCGACACCCTGCGCCGTTTCATCGGCACCCTGCGCGACGCACAGGAAAAGCTCGCCGCGCGTCATGGCAAGCACAAGCCGATGCTGCTCAAGATCGCCCCGGACCTGGATGCCAGCCAGATGGACGCCATCGCCGAGGTTCTCGTCGAGGCGCACGTGGACGGCGTCATTTGCACCAACACCACCATCGCGCGTACCGGCGTGGGCAATGCGCCGCATGTCGACGAAAGCGGCGGCCTGTCGGGCGCACCCTTGTTCAAGCAAGCCACGGACGTATTGCAAGGCATGACGGCACGACTGGACGGTCGGGTCGGCATCGTCGGCGTCGGCGGCATCGTCCAAGGCGACCAGGCCGCGCAGAAAATACGCGCCGGCGCGTCATTGGTGCAGATCTATTCCGGACTGGTTTATCGTGGCCCGCGCCTGGTCGCCGAGTGCGTCGAGGCCATTGCCCGACTTGAGGATTCCGCGGCATGAGCGATACCGAACGCTTCACCCTCGAAACGGATGCCAGCCTGTCCACGCGCAACACCTTGCGCGTGGACGCGCGCGCGCGGCAACTGGCCATGCTGCACGACGCCAGCGCCCTGCCCGAGGTGCTCGACAAGCTCGATACCGCGCCACTGGTGCTCGGCGGTGGCAGCAACGTGTTGTTCACGCGCGACCATGACGGCAGCGTGCTGGCCATGGACACGCGTGGTGTGCAGGTGGACGAAGACGGCGATACCACCCGCATCGCAGTGGCCGCAGGGGAACGCTGGGACGACTTCGTGCGTTGGTCGCTGGGCCAGGGCTTCGCCGGTCTGGAAAACCTGATCCTGATCCCCGGCACGGTCGGTGCCGCCCCGATCCAGAACATCGGCGCCTATGGCGTCGAGGTGGCCGAGTTCATCGAGAGCGTGGAAGCCTGGGATACGCACGACGAACGCGTGGTTGAGCTCGACAACGCGGCCTGCGGTTTCACTTATCGCGACTCGGTCTTCAAACGCGAACGCGATCGCTATATCGTCACCGCCGTGCGCTTTGCCTTGCCGCGTTCACGGCCGTTGCAGCTGGACTACGCCGGCCTGCGCCAGGAAATCGACCACATGGGCGTGGCCAAACCCACGCCCTATCTGGTTGCCGAAGCCGTGGTCGCGCTGCGCACACGCAAGTTGCCCGACCCGGCCGTGATCGGCAATGCCGGCAGCTTTTTCAAGAACCCGATCTTGCCCAATGCGCAGGCCCGCGCGCTGTGCGCCGAAAACCCGGAACTGGCGGCATGGCCCGTCGGCGACGATCACACCAAGGTGTCCGCCGGCTGGTTGATCGACCGTTGCGGCTTCAAGGGGCTGCGCGAGGGCGATGCCGGCATTTCCAACCGCCACGCCCTGGTACTGGTCAATCACGGTCACGCCAGCGGTGAGCAACTGTGGGCACTGGCGCAGCGCGTCATCGACGGCGTTGCCTCGCGCTTCGGCGTCCACCTGGAACCGGAACCGCGCATCATCTGACACAGTCCGAACGCGTGACGACAAAAAGGCCCGCATGCGTCGCATGCGGGCCTTTTTGTCGTGGATGGACGCTGCGGTCAGCGTCGGATCTTGCTCAACAAACGCAGGATTTCCATGTACAGCCAGACCAGCGTCACCATCAGCGCGAACGCGCCATACCATTCCATGAACTTGGGGGCGCCCCTGGACGCTCCCTGCTCGATCATGTCGAAATCGAGTACCAGGTTCAGCGCCGCAATGCCGACCACCAACAAACTGAAGCCAATGCCGAGCAGGCCCGCATCATGGATGAATCCAACATCGGCGCTGGTAAAAGCCTGCAGCCCGAAGTCGACCAGATACAACAGGAAAATGGCGCCCGTGGCGACGACGACGCAGGTGCGGAACTTGTCGGTCACGCGAATCCAGCCGGCACGGTAGGCCACGAGCATGGCGACCATCACGCCCGCCGTCAGCATCACCGCCTGCAACACGATGCCGGGGTATTTCAGGTCCATGAAGGCGGAAATGCCGCCCAGGGCAAAACCTTCGGCCAAGGCATAGGCCGGCGCGGTAATACCGCACCAACGCGGTTTGAACGCGGACACCAGCGCCAGAATGAGGCCGACCACCAGTCCGCCGATCATGAACGGCATGATTGCGCTCATGGCATGCGACGAAGCCGCGGCCATGGCGGCGCTTTCCGTGCCGATACCGACATTCCTGGCGCCCTCTTCAAAGGCCGCGACAAAGCGATGCCACGTCCACGCTCCCGTGATGATGGCCAGCACCAGCAACAACCCCGTCTTGTTGACGGTGCCGTTGATGGTCATGCGTTCGCCAGTGGCAGCCTGATCCTGGAAAGGATGGCGTCGAAGGACGGGATTGGTTGATCGCACGTTGCGCTCCTGAAAGCGTTGCAGAGTCGTTGATGATAACGGATCAGACCGCTATACGAGCGGAAAGTGCCGCAGCCGGACCAGCGTCCGGATCATTGCCAGAGTCAGGGTTTGACGCCCAGCAACTGGATATCGAACACCAGTGCCTCGTTGGGCCCGATGCGCGGCAACTGCCCGCGTTCGCCATAGGCCTGCGCCGGCGGGATGAACACTTTCCAGTGCGCGCCGACGTGCATGCGCGGAAGCACCTTGCGCCAGCCCGGCAGCATGTTGCCGACGGCATACGTGACCGGCTTGCCGTGCGCCCAGGTACTGTCGAACTCCATGCCGTTGACCAGTGACCCGCGATAGTTCATGACCACCGTACTGGACAGCGTGGGCGCGGCACCGTGCCCGACCTGGAGCACCTTGTACTGCACGCCCGATGGCAACGACACCACATCCGGCTTCTTTGCGTTGCTGCGCATGAACGCGGCGCTGGTTCGGGCGTTGCGTTGTGCCATGCGTTGAAAAGACGCCATGGCCTGCTGGTGCATGCGCTCGGCCAGTACATCAAGCTGGTGCTGCATGACCGGCATCGAAACCGTCGGCGGCTGCCGGGCATAGGCCGCCTTGAGCCCGCGCAGCAATGTGGGCATGTCGATCTTCGGGTCGTCATCGGCAAATTCGCTGCCAATGCGATAGCCGATCGCGTACGACACCTGGTGTCGATCCAGTACGCTGCCAGCGGATGGCTTCGACGCATTGACGGCCGAACCCGCCGCGGCCGGATCAACCGCCCACTCCAGCGCGGACACGGCGCAACACACGCCAAACACAAATACAGGTACCGCGTTGTTCATTGGCAATATTCACGCCTGCAACACCCGTGTCATGAGAAAGCCGCGTCGGGCAAAAGTTTCCCGGCTGCTACCATTCCCGTCCCGTTTCCACGAAATGCACGTCATGGCTTATCGCACACTCGAGGTGTCCAATCGCGGCGCCGTTCGCACCATTACCGTCAACCGTCCGGACAAGCTCAACGCGCTCAATCGCGAGACCATCAATGAGCTGGGCATCGCGTTTGTCCAGGCCGAGCAGGATGATGCCGTGCGCGTGGTGGTGTTGACCGGCGCCGGTGAAAAAGCCTTCGTGGCCGGCGCGGACATTGCCGAAATGCACAGCTACACGCCAGTGCAGGCGCAGGCATTCTCGCACGCCGGCCAGCAGCTGATGCTGTCGATCGAGCGTCTGCGCAAGCCCGTGATTGCCCGCATCCAGGGCTTCACGCTTGGTGGCGGCATGGAGCTGGCCATGGCCTGTCATCTGCGCGTCGCTTCGGAGAAGGCGAAATTTGGTCAGCCGGAAATCGGCCTCGGGTTGATTCCCGGATTCGGTGGCACCCAGCGTCTGACCCGTCTGGCCGGCCGCGCGGCGGCGCTGGAGCTGTGCCTGACCGGCACGCCGATCAAGGCCGAGCGTGCCGCCACCTTGGGCATCGTCAATCGGGTCGTCGCGCCAGAGGCACTCGACGAAGCCGTCGATGCACTGGCCGACCAATTGGCCGCCGCCGCACCGCTGGCCGCCGCCGGCATCCTCGATGCCGTACTCAACGGCGGCGAATGCGGCATCGACCAGGGCCTGGCCTACGAAACCCGCAACTTCGCGCTGGCCTTCTCCACCGAGGACATGCACGAAGGCACCGCGGCGTTTCTGGAAAAGCGCAAGCCCGAATTCAAAGGGCAATAACCCGGTTGCGGGTCATTGCACGATGATTTCGTCGGCAAAGATGAATGGCGTACCGCCATGCACCGACTGTTTTGAGGGCTTGGCCAGCACTCGCACATAACGGGCCGTCACCGGCTCGGACAACTTGCCGTCGACCGGCTTGATCATGATGTCGCCGGCCGTCGGATCGGCATCCAATGACACGGTCCTGAGCGTGGTCCAGGATTGGCCATCGTCCGACACCTGGAAGCGGACACTGCGCGGCAACACGATCCACGCCGCGGTTTCCTGCAGGAAGCGCGCCTGGATGCGCCGGATCTCGGTCGGCTGACCCAGGTCGATTACCGCATCCATGGGTGCGCCCTGCCAACCGGCCCAGCGTCCGGAACGGTAATCGCCATCACCCAGCATGCCGTCGACCAGGCTGCCGGCATAGGTTCGCGACGGCGCATGCGTGTAATCAACCGGCTTGCCCTGCGCCAGGTTGGGCACGATGTGGAAGCTGCGGCTGACGGCATACGGCACGCCATCGCGGAACGGCACCACGGTGACCGTCTTGGGCTCGTAAAGATCCAGCACGTCCTTGAAGTACGGCGAATCCACGGTCGGCTCGCTGCCATCGGTGGTGTAGTGCAGACGCATGTCGTCGAAGCCGCGCACGGCGCTGATGCGCCAGCGATGGTAACCGGGGTGCCAGCTAAGCGAATAATCGACGATGTCCTTGTTTTCCGGCCCGTAAGGCACGCCGTTGGAGGCCCATAGCGGATACTGCGCACGCACCCGGCGCAGGAAATCGTCGACATCATCCGCCTGCGTGTTCCACAGGTGTTCGGACACCGCCAGCGCACGCGGATACAGCTTGGCCGTGGCATTGCGCGGGGTGATGTACTCGGACCACAACGGCGCCTCGCCACCCAGCACCTGGTCCGGATGCCTGGCATACATCGGGAGCTGGAACGGGTTGTTGCGGTAGATGTCTTCCAGGGTGCGACCACTGATGGCGGCATCAAGGTAGAACGGCCCGGCGATGATGACGCGGTTGCCGTTGGCCAGCGCCTTCTTGCCCTCGTCCGGGCCGCGCCACACTTCCACGACCGCATCGGGATCAAGATCACCCTCGAGGATTTCGTCCCAGCCGATCATGGTTTTGCCGTGGTCAGCCAGATAACGGCGGACGCGCTCGATGAAGTAACTCTGCAAGCCGGCCTTGCCTTCCAGCCCATGGCTCTCGGCCAGCTGGCGGCACGCCGGGCAATGCTTCCACACGCCGTCGGGTACTTCGTCACCACCGATGTGCACGTAACTTGACGGGAACAAGGCCATCACCTCGTCGAGCACGTTGTGCACGAAGGTGTAGGTGTTGTCCTCGCCCACGCAAAGCGCATTGGCGAACACGCCCCAGCCGGTGGCCACTTCCAGATCCTTGTCGGTGCACGAAAGCTCCGGATAGGCCGCGATGGCCGCCGTGCTGTGGCCCGGCATCTCTATCTCCGGCACCACGCGCATGTTGTGCTTGTGCGCATAGTCGATCACCTCGCGGATATCCGCCGGGGTGTAGAAGCCGCCATAGGGTTTGTCGCCACCCTCGTCGCGCCACGCACCGACCCCGGTCAGCTTGGGATACTGCTTGATGTGGATGCGCCAGGCCTGGTCGTCGGTCAGATGCCAGTGGAAGACATTGAACTTGTAATACGACATCAGGTCGATCTGCTTCTTGATGAAGCTGACCGGCTGAAAATGCCGCGCCACATCCAGCATGATGCCGCGCCACGGATAGCTCGGTGCGTCGGTGATCCTGAGCACCGGCACTTGCACGGCGCCGTGCGGATCGACCGGCAACAACTGACGCAGCGTCTGCACGCCCCAGAACAGGCCGTGCGTGGTGGCCGCCGCGATCTCGACGTGATCGGGCGTCACCGTCAGGCGGTAGGCTTCCTTGCCGTCGATGGAATCGTCCAGCCGCAGGTCGATGCGGTGGTCGTCGGCGCGCGTGCCGGCGGCCACGTCCACGCCGGTCTGCCGCGCGATCGCATCACGCAGGAATCGCGCGATCTCGACAGTGCGCTCACCCTCGGGCGCGGTGACCACCGTATCCGCATCGATGGTGAAATGCCCTTCGCCCACGGAAAGGTGCTGCGGCTTGGGCACGATGTGCACATCCGCCGTCGTGGCACAGGCCATCGAGGCCAGCGTGATGCCGAAAAGGAAAACCGCAAGTCTTGCAAACATGCTTCTATCCGCTGCAATCGCCCTCCGTGGCGACAATGAGAGAGGTCCAGACACAACGGGGCCGCCGTGAAGGCAGCCCCGCAGCGTCAACGGGATCAGAACTTCTGGTGGTAGCTCATGAACAGGTAGCGGTCCAGGTCGTAAGCGGGGTTGAACGGAATGCTTCCCGAATCGTGCAGCTGCCCGTACTGGATCGGCGCCTCGCGGTCGAAGATGTTGTTCACGCCCAGGGTGATGCGCGCATCCCACGGCGCGTCCCAACGCACGCTCAAATCGTTGAACGCGATGGCGCCGATGCGTCGGGTCGGCTGGGCACCGGAATGCGGCGACACGAAGTCGGGCATGTTGCACTCGGTCATGTAATCGCACGGCTCGCGCACGCTGGAGAAGTAGCGAATAGTCCAGGTCGCCCCGAATTTGCCGTACTGCCAGTCCAGCGAGGTGTTGTTGCGCAAGCGCCAGACATTGTTGCCGACCTGCGTGTCGATGGGCGCATCATGGCCCCACTTCAGGTTCTTGCGCACCAGGTAGGAGCTGTTGGAGGTGAGCTTGAACGATCCGAACGCGGTCGCGGGCAAACGGTAGGCAATGCCGAAATCGTAGCCTTCCATCACCACCTTGCCCATGTTGCCCAGACCGTAATGCAGACTCACCAGCTGGCCATTGGCGTTGCGGTGGAACTTGGCGCAATAGGACGCATCACCCAGGTAGCAGTTCTCGACCGTTCCCTGCGGCGTGACCTGACCGATGGCATCGCGGATCTTGATTTCGTACCAGTCCAGCGACACGTCCAGTCCCGGAGCAAACTCGGGGCTGTAGACCACACCGAACGTCTTGGTGACTGCTTTTTCGGCATCCAGATCGGGGTTGGAGCCGTAATGGAAGCGCGAGGTGGTCACCGGGTTGGCGGTCGCCACCGGGTTGCCGGTCGCATCGACCTGACGGAAGCTGTCCGCATTGGCATAACCGGCCGCCTTGAGGCTGGCGATGCAGGCATTGTGGACCTTGTCGCCATAGGCGTCGGCGCCGTACTTGGTGTCGCACGGATCCAGGAAGTACACGTAGTAATCGTGCACGCCGCTGTACATGTTGTTGATGCTGGGCGAGCGGTAGGCCTCGGAATAGTTGCCGCGGAACAGCAGGCTTTCGATCGGCTTCCACTCGAAACCGTACTTGGCGTTGAAGGTGCTGCCGAAGGTGCTGTAGTCGGAATAGCGTCCGGCGATGTCGAAGGTCAGGTTCTTCGCCCACGGCTGATCGCGCAGCAACGGAATCGACAACTCGCCGTAGACGGAGTTGACGCTGTAGCTGGCATCCATGCCCGGGCTGGCACTGCTGGTGCTCAGGCCGGCCAGCGCCAGCGAATCGGGCTCGGTATAGCCGGACATTTCGCGACGCTCGACACCGAAGGCAAACGCGGCCTCTCCGCCAAAGGGAATGTTGAACATGCCGCCGGTGAGGTTGGCCTGGTAGGACACGCCCTTGCTGCCGGCCTCGCGCCGGTTCTTCACGAACAGATACTGGTAAAGCTCCGGCGTCATCGCCGACGGCCCGCCCAGCACGTTCCAGGGAATGCAGCCGCCGATCACGTCATCGGGCGTGCCGCACTTGGCGACGCCCTCGGCATTGATGAACGACGGACCCAGGGCGCGATGCGCGTTGCGCAGGTTGACGTTGCCCGCGGCCACGCCACTGACCGTGTTCTTGTTCCAAGTGACGCCGGCATCCCAGTTCCAGTAATGACTGCCGACCATGAACCAGCCCTTGAGCGTGGCATCGAGATGACGCGTGCGGCTGGTCAGTTCGCGAAGGCTCGGTGCCTCGACCAGACGCCGGTAAAAACCGATGTCCTGGTTGGTCGGGTTGTAGATGCTGTCCGCCGAGA